>JBKCVH010000249.1:0-28812 GCA_046317675.1 Burkholderiales bacterium
TGCAGGCCACTGGCTCCTTTGAGCAATTCCACGGCCGCTTTGTTGAACAGGTCAAAGCCAGTCTGCCCGCTCACGGGTAGGCCGTCGCGGCGCAAGTTGAATCGGGTGTCGAGATCAAAGCCGCGAACCTTCAACTGCGCGAAGTAGCCCACGCTGTTGTACGAATCGCCGACCGAAGCGTCGAGCAGAGGCAGCGCGGAAAGCCCGGCGCTGCCCAGGTCTTTGAGTCGCTCTGCATCGATGCGCGTGCTTTGCAATGGCAGGCGGGCCGCCGGGGTGTCGCCAAATCCACCCACAGACACTGGCGCCGCGGCGTTACGGCCAGTGACGGTCACTTGGGGCAGTTGGGTGTTTTCTTGCGCGCGCGCTGCGGGCGGCAGGGCGCAAAGG
Organism: Burkholderiales bacterium; assembly: GCA_046317675.1. Lineage (GTDB taxonomy): Bacteria > Pseudomonadota > Gammaproteobacteria > Burkholderiales > Burkholderiaceae_C > Inhella. The sequence goes on from JBKCVH010000249.1 coordinate 391, forward strand.
CTGGCCAAGGCAGCCAGGGTCAAACGGGAGAGTTTCGATTTCATTGCCATCAGCAGTGGATGGCAGGCAAGGCGGGCAAGCGGCCGGCAAAGCGGGTCCGCTTGACCACGCTTCCCTGCGCGAGGATTACCTCAATCAGGTTCCAAGGGTGTTTCTCAGCCAACCGATTCGGTCAGCACCCCTAGCGTGGACGCACGCCCTCAAGAGGGAGCACGAGCCCGGGATTCTACGGATCTCAGCGCGCCGCGTGCGAGGTGGCCCAGGGGCCGGTCACGCCGGCAAGGCCGCAGTCCCACAAGGCGCGGGCATCGCGCTCTTGCTCGACGCCCTCGCCCATCACCTGAAGCGACAGGCCGTGCAGCAAGATGACCAAGCTGCGGACAAAGCCCGCGCGGCTTGGGTCTTCTGAGACGCCGAGCAAGACCGAGCGGTCCAGCTTCACGTAGTGGAGCCCCAATTGGTAGAGCTTCTCGATGCGCTGCAACTGCCCGCCCGCGTGCTCTAGACCGAGGCGTACGCCCATGGGGTGAACCGCGCGGCTCAGCTCCTGGAGCAAATCGAAATGGCGCTGGGCGGCCAGCACATCGAATTCCAACGCCAGCTGGCGCGCAGCTTGGGCGTTGCTCTTCAACAGCGCACGCAGGCGTTGCAAGAAATCTCGGGCCAACAAGCTCGCAGGGGCCAAGTTCACAGCGCGCATTTGTCCGTCGCTACCGATCAGAGCGAGCGCTTGGCTCACGGCAGCCAAGTCCACTTCGGCCGTTAGGCCAGTGCGTTGTGCAAGAGGTAGCCACACTTTGGCACTGACGAAGTCAGGCGTTGCCTCGTGCCGCGCGGCCAAGCCGAGATGCAACGGACACTCCCAGTGCAGCAAGTGGCCGTCGCGGTCCAGGACGGGGTACTGGAGCAAGCGCAAGTGTTGCTGCGCCAAGGCCGACTCAATCTGCGCGCGCCAAGCGCTTTCGCCCTGGGGCAAAGCGGGCTGGGCGGGGCTGTCGTCACGGCGCAGCTTCAGCGGCAACAAACCGTTGGTTTGCTGTTCGGCCTCCGCCAGCGCTTCATCGGCCATGGCAAACCATTGGCTCATGGGGCGGCTGCGCAGCATTTCAGCGCCGCCCATTGCCAGGCGCAGCAAGCCATTCCCGCCCTGCTGAGAGGCGCGCTTGAGCGCCATGCGCAAGGCCTCTGCCAAGGCCTCAGCGCTTTCATCCAGAACAGCCGGAACCGGCAGCCACAGCGCATAGTCGGCGCCATTCATGCGCCCCGCGAGGCTGCCAGGTACTCGCTCGGTGTACTCCTGCAAAGCCTCGCCGATCAATGCCAACACTTGGTCGGTCGCCTCACGACCCAGCATGCGGTTCACACCGGCCAAGTCTTGCAAGCGGAGCAAGAGCAAACTGGCGCGTTCGGGTCCGTCATCACGCGCAAGCGCCGATGCCAATTCCGCCATGAAGTGCTGGCGGAGGTAAAGCCCCGTGAGCGCGTCGCAGTGCGCTTGCTGGCGCAGCAAGCCGAGCTGCTCGGTTTGGGCTTCGAACATCCGTTGAATGCGACGCACCATGCCGTTCAATGCCTGCGTGAGCGGCTTGAGCTCGCGCACGCCCGAGGGCTCGACCTGCAAGAACTGCCCGTCGGCCAGGGCATCCGCTTGTGCGGCCAGGGCATCCAGGGGCTTTCGAATGCGCGACAAAACGAGCTGTGCGGCAGCCAACGCGGCCAAGGCCAACAGAAGTGCCCAGAGGCTGCTGCGCACCAAGCTTTGCCAAAGGGCATCGTAGGCAAAGGAGAGCTGCGTCTGCAGCTCAATGTGACCCAGCGCCTTCCAGCCGCTGGACAACTGGGCCACACCGGGCTCGGCGTGGATGGGTGCCAGCTCACGAAGCCAAACGGGAGCCGACGAGTTCGCTTCCACAGCACGGCGCTCAAAAGCCACTTGCCCATCGGCCGTGCGCCAACGCAGAAGCTGGTAGTGCCCCGTGTCGAACTGCGCACTCATCAAGAGCTGCATCAAGGCCACATCACCGCCCTGCTGACTGGCCGCCAAGGCCAGGGCCTGCGCGTTGTCTGCGTTCTTGATCTGCGCCTGCTGGCTGAGCAGTTCACGCAAGGTGCTGCCCGAGACCAAGACCCCGCCCGCCAGCGCAAGCATGACGGCGGCCACGAGGAGCAGACTGACTTGTCGAATGAGAGACATTGCTAGAAACCTTCTGCTTTCGCGCGGGCTAGGGCGTCGCGCCAAATCGTCAAACGGGTGAGCGGATTTCCCGCCGCTTGTGCACCAGCGCCCTGCCACAGGCCCTGTGCGTTGAAGCTAAAAACAGGCTGCAGGTCCGGCCGTTCACTGGCCTTGAGCAGCTTGGGGTTGAGGTTGTCGAGGATGTAGGGCTCGGCATCCGGTGTGGCATACCAAGCCAGCACCATGTGCGCCTGGGGCCGACCTTCCCACTGCGCCCGCACATAGACCAGCCGCAGGCTGGATTCCGCCACGCCAAGCCCCAACAAACTGAAGTACTTGCCCATGGCCAAGTCCTCGCAATCGCCAGCGCCTTTGCCAAACATTTCCAAGGGAGTCGCCCAGTAATCGACTTGGCCCCAAACACTTTGATCGTCGCGCCAAGCCATTCGTTGGTTGAAGAAGCGGTTCACCTGTTCCAGCTGCTGCACCACAGGCTGCCCTTGCTGCGCCTCCACGAGTTGCAGCAGCTGGCGAGTCAATTGCTGGGTCGCTGCCGACAAAGCCGACGCCTGCTGCTGGATGCGCGCTGCATCCCAGGCCCAGGCGGTCAGCGAAAGGCACAGACAAAGACCGGCAAGGAGGGGAGCGGTACGTTTTCGCATGAATCAGCGAACGACTTTAGCCAGCGCGAAGAACAAGTTACGGCAGGCAAACCCTGTTGCCTATCATTGGGGGTATGCGCACCGAAGCCATCGACACCGAACTGACCCAAGCCCGCGACCGCGGCCCGCTTCGCGAGATCAAGATCCCGCCCTGTCCAGTGCTACTCACGCGCTTGCGAAAAGCCATGCAAATGCGTGAGCCTGACCTGACCGAGGTGCAAGGCATCGCTGCGGCGGATGTCGCCATGAGCGCCACCTTGCTGCGCGTGGCCAACAGCCCTGTGCACCTGGGCGATGGCGCACCCTGCGTGAGCGTGGGTCAGGCCATGATGCGTCTCGGCCTCAAGCCCACAACGGCTTTGATGACTGCCTTTCTGGTGCGCAATGCCGTGCCAGTTCAAAGCACACATTTGCAGCGCTTTTGGGAGCGCAGCAGCAAGCGTGCGGTGGCGATGGAGTTTCTTTCACGCCAGATTCCCGGCCTTGACGGCGACCTGGCCAGCGCACACGGTCTCTTTTGCCATGTCGGCATGCCTGTGCTGCTGCAAGCAGTCAAAGGTTACGGGGCGACGCTGGTTGAAGCGGCTGCCCGCATCGACCGCCCTTACGTGGCCACCGAAGACGCCAATCACCGCACCAATCACGCTGTCGTCGGCGCGCTAACGGCTCGCGCTTGGGGCCTGCCGAGCACGCTCATGGCTTCTGTGCGGCTCCACCATGACTTCACGGTGCTGCGCGAGGCGTCTGCTGAGCACGACGTCGCGCTGCTGGTGGCCTCCGGCCTGGTGGCGGAGTACCTGATGCGCCAGCACGAAGGCCTGAGCCCTGATGCCGACTGGAATCAGTACGGCGAAGAGGCTCTGGCGTGGCTCAACGTGGCCGAAACGACGATGCAGGAATGGGGCGACCAGTTGGAGCCGCTCCTGGACTACGTCATCTAAGGCATTTGCCGCATCACTTGGCTACTGGCACCGTCGTCCAAGCAGCCTCCAGCCAATTGTCCGGGCGATGAACCGTGTTCAGGCCCTTGCGCGCCGCCCACGGAATCATCTGGCGGTGCAGCGGAATGATGTGGTGGCCATTCTTAAACTCGGTCAGCGCGGCTTTCACCAGAGCCTCCCGCTTCTTTGGGTCGGGCTCGATCGAACTCTGCGCTGCCAAAGCGTCAAACTTGTCGTTGACCCAGCGGCCGTAGTTGTTCAGACCGACGCCCTTCTCGCCCACATTGCGCCAAACCGGGGTCATGATGGTTTCGGCATCTGTGATGGCACCGCCCCACCCATAGAGGTACAGGCTGCTGTCGTACTTCTCGAGCTTTGGAAAGTACAGCACCCGGGGCATGGCATTGACCTTGATCTTGATACCAATCTGTGCCCACATCCCGGCCAGGGCCACGCAAATCTCTTCGTCGTTCACATAGCGGTTGTTCGGGCAATCCAGCGTGACTTCGAAGCCCTCGCCGTAGCCCGCCTCTTGCATTAGCTTGCGTGCAGCCGCCAAGTCGTACGGCAGGCGAGCTTCGATTTGCGGATCGTTGTAAGTGCCAATCGGGTTCGACGTGGGCCCTCCAGTGGGCTTGGCCAAGCCGGTCATGATCTTGTCGCGCATCGCTTCGATGTGAATGGCTTGGTACATGGCCTGGCGCACTCGGCGATCTTTGAACGGGTTCTTTCCGTCTGGGCTCTTGCCGTAGAGCAGGCTGTCGCGGTGCTGATCGAAGGCGATGAAAATCAGGCGGTTCTCAAGGCCATCAATGATTTGCACGTTCGGCTGTTGGCGCAGGCGAGGGATGTCGCGGGGCGCAGGGTCCAGCACCATGTCGAGCTCGCCACTGAGCAGCGCCGCCAAACGGGTACCGTCACTGGCAATGGGGCTGTAGACGATGTCCTGCACATTGCCCTCAAACTTCCCCCACCAGTTTGGGTTGCGCTTGTAAACCGTCTTCACCGCAGGCTGCCGACTCACCATGATGTAGGGACCGGTGCCATTGGTATTGAGGCTGGCGTAGCTCTCTTCTTTGTTCTTGAAGTCCAAGGGCCTCAGCACTTTGTGCTTCTCTGCCCAAGGCTTGCTCATGATCCAGAGCAAGTCCACCATCTGCAGGAACACCGGATTCGGCCGCTCCAACTTGAACTCCACCGTCAAGTTATCGATCTTGCGGGCCGTGCCAACTTGATTGCCGTAAATGCGAACGTTCGAGGTTTCAGCCTTGCTGCGCTCGATGGAGAAGACCACATCGTCCGCATTGAAAGGCGAGCCGTCGTGGAACTTGACATTGGGGCGCAGCTTGAAGCGCCAGGTGAGTGGGTCGGGGTTGCTCCACTCCGTGGCCAGGCCCGGACCGATCGACATGTCTTTGTTGCGCTTCACCAGCTTCTCGTAAACCTGACCATTCATCATGTTGGTCATGCTCTCGTTTTGCGAGTGCGGGTCGGCCGTTTGCAGATCCCCTTGACTGGCCCAGCGCAGGGTCTGGGCGTGGGCCATTCCAGCCAGCAAAAGAGCAGCTACCAACAGGACCAAGCGCTTCATGGGTTGGGGTTCCAGAGTTCGTTGAGATGCGTAAAGCCCCAGGTGGCGGGGTCTTCGCGACCGGTGATTTTGTCGCTGCTGTCGCTCGACAAATCCATCTCCTTCAGCTCGATCGGCATGTTGGATTTGGTGGAGAAGAAGATCTTCACCTTGGGCATGGTGAGCCTGCCGGGGTTTTGGTCAATGACCACCGCCAAGCGCCCCGAATGCAGCCTCACCAGTGTCCCGACTGGATAAATGCCCAGCGACACCACAAAAGCCTGGAACACCCTGGGGTCAAAGTGGCCTTGCCACTGCGCCATGCGCGCCAAAGAAGCCGCAGGGTCCCACGCTGCTTTGTAGGGGCGATTGGATGTGATGGCGTCATATACATCGCAAACAGCCCCCATGCGCGACAGCAAGCTGATCTTGTCGCCCGGCAAGCGATGCGGGTAGCCGCTGCCATCCATCTTTTCGTGGTGGTGCAAGGCGACGTCGAGCACCCCTTCCCCAAAGGCGCCTCCCGCCTTCAAGGCCTCGTAGCCCCGAGAAGGGTGGCTCTTCATGATGGCGAACTCGGCGTCGGTGAGTTGTCCGGGCTTGTTCAGCACTTCCAGCGGCATCAGCATCTTGCCAACATCGTGAAGCAAACCCGCTTCGCCGGCTACACGCTGTTCCGCCTCGCTCAAGCCCAACTGCCGACCAAGCGAAACCATCATGGCGCACACAGCCACACTGTGCATGTAGGTGTAGTCGTCTCGCGTTTTCAGGCGCGCCAGCGTGATGAGCGCCGAAGGGTTGCGCCAAACCGAACCGGCGATGTCTTCCACCACCTCAGCCGCGGCCTCTTGGCGCACGACCCGGCCCATGCGGGCTTCGTTGAGCATGCCCACAACGGCCTTGCGCGACTTGTTCATCAACGCAGCCGCCTGCTCCATCTCATCGGCAAAGCTTCTGGAGGGCTGGGCAGCCATGCTCATGGGAGCCAGAACCACTGCCTCTTTGGGCTGCGCTTCTAGGCGCTCGACCGACTCTGGCGGCTCTGGCGGCTCTGGCGGCTCTGGCGGCTCTGGCGGTGGAGCCTGACTCGTCTCCTCTTCATCCGCCTCTGGAACCGCGTCCCTGCCCTTGGACGCATCAATCCAGATGTAAGGCACGCCCGACTTCTTGAGCGACTCCAAATCAGACGCTTCGGCCAACAGGAACTTGGTCTTCCAAAAGGGATGCGAAAGCCACGAGCCTTCCATGGACTGAAGGAACATGCCCAGCTCGGCTTGTTGGGTGGGAATCTTCTTGAGCATGATGCTTTGAGCGTGTCCCACCAGTATGCGGGCAGTGCGGCGGCCCCAACCCCGGACCTACCCCATAAGCAATGGCGAAGGCATGAAAAAAGCCGCCCAAGGCGGCTTTTTCGGGCAGAGAGGGCGCTTAGCGGAAACGCGACTGCGGCACCGTTTTCAACTCCCCAGGCAGACTGCCCAGGTACTTGGCCATTGCCTTCAATTCGGCATGGCTGTAGCGCTTGACTTGGCCTTGCATGATGCCGTTGCTGCGACCATGCGTCGGAGCATTGCTTTGGTAGCTTTTCAGGGCCACATAAAGGTAATCAGCGTGCTGGCCTGCAAGCTTCGGATAGGCATCGCTAATTGGTTTGCTGAAGTTGGCACCGTGGCAGCTCACGCAAGCGCCTTGCTCCAACAACTTGGCCACTGCAGGGCTGGGTGCTGGAACGGTCTCGGGGGCCGCTTGCGCCCCACCATGCTGCGCATAGAACGCGCCAAGGTCGGCCATATCCTGCTCACTCAAGCTGGTCGATATGCCCCTCATGGTCGGGTGGCGGCGCTCACCCTTGGCGTAGGCCTGGAGGGCCGCCGTGATGTATCCGGCCGTCTGGCCCGAAATCATCGGCACGCGATGCACCTCTGGGAAGCTCGCTTGGTAGCCCGCAATGCCGTGGCATCCGATGCACATTGCCGCCTGCTTTTGGCCCCGGGCCACATCCCCAGCAGCATGAACATGCGGGGCCGCAATGGCAGCGAGCAGGACTAGGGCGTAAGAAAGATTCTTCATGGTGTTTGGCATCGGGAGGACCGAGATGGGCGGCGATTCTATGCAAGGGATACTTGCACGCATGAAATTTGACGGCACCGCACATTACATCGCCACCGACGACCTCAAACTCGCGGTGAACGCAGCCCGCCTCCTGGAGCGCCCTTTGCTACTCAAAGGCGAGCCAGGCACCGGCAAGACCTTGCTGGCTGAAGAGGTCGCCTCGGCGCTGGGCATGCCGCTCCTGCAGTGGCACATCAAAAGCAGCACCAAGGCGCAGCAGGGCCTGTACGAGTACGACGCAGTGAGCCGGCTGCGCGACTCCCAACTTGGTGACCCGCGCGTCAAGGACATCAACAACTACATCCACAAAGGCGTGCTCTGGCAAGCCTTCACCAGCGAGCAGCCTTGCGCATTGCTCATTGATGAAATTGACAAGGCCGACATCGAGTTCCCCAACGACCTGCTTCGCGAACTCGATCGCATGGAGTTCTACGTCTATGAGACGCGCGAACTCGTCAAGGCAAGCCGCCGCCCCTTGGTTTTCATCACCAGCAACAACGAAAAGGAACTGCCCGACGCCTTTTTGCGTCGCTGCTTCTTTCACTACATCAAGTTCCCTGACGAAGCGACCATGCGACGCATCGTGGACGTGCACTTCCCCGACTTGAAGAGCGAGTTGCTCAGCGCTGCGCTGAAGAGCTTCTACCAAGTGCGGAACCTGCCGGGGCTCAAGAAGAAACCGTCCACCAGCGAATTGCTCGACTGGCTGCGCTTGCTGCTGGCCGAGGACATCGATGCAGCCAGCCTGGGCGCCGGCGACCACGGGCCGACCCAGCTCCCGCCGGTTGTGGGTGCGCTGCTGAAGAACGAGCAGGACCTGACGCTCTTCGAGAAACTCATGCAAATGCAGCGCATGAACCGCTGATGCTGGTTTTGCAATCGGTGACCCTCGAAGCGGGTCCGGTTCGCTTGCTGCCATTGCGTGCAGAGCACGCACCCGCGCTTGAGCACGCAGGAAGCTTGGAAGAGCTGCACCGCATCCGCGTGACCTGGGTGCCTGGACCGGGCGAAGGGCGCGAGTACGTGGAGCGTGCGCTCAGCATGCAGGCAGCGGGCACGCGCTGGCCGTGGGTGATCGAGTGGATCCCGACCGGCGAGTTGGTGGGTAGCACGAGCTTTCACGACATCGTGCCCGCCATTGACCGCCTTGAAATCGGGCACACCTGGGTGGCCAAGCCCTGGCAGCGCACCGTGGTGAACACCCAGTGCAAACTGCTCCTGATGCAGCACGCGTTTGAAGTCTTGGGGGCGGCTTTGGTGGGCTGGCGGACCGGCGCAGAGAACCTGGCCAGCCAAGCGGCCATTGAGCGGCTCGGCGCCCACAAAGATGGCGTGTTGCGCCACCACTTTGCGAGGCGCGACGGCTTTGTGCGCGACACCGTGATGTACAGCATGGCAGCGGCGGAATGGCCAGCGGCAAAACGCCGCATCACCGCGAGCCTGCTAACGCGCTAGCTCGATGCGGTTTCGGCCAGCGGCCTTGGCCCGGTACAAGGCCTCGTCGGCTCGGGCAATGAGGAGGTCGCAGTCGTCTTCGCTGCGGCCACAGGCAACGCCTAGGCTGACCGTCATCGGCAACTTCAAGTCAGTCAAGCGCAAAGGCTGGCTGGCAATGCAGACGCGCAGGCGCTCTGCGGTTTGCAGGGCTTGCTCCTGGTCAACGCCGGGCATGAGCAACACAAACTCCTCGCCCCCCACGCGGGCGGCCAAGTCGCTGCTGCGCAGCGTGCGTCTCACCAACTCCGCAAGGTGCTGCAGCGCTCGATCTCCAATGGCGTGCCCATAGGTGTCGTTGATGCGTTTGAAGTGATCCACGTCCAGCGCCACCAAAGCCACCGAACCGCCGGCCCCGACGAGGCGCTGTTCTTGAAGTCCCCGCCGGTTGAGCAAGCCGGTCAATGGATCGCGCTGTGACAGGTTCTTCAGCCGAGCCACAAGGCGAAGTGCCACGGTCATGCCGAGGATGAGGTGAAACACGATGCTGGCGGTGAAGAAAAGTGCCAGCACCACGACGTTACTTGGGCTCGCAATAGAAAGCGGTACGCCCAAGGTGTCTGAAGCGATCAAGGCGCTCGCTGCGCGAACCATGAAGACCATGGCCATCAGTCGCAACGGCAACAGGACAAATCGCGCCGAGCCTGCGCCGAGTTCCTTCTCAGCAGCAACCTGCACGCAGGACGCACAGCGCCACAAGCTGAACGCACTGAGCAGCGCGCTGTAAACGATCGGCCACTGAGAGGGCGCATCGAGCAACATGCCGCCAAGGCCGCAGGCCAAGGCCACCGCAATCACTCCAAAGTGCTCAACGTCTTGGCGGGGCGTTCGGAAGAGGATGTGGATGCCAAGGCGCACAAGGATGAAGATGCCAGGGCTCAACAGCACGGCCAAGTCGTGGCCGTAGGTGGTGCCAATCCAGGGCTGCAGCAGGGCCAGCGCCATCACCACACCGGTCCAGGCCGATGCAGCGGCCCAATGCAGCCCAGGCACACGGGGCGCAATTCGTGCCTTCACGGTCAGCAGCCATATGACAGAAGCCACGGCGTGCTGCAGCAGCATCATGAAGAGCAGCAGTTGAGCGATGTTCCAAGTCGGCATGGGCCTATGAGGGTAGCAGCCGCAGCACAATCGAGCCCATGTTGCTGTCTTTCTTCTACACCTTGCGTGCGGCGAAATTGCCGGTTTCGCCCAAGGAGTTCCTGAGCCTGCTCGAAGCCCTGCGAGCCGGGGTCATTGAGCCCAATATCGACCAGTTCTACAGCCTGGCGCGCACCGTGCTGGTGAAAGACGAGGCGCTCTACGACAAGTTCGACCGCGCCTTTGCCGCCTACGTGCATGGCGTGGAGCTCAAGCTGGAGCTCGCCCAAACCCTGCCCGAGGACTGGCTCAAGCAGCAAATGCAACTCAATCTGAGCCCTGAAGAGCGCGCCAAGCTCGAAGCCCTGGGCTGGGACGAGCTGATGGAAACCTTGAAAAAGCGGCTCGAAGAACAAAAGGAACGCCACGAGGGCGGCAACCGCTGGATTGGCACCGGCGGCACCAGCCCCTTCGGCAATGGCGGCGTGAACCCGGCGGGGGTGCGCATCGGCAAGGGCGGCGGCCAAAAGAGTGCCGTCAAGGTGTGGGAGCAGCGCGGCTACCGCGACTACGACGACAGCAAGGAGCTGGGCACCCGCAACATCAAGGTGGCGCTGCGCCGGCTGCGCCGCTTCGCCCGCGAAGGCGCACTCGATGAGTTCGCCCTGGACGACACCATTCAACCCACCGCCGCCAACGCCGGCATGCTCGACATCAAGATGCGCCCCGAGCGCCACAACAAAGTCAAGGTGCTGCTCTTGATGGACGTGGGCGGCACCATGGACGAGCACATCCACCGGGTCGAAGAGCTGTTCAGCGCCGCCAAGTCAGAGTTCAAGCACCTGGAAATCTTCTATTTCCACAACTGCGTGTACGACCACGTTTGGAAGAACAACCGCCGCCGCTTCAGCGAGAAGACCAGCACTTACGACTTGATCCACAAATACAACCGCGACTACAAGCTGATCTTCGTAGGCGATGCCACCATGAGCCCCTATGAAATCCTGCAACCCGGCGGCAGCGTGGAATACATGAATGAAGAAGCCGGTGCCGTTTGGATGGACCGGCTCACCCAGCACTTCCCGAAGCACACCTGGATCAACCCCGAGCCCCAGGGCGTTTGGGGCTATCGGCAGAGCATTGAACTGATGCAGCGCTTGGTCCACGGCCGCATGCACCCGATGACGATGGGCGGCCTGGAGGCGGCCATGCGGCAGCTGAATCAATGAGGCCTCGGCTCGGCCTGCTCTGGGCGGGTCTTTGGGGAATGGGCTTGCTGGGCGGGGTTTGCATGCTCCCGAGCGCCGCGCAGGCGGCCGAAACCCTCAGCGTGAAGGCGGACCGCAGCGAAGCGCAGGCCTTGCTGGCCGAACACTTGGATTTGGCGCGCGCGTTGGCGCAGCAAGAGCGCCAACCGGTGGATGCGCTGGAACGCGAGCGCCTCTGCGCGCTCACGGGCTTGCAGGTGCGGCAGTTGCTGGAAACCTTGGGGCTCGTCCAGCCGGAGCTGATCGAACTCGATTGCGCGCAGGCTCGCCTGAATGTGAAGGTCGGGCCGCAAGCCCTCGTCAGGCGCTTGGACTTGAACGGCGGTGGCCCCATTGAAGCCGCGCCCATGGCTGCGCAGTTGGCCACTTGGCGCGCCAGCCTTCCCTTGCAGGAGGGTGCACCCTTTACCCAGGCAGCCTGGGCCGATGCCAAACGCGGGCTGCTGGCGCGGGTGCGCGGCAGTGGCTACCCCCTCGCCCGCTGGGCCTCGACGCAAGCGCAGGTCGATGTCGCCGCCCAAAGCGTGGACTTGCAACTGGTGCTCGACGCTGGGCCTGCCGTGCGCATCTCACGCGTCGAGATCGAAGGCCTGAACCACCACGACCCCAACCGCGTGCGCCGGCTGCTGGGCCTGGAACCGGGCCAATCCGTCAGTGAAGTGAGCCTCACGGCAGCGCAGGCGCGCCTCCTGAAGAGCGGCCTCTTTGACAGCGCCCAAGTGGAGCTGGACGTGGACAGCCTGCAGGGCGAGCAAATGGCCGTCCGCGTTCGCCTGCGGGAATCGCCCCTGCAGCAACTCGGGCTGGGCCTTGGCTGGACCAGCAACAGCGGCGAGCGCGTCACGCTGGAACACCAGCACCGCCTGTTCCTCGGGCAAGCCTTGCGCTCCTCGCTGAAGCTGGCCTGGGCTCGCGACAAACAAGAGCTGGATGCGGAACTCTCCAGCCACCCGGGCGCGCGCCAGCGCCGCAACTTGGCGGCCATCCGCTGGGAGCGCGAAGAGGGCACAGAGGCGCCCTACCGCCAGGCCTCCCTGCGGCTGGGGCAGGTGTTCGAAACGCGCGAGCACGACCGCGCCTTGCTCATTGAGGCTCTCGCTTCCCGACAAGGCATTGGGCTGGAGAGCAGCCGGGCCGAAGCCCTGTTGCTGCGCTGGAACCCCACCTGGCGGCGCCTCGACAGCGTGCTGGTGCCCACCGATGGCCAAGCCTTGCTCGTCGAACTGGCCGCCGGCCCTGCCCGCTCTGAAGATGCAACGGGGCGCTTGAAGGGAAACCTGGCTCGCGTGCATGCACGCTGGCAACTCTGGCAGCCCTTGTCACAAGGCCGCGGGCTTGCCTTTCGTGTCTCGGCCGGGCAAGTTTTTGCCCCCAGCGACCTGGACCTGCCCGAGTCCCTGCGCTGGCGCGCCGGGGGCGACGAATCGGTGCGCGGCTACAGCCACCGCAGCCTTGGGCCCCAGTCTGTGGGGTTCGGGGGTCAAGAGATCGGCGGCCGAGTGGTTTGGACGGGCAGCGTTGAAGCCAGCCAGCCGCTGCCTCGCACTTGGGTCGGTGGCCTGGAGGGAATCAGCGCCGCGGCCTTTGTGGATGCCGGGCAGGCGGCCACCCGCTGGCGTGACGCCAAGCCCGCCTGGGGCGGCGGCCTGGGCTTGCGTTGGCGCAGCCCGGTGGGCTTGTTCCGAGCCGACTTGGCCAAGGGTCAAAAGGATCAAGGCGGCGGCTGGCGCGTGCACATCTCGGTGGGCATCGCGCTATGAAGTGGCGGCGCTGGCTGCTCGCTCTGGCCGTGCTGCTCGTCGCCGTGGCGGCCACGGTGGTGGCACTGGGCACGGCACCAGTGCTGCGGAGCTTGGCGGGCAGCCGCTTGGCCGGCCTTGAAGGCTCCTTGTGGGCGGGGCTGAATGCCGCTGAATTGCAGGGCCAGCAAGCGGGCTTGAATTGGCAAGCGCAGGGCGTGCAGGTGGCGCCCTTGCGGTGGGCGGCCGGGGGCGTGCAAACGCGCATCCAAATCCAGCGACTGAGCCTACAAATCAGCAGCACGGGCGGCCCGCCCTTGACGCAAGAGGCCCTGCTCGCCGCGCTGCGGCTCCCCGTCGCGCTGCACTTGACGCGCGTTGAGGTGGCTCAGCTTGAGCTCAATGGCCAAACCCTCAACGCGCTGGACTTCGAGCTTCGGGTGGGCGGGCCGGACCCGCTCCTCAGCCTGCCGAAGGCAAAGGCGAAGTGGCAGGGTGCCGCGTTCTCGGCCAGCGCCGAACTGGATGCGCGCGGTCAGCTCGCCTTGGCGCTTCAAGGGCAGCGCGAGGCGCTCCAATTGCAACTGCAGGGCAAAGGCACGCTGGGCAAGCTGCCAGTGAGTCTGCGCCTCATGGACGGCCAGCTTGAGCGCCTGAGCGGCCAAGTCGAACTCGCCCCCTTGGCGGCACAGCCTTTGATGGCGTTGAAAGCCAAATTCCAAGGCCTGAACCCGCAAGCGCTGCACGCCCAGGCGCCCCTAGGCGATTGGCTCGGGCAGATCCAAATCGCGCCCACCCAGGGGCCGATGCTGCAGCTGAAGGTGCAAGCCCAAAACCTCGCCGCCCGGCGCCTCGACGAAAAAGGCTGGCCGCTGCGCAGCGTGGCGCTGCAGCTCCAGCTGGACCCAGCGCAGTGGCAGCAATTGCAAATCGAGCAACTTGAACTGGCTTTGGGAAGCCAGCAGCAAGCCGCGGGCAGTCTGCAACTGCAGCCGCTGCCTCGGCTGCCCCAGGCGGGTCAGGCACTGCAGACCCGCATCGAACTCCGCGGCGTGAAGCTGCAGAACTTGAGCCGTGATTGGCCGGCCCTGCAGCTTGGGGGCAGCTTGGACCTGACGCAAGCCAAGGCCTCGCTCCAGGCCCCCATGGACTGGCGCACCAGCTTGAAGACCGAAGGCCCCGGCGAACCCTGGCGCCTGGAGGCCCATGGCCGCTTGCAAGGGCAAAAGCTGGAATTGACCGAAGCCCAGCTGCGGCAAGCGCAGACCCGCATTCAACTGGAAGGCGAGGCCGAACAGCTCCCGAGCGGCTGGCGCACAGAAGGTCAAGCGCAGGTGGACCAGTTGAGCCTCCGCTTGGCGCCCTGGAGCAGCCCCAGCCGCTTACAAGCCGGGGCCACTTGGACGCTTCAGCGCCGCGCGGGCGTGCACACCGGCGAGCTGTCGGTCACGCTGGTCGAAGGCAACCAACTCGCCGGCCAGCCCGTCACCGGCACCGGCCTATGGCAAGCCGGTGCCGATGCAGCCCGCTGGCAGCTCAGCCTCCTGGCAGGGCAAGACGCCAAGCTCGACTTCAGCGGCCGCCAAGCCGGCCCCCTGCGCGATGTGAGTGCACTGGCCTTGGCCCGGAGTTGGCAGCCAGAGACGGGGCAATGGCAGGTGCCCGACCTGAACCGACTCCAGCTCCTGTGGCAACCCTGGCTGCGCCAGCTGGCCGGCAGCAGCCATGGCAACTTGAAGCTCGGCGCCACACCCCAGCTTTCGGGCCAAGTTCAAAACCTGCGCTTGCAGCGCGAGGGGCAAGCCATGCTGACCCTGCATCTCTTGCAGGCGAAGCTTGACGATGGGCGTGGCCAGCTCGCGCTGGATGGCCTTCAGCTCGGCGCCTGGCAATTGAACGAACTTCGCGCCAGTGGCGCACCCAGTAGCGTTTGGCAAGTGCAGGCGCAGGGGGCCCTCAAAGGGGCACAGAACACGCAGAGCTTCAGCTTGCAGGCGCAAAGCCAGGCTCCGGTGCAAGAGGCTGCGGCCTGGCGCCTGCCGGGCGTCGCGCTCACGCTCGGTCCGTCCAGCAAAACGCCGGCTGAAGCCTCAGCTTGGCTGGCCTTGAGCCAAGCCGAGTTGCTGCTGCAGTTGCCGCCAGCGCCACAAGCCTGGAGCCTGCAACTGCGGAGCACGCAAGCCTTTCGACTGCTTGGCGAGCCGCTGCAACTCGATGCTGCGCAGTGGAGCAGCAACGGCAGCTGGCAATTGGCACTGCAAGGCAAGCCGCAACTGGCCCCTTGGCTGGAGCAACTGGAAGCCCAGAGCAGCTGGCAGGGCGACGCACGCGCCGCCATCCAGTTGCGCGCCAGCCAAGCAGCCGGCGCAGGCGCTGTGGGCAGCCTTGAAGTGGGCGCACTCTCGGGCGACCTGCAACTGGACGGGCAAGCCTTGGGCCTGACCCAGCTCAGCTTGCAGGCCGACCAGCAACAAAACGGCGCCTCGAAGCTTGCGCTGCAAATCAGCAGCAAGTTGCTCGGCGAGCTGGAAGCGCGCTTGACCCAGACGGCCCAAACCGCGCTGAGTGGCTCGGTCAAGGCCCAGCTGCCGCAACTCAAAACCCTGCGTGCTTGGCTGCCCGGCGGGGTGCAACTGGAGGGCAGCGCAAAGCTCGATGCCCTGCTCGGCGGCACACGCGAAGCGCCGCGCCTGCGTGGCAATGCCGAGCTTCAACTGACCCGCTTGCAGCACCCTTCCAGTGGGCTGGGCGGCCAGCTGGGTTTGCTCAAAGCGCAATTCAACGAAGACCGACTCGAAGTCACCGAGCTTTCGATGCAAGGACAAGGCGAGGCAGGCGGAAGCCTGAGCGGGAGCGGCGCGCTCACTTGGAAGGACTCACTGCAAGCCAAACTCGACCTGAAGGCCGACAAGCTGCGCCTTCTGAACCGCTTTGACCGCCGCCTGAGCTTGAGTGGCTCGGCCAAACTGGCCTTCAGCCCCGAGGTGCTTCGCCTGCAAGGCGACTTGACGGCCGATAGCGGCGTGTTCGAGATCGGCCGAAGCGACGCCCCAGAACTGGACGCCGACGTGAGCGTGGTGCGCGCAGAAGACCCACCCGCCGCCGCCACCTCGGCCCGTAAAGGGCCACGCCGGGAGGTGGACTTGAAGTTCGACCTCGGCCAGCGCCTGCGCGTGCAAGGCCGTGGCTTTGCATCGCGGCTCACAGGGCAATTGCAGGTCAAGGAAAGCGGCGGCAAGCCTGCGCAATGGCTCGGTCAGATCGAGACCCAAGGGGGCCGCTACAAGGCCTATGGCCAAGTGCTCGACCTGGAGACGGGCGAAGTGCGCTTTACCGGCAGCCTCGACAACCCGAGGCTGGATTTGCTGGCCATCCGGCCCAACATCGAGCACCGGGTTGGCGTCAGCGTCACCGGCACCGCCCAGCAACCCCGCGTGCGGCTCTACGCCGAACCCGACCTGCCCGACAACGACAAGCTCGCCTGGCTGCTGCTGGGCCGCGACCCCAGTGAAGTCACGGGGCGCGACACCGCCCTCTTGCAACGCGCGGCGCTCGCGCTGCTGTCGGGCGAGGGCGACAACCCCGCAAGCCAACTGATGGACCGACTCGGCATCACCGAGTTGTCGGTCGGCCAGGGCGAAGACGCAGGCACCGTGCTGCGGCTGGGCGCGCAGCTGTCGCGTCGCTGGAGCGTGGGCTATGAGCGCAGCCTCAACGCCACCAGTGGCAGTTGGCAGCTGGTCTACCGCCTGGGCCAGCGCTTCCGCCTGCGGGCGCAAAGTGGCACCGACTCGGCCGTGGACTTGCTCTGGCTGTGGCGTTTTGATTGAGCGAAGCCCTAAGGCCTCAACTCCACGCTTGCGACCTGCTCCAGCGCGACGGTCAGCGCCTGCAACCAGGGCAAGGCCAAACGCGAACGCTGCCAGTAGAGCGGCACGTCAAACGGCCGCTCGGGGCACAGATCGATCAATCGGCCTGCGGCGAGCGCCTCGCGCACCAAGGCCTCTGGGTTCAAGGCCCAGCCCAAGCCGGCTTCGCAGGCGTGCACAAAGCCGGTGCTGCTGGGTAGGCGATGCGCAGGAGGCTGGAGCGACTTGCGCGTCATGCGCAACATCCAGCGGTGCTGCATCTCGTCTTTGGCATTGAAGCGAATGCAAGGCGCGCTGGCCAGGCTGCGGGCATTCAAGCCCTTGGCGAAGTAGCGCGCCACAAAGTCGGGGCTGGCGCAGGCCCGGTAGCGCAGGCTGCCCAGGCGGCTGCTGCGGCAGCCTTGCACCGGACTGCTGCTGGCGGTGACCGCCGCCAACACTTCACCACGGCGCAGGGCCTCGTGGGTGTGCCCTTCGTCGTCAACCCGCAGGTCCAGCAGGGCCCCGGTGGCTTGCGCAAACTGAGCAGCTGCCGCCAAGAACCAAGTGCTGAGGCTGTCAGCATTCACGGCCACCGACAACACGGCAGGGCTCGCGCCTTCGCCCTTCGTTTGCAGCCCCGCCCAGCCCTGCGTGATGCCCTGCTCCAGCAAGGCCACTTGCTGGGCGTGGCGCAGCAAGGGCTCGCCCAAGGGCGTGATGCTGCAGGGCTTGCCGCGCAGCACCAACACACCGCCCAAGCGCTGTTCCAACTGGCGAATGCGCTGGCTCAGGGCCGAGGGCGTGATGTGCAGGGCACGTGCCGCCGCTTCGAAGGAGCCCTCGGAGACGACGCTGGCCAGTGCGGCAAGCTGGGCGTAGTCAAGATTCAGTTTCACTTCATTCAATGAAGAAAGATTCACTGGATTGAATCATGTCCAAGCGCGACCATGCACGCCATGGACATTGAAACGAGCTTGCGCGCCGCTTTGCAGGGCTTCATGCTGGGGGGCGCTTTGATCATCGCGATCGGGGCACAGAACGCCTTTGTGCTGCGCCAGGGCCTGCGGCGCGAGCATGTGGGCGCCGTGGTGCTGTTTTGCGCGCTGGCCGATGCCTTGCTCGTAGCCGTCGGTGTGTTCGGGGCCGCCCAGTTGCAGCGCGGCCTGCCGGCGCTCGCCCCTTTGCTGACGGCCTTGGGCGGCGCCTTCTTGCTGGTCTACGGACTGCTCTCCTTGTGGCGCGCGCGCCGGCCTGGCGCACCCCTGCTGGCAGCGCAAACGGGGCCAGCTCGCCGCGCCGCCGTGCTCGCACAGGCAGCAGCCTTCACCTTGCTGAACCCGCATGTCTACCTGGACACCGTTTTGCTCGTGGGCAGCGTGGGCTCACAGCAGCCGAGTACCAACTTGCAGCTTGCCTTTGTGCTGGGTGCCAGCAGCGCCAGCTTCCTGTGGTTCAGCCTCCTGGGCCTGGGCAGCCACCGGCTAGCGCCATGGCTGGCTCAGCCCAAGGTTTGGCAGGTCATTTAGGCGTTGATGGGGGTGTTGCTGCTGGGCCTGGGCTTGGCGCTGCTGAGCCGGCTCAGCTGAGCAATTGACGCGTTGCCATCAGCGGGCCGGGCTAGGCGCATTGCGCCTGAGCCACTCGCTTTGCTCGAAGGACCATTGCGGCATCACACGGTCGATTTCGGCACGCCATGACTGCAAAACGGCTTCCGACATCTTCCCCGTCACGGGAATGTCCATCGTTCGTTGCCAGACGCGCAGTGCCGCCTCTCGATCCCAGCAGCCTGGCGCAGCGCCCGTGAACTTGAGGTGCTTCAAGGACCAGTTCTTCAAGACCCGATCAAAGCGCAAGGCCATAGCATCTGCCGTTGCAAGCGCGGCATCGGAAGCGCTCGTGCAAGCGCGCTCAACCAGTCGCTCAGCCTCCGACGGAACGCGGAAGAAGTCCGCCTGGGTGGGCCTTGGCTCCTTCGCCGCCGAGGGGTCAGCAGCAGCGCGGATCGCCACATTGCAAGCCATCGCACAGGCCATCTCTGCGCTTCCAGCTTGGGAAGTCCAGCGGTAGCGCGCCAATGGGCGGTCATCGGCGGCAATCTCCTCCCGCTGGTAAACATTGCCGCTGCCAACACCCGGCACGAAAACCGTACCGGCGTTCACCAGCCGCGAGCTTCCATCGCTAAGACGCACCCATTCGGTGACTGCAGAGCTTTCGTTACCCCACAGGCGCCGAAACTCCTTCGCCAAAAAGCGCTCGTTGCCTTGCAGGTACATCGCAACCAATCGGCCGCCCCTGACCTGTACATCGACAAACGTGGGCAAGCCATGCCGACGCTGGCTCTCCGGCAACTCAAGTCGCGCCCAGCCGCGCATGGATTCAGGCGGCCCTTCCGGCAAGGGGTCTGGAACCACGGCGCCTGCAGACTTGGTCGGAAAGCGGCCTCCCAGATTGATGCGAGAACCCAAGGCCTCCTCCAACTGCCAAGGCATGGGCGATGCCTGCCGCATGCAAAGGACGGCAGAGGCCGTAGCCTGACACGGCTCTGGCGGCCGACGGCCCTCGACCAAAGTGGCAAAGCTGTCGCCGAGCCGCAAGCCAAAAAGCTCACCAAACTGGCCCTGAGCGATAGCCGGCCGTGCCCATTGCGGCAACTCGCCAGTGACTTGAGTCTCGACCAGCTTACGAAGTCGCAATGCGCGTGCTTCGAGCTTGCTCACCAGCTCCACCACACTTTCCCGCGACACACGACCACCGGGGGAAGTTGCCAGCATGCCGTTGCCGTCCACCACCATGGCACCGGGTTGGTTTGTGGCGCCAGCGAGCCCGCTCTTCAGGTCGTCGAGTTTGTACTCAATGTCCGCCAACGCCGTGCCGGCATACATCTCGGCAACCCGAAGATCTTGTGCCGCGCGGGCGGCAGCCTCGCGCGGCCCGAGGGCATTGGCCAACTCGCGCCACACCGGCGCCGCAGCCGGCGGCAAGGGTGCAAGCTGGTTCCTGGCGGAAGCAGAACCGTCGCGGTAATCGATCAGGTCTTGGGTGCGCCACCACGTGAAACTGGCCTGCTGGTAAGCCCGGAAGTCGTCTGCGTCGGCCGGTAGCCCCTTTGCCAAAGCCGCCAAAAGCGCCGCCTGCCGCTTCTGCTGCTCTGGGTTGAAGCTGCCTTGGCCGAGCAAGGGCTGCAGCGCAGGCATTGCCAGGTGGCGGTACGAAGCCAGCTCACCGCCTCTGACTTCGGTGAGCAACCATTGAGTCGCCTCCAAGTTGCCCTCGCGGAGCGCCACACCCAATGGGGTGTCGCTGTTCGCCGCAGGGTTGTCCGGCAAGAGGGGACGCAAATCAACGAGGAATCGAAATCCAGCCTTTCTCAATCCATTGAGAAAGTCCCGATTCGTCTCGAAGGCATCGCGCCGGAAAGCGGCGCTCAAGACAAAACGAACGCGCTCGTCAGCGAGCAGTTCCCGACGGCACCGCAAGGCTGCTGCCACTTGCGGGGTGTCACGGGCCACCACCAAAAGCCGAACGTCCTCGGGCGGAAGGCGTTTGCAGTTGGATTGCGCCATCACGCTCGACGCGAAGGGTGCAGCCAGCAAGCACGCGATGAGGGTGGCTTTCGCGCAGCCAAGTCTTAACGCTGAAACCATCATCCAAGCTCCTCCCATTCGGGGTGTAACGCGCTCAGGCCCAGGGGTGAGCCTCATTCAGGCTGTGGGCCGAAGGCCAAGCCTTCATATCGCCGCCGGCGAGTATCTCCAAAGCGACCCCAGCCACCACCCAGCACCGCTGTAGCCACCGCCGCTGCCAGGGGCACTATTGACTGACACGAACGCTGGAACGCTGCGGGAGAAGCTCAGACCCAGGAAGGGCGCTTCCAGTTCAGAAGAGCCCAAGAAAAAGGCCCGGCAGTGCCGGGCCTTGACGCGGAGCCGAAGCGACTCAGAAGCGGTGCACGATGTTCATCGAGTAAGCGCTGGAGTCGCGCCCCGGCTTGTCGGTGAAGCCGTACAAGTAGCCCTGGGCATACGGGAGGATTTGCTGCCCCGTTTTGTTGTCCACCTTGCCGCCCGACAACCAGATGGAGGTGCGCTTGGAGAGGATGTGCTGCAAGGCAATCCCGCCAATAGCGGCCTCACGGGCATCGACCTTGTCGCTGTAGCTGCCGTAGCTAACCACCAGCTTGTTGCGGTCGTTGATCATGTAGTGAACGCCGGCATAGGCCAGGTGGCCGTCAAAGCCCAAGTTGCTGGCGATCTGGGTGCCATAGGCCAAGAACGAAGGCTTGAGCGACGCCGGGATGGCGGTGCTGGCGTTGAGCGTGGCGCGCAGGGTGGCGCCAAGCACAGGGTGCTTGTCTTTGGCGCTGATCCAAAGGCCCGTCACCTTCACCGGGCCCCAGGTGTAAGCGGCGCCCAGCATGGTGTTCTCGAGCGAATCCAGGCCTTCGGATGTTTTGCGGCGCTGGTGAGCGACTGCAAAGTCCAAGTCGCCGATTTGATAGCCCACGCTCAGGCCCCAAAACTTGCCATTGCCCGAGTCGACACCGCCTTCGCCCGCCCCCACCATGGCATTGACGCGCAACTTGCCCACTTCGGCCACGTACTGCACGGAGTTGTCGATGCGGACCTCAAGGCCGGTCGGCACGGTGAGCGTGGCAAACGCGTTGCCCACGTTGCCAGCCTCGTGCGGGTCAAAGCGGCCAAACGCGGCGTAAACCGGGCTGTATTGGCGGCCGGCCAACACAGCCCCGCCCGGCGTGACAACCCCCACCCAAGCCTGCCGGTGCCAGAACCTATTGTTCAGTGAGGCCGCCAGCGAAGCGCCGAGTTGGGGCTCCAACTGGCTGCGCACCGTATTGGGAATGCCCACCAAGGCGCGCTGCGGAATGTTGTTGCCGGAAACCGGCGAAGCCTGGTTCTGCGAGCCGGTGTCGGCGTACAACTGGTGCTCGATGGTGAACATCGCCTTCCAGCCGGGCGAGATTTCCTCGGTGCCCTGAAAGCCCAAGCGCGAACCGCGCTGGCTGCCGCTGGTGACGAAGCGACGGGTTTTGTCGCCATAGCCGTCCATGGCCACAACGCCGACGTCAATGATGCCGAACAGGTTGAGGCTGGATGTGGCCGGCGCAGCGGGCGCCGTTTGCGCCTGAACCGCGCCGCAGAGCAGCAGCGCCGCAGTGGCCAGAACCGAAAGTTGCTTGTTTTTCATGGTGTATTCCTTTCGGTGCTTACTTGACCCAGGCCCTGGCCTTGAGTGCGTCATACACAGCGGCGCCGAACAGCGCGTGGGACGCTACCGAGGGGTGCACGCCATCGGCAAACATGGAATTGGCCTGCGTGACGCCCGCTGGCAAGGGGCGCAGGAAGGGGTTGCTGGGGCTTGGCGTTGGTCCCACGATGAAGCAGAACGAACTGCTGGAGCCCAGAGCGGCAGGCACGTTGCAAACCGGAGCCTGCACGTTGACAAAGCCCACCGAGCTGGGGTTCGTGTACCAAGCACTCGACAGCGCGCCAGCATCAAACAAGAGGACGCCGGGATCCTGAAGCTGAATTTCCTTCTTGAGCTGGTTGTTGTAGGCCCCCGAAAGCGCCGTGAACAAGCCCTGCGACGACGGTCCGCCCGACACGCCGAACGGGGTTTGGGCCGCATTCGGAATGGTCATGAGCACCACCTTCTGGGCGCCGGCGGCTTGAAGTCGCTTGACTTGCACTAGCGTCTCCAGCGCGGCCTCTTCCATGGCAATCACGTACTTGCCAACAATCGCCTGCGTTTCCGGGTCGGTCAGAGGGCGGCGCAGCGCCGTGGCGGTTGCGGTGATCTCCTCGCCCGCGACGGTGGCGTAGAAGAACACATCGTTCGCGCCGGCCCAAACCAGCACCAAGTCGGTGGCACTGAAGTTGCCCTTGGCCAAGGCCCGATCGATCTGCGTCTTGACCGGCACGGCCGCTTGTGCGGTGCAGGCACCCGCCGCGTTGGGCGAGCAGCCCACGCCGGGTTCACGCACGAGCACGCCATTGCGGCGCACCAGATCGGTAACGCGCGAGCCACCTTGCGCATAGTTGTTGGCATTGGCCGCCGAGTTGGTGCCATTGGTGCCGGCCACCGGGCTGGCCGCGCCGACCTCAAAGCGCTCCGGCGCGATGGTGAGGTTGAGCCGCTTGGCCAGTACCTCCACCCAGATGTCGCCTGGGCTGTTGGTGAACTTGCCCACGAGGTCAGCCGCCGGCTTGGGCACGCCCACGTTCAGCTGAAGAATCAGCGAGTTACCGCGCGAGTAAGCGCCGCCATCGGTAAGGCTGTCGCCAAAGGCGATGACGCGGGTGGTGTCGCTCGTCGTGGGAGCGGCGGGGCTGGCAGGGTTGCCACCACCACAGGCGGCCAGCACGGCCAAAGCAATGGCGCCAAGCGCCAAGCGGAAGTTCATGGGAAGTCTCCTCGAAGGGGTCTGGTCCAATGCCGAGCCCAAGCTGCGGCAGGTCGGCAAGCAAGCATGCCACTGCGGCCCCTCTTCGTGGCGGCTTGCCCCAGCGCTTGTGGCTGCACACCAACATGATGTTTCCCCTTAGACCCTCGATTTGGCGCGGCCTGTTCCTTCTCGCCCTCTTGGCCATCACCAGCTTGGCCTTGATGCCCAAGCCGCCCACGACCGCCAGCTTGGGTTGGGACAAGGCCAACCACTTGGCCGCATTCGCTGTCCTGACCCTGCTGGCGCATTGGGGCTGGCCCAAGCTGCGCTGGCCTGGGCTGTGGTTGGCTTTGCTGGCCTATGGGGCGCTGATCGAGGTGGCGCAAAGCTTCACGCCCAACCGCTCGGCCGAGGCGGTTGATGTGCTGGCCGATGCCATCGGCATCGGCCTGGCCCAGCTCTTTGCGGTCTTACTCGCCTTGGGCTGGCAGCGCTGGAAGCAGGCGCGCTGAGCAGTCGCCAAAGCCAATGCGCCTCGCGCCCGCCCGCTCGGCACTGGCCTGCAGCGCGAGTTGGTCGCCGTCTTCAAGGAACTTGCGGCTGTAGCCACCTTCCAGCGTGAGCAGCTGCTTGCCGCCTTGGGTCAACTCCAACAGGGAGCCGGCCTGCTCGGGCAAGGGGCCCGAGATGGTGCCGGTGCCGAGCAAATCGCCCGGACGCAGGTTGCAGCCATTGCTGGCGTGGTGGGTGAGCAGTTGGGCCGGCGTCCAGTACAGGTACTTGCTGTTGCTGGAGCTGATGCGCTGCGCCTTGGACGCGCCCTGCGCCTGCAGCATCACCGCCAGCTGGATGTCCAGCGCTCCGGTGCTGCGGTTGGCCGGATGGTCCAAGTAGGGCAGCGAGGGCGGGTCTTCAGCCGGGCGCTGCAAAGACGTGCGGAACGGCGCGAGCGCCTCCCAACTCACGATCCACGGTGAAACCGTGGTGGCGAAGTTCTTGGCCAAGAAAGGCCCGAGCGGCTGGTACTCCCAGGGCTGGATGTCTCGGGCTGACCAGTCGTTGAGCAAGGAGAGCCCGAAGATTTGCGGCTCGGCCGAGTGGATGGGAATGGGCTCGCCCAGCGCATTGCCCTGCGCCACCCAAATGCCCAGCTCCAACTCCATGTCAATGCGCTGGCTTGGCGCGAAGACGGGCACGGCGTCGTCCGGCCCCTTGCGCTGGCCCCAGGGCCGGCGAATCGGCGTGCCGCTCACCACCAAACTGCTGGCCCTGCCGTGGTACCCGATGGGCACCCACTTGTAATTGGGCAGCAAAGGGTTGTCGGGGCGGAAGAGCTTGCCCACCGAGACGGCGTGGTGGATGCCTGCATAGAAGTCGGTGTAGTCGCCCACCTCGCAAGGCAGGGCGAACTCCACTTGCGACTGCAAGCGCAATGCGCCCTCTAGGGCCGACTGCTGACGGCTCCCGGCCTGCAGTGCCGCAAAAAGCGCGTGCCGAAGCAGCCGGCGCTCCGGTTGCGGCCGGGCCATCAGGGCCTTCAAGTCGCCGCGCGCCAAGGGCTCCAGCAAGACCTGCTCTGCGCTGCTCCAGCGGCCAAGGCGCAAAGCGGCTGCGAGGTCGAGCACGGCATCGCCAATGCCAACGCCAATGCGCCAGTCTTCGCCGGGGCGGCGAAAGCGCGCCCAGGGCAGGTTTTGCAAAGGGAAGTCGGTGTCCGGAAGGTTGGCCGAATCGACCCAGCTCTGCGCGACCGGGTCGTGGGTGAAGTCAATGGCTTGGGGCATGTTCAACCTTCAAAGTGATCTTGGAGTGCGGTCCAGCAATCGGCGTAGCTCGCCTCACGCAGACCGCCTTCCAAAGCAAAGCGGCTGGGCTGCAGGCGCAAGCGAGTCTCGAACATAAAGGCCAGCGTGTGGTCCAGCTTGTGAGGCGCCAAGTTGGCATTGGAGGCGGCCTCAAAGGCATCCCCGTCGGGGCCATGCGGCACAAAGGCGTTGTGCAGGCTGGCGCCGCCGGGCTTGAAGCCCTCGGGCTTGGCGTCGTACTGGCCGTAAACCAAGCCCATGAACTCGCTCATCACGTTGCGGTGGTACCAAGGCGGGCGGAAGGTGTCTTCAGCCACCATCCAGCGCGGCGGAAAAATCACAAAGTCGACATTCGCCCACCCTGGAGTGTCGCTGGGCGAAGTCAGCACGGTAAAGATGCTCGGGTCGGGGTGGTCAAAGCTCACCGTCCCGATGGTGTTGAAGCGGCGCGTGTCGTACTTCACCGGGTACAGCGTGCCGTGCCAAGCCACCACGTTGAAGGGGCTGTGCGGCTGCTCCGAGCGCCACAACTGGCCGGCTTGTTTTTGGATGATCTCGAAAGCGCCCTCCTCGGCATCGAAGGCCGCCACGGGGGCCTCGAAGTCGCGGGCGCTGGCCAAACCGTTGGCGCCAATGGGCCCCAGCTCGGGCAGTCGGAAGGCGGCACCTTGGTTCTCGCACACATAGCCGCGCGAGGGGCCATCCAGCTCCACCCGGAAGGCGAGGCCGCGCGGAATCAAGGCCAGCTCGCCCGGCTCCACCGCCAGCCAGCCCAATTCGGTTTGAATGCGCAGGCTGCCCTGCTGGGGCAGCAGCAGCATCTCGGCATCGGCATTGCGCAGCGCGCGGCGGGCCATGGAGCGGTTGGCGGTGTAGAGCGAGGCCGTCATCCCACTGAAGGCGTCGGGGTCGCCGCACTGGGCGTAGTTCACGAGGCCGTCAATGAAGTCATGCGCGCCCTCTTGAATCGGCAAGGGCGCCCAGCGCAGCGGCGCTGGGGCCGCCTTGGGCGGCTCGCCGGCGCACCAACGCGCCTGCTCGTAGGGCGCAAAGGCGCCACACACCACCGAGGGCAACCGGCGGTAGAGCCAACTGCGCTGGTTTTGGGCTCGCGGGGCGGTGAAGGCGGAGCCGGAGAACTGCTCCGCATACAGACCGCGCGGGCATTGCTGCGGGCTGTTCCGGCCGATCGGCAGCGTGTCGGGCAAGGCCTCACTGCTCAAAAGATTGCCCAGGCCATTCAGGTAGGTGAAAGTCGTCATCGCACACTCGTAAAAGCCAAGGCCATAATTCTGCCATTGCAAATTCGTTTGTCTAATCGGAATTCAGAATGGCAGCACGCGGCGTACAAAGCATTGAAGTCGGCGGGCAATTGCTCCAGGCTCTGGCGCGTGCCGGCAAACCCATGCCACTCAAAGAATTGGCCCAAGCCGCCGACATGACACCCGCCAAGGCGCACCCCTACTTGGTGAGCTTTCAACGCCTGGGCCTTGTGGCGCAGGAGGGCGACGGCGGGCGTTACGGCCTGGGGCCGATGGCCATGGAGCTGGGCTTGATCAGCCTTCAACAGCACGACCCCGTGCGCCTGGCCAGTCAGGCGCTTGAGGGCTTGGCCCAAAGCACTGCCTGCACGGTTGCGCTGGCCGTTTGGGGCAACCAGGGGCCCACGGTGGTGCAGGTGGTGGAAGCACCCTCCCCCTTGCACGTGAGCTTGCGCCACGGCACGGTGCTGAATTTGGCCCAGACCGCGACGGGGCAAGTCTTGGCCGCCCACCGGCCAAGGCTGGAGGTCGATGCGCTATGGCGCGCCCAAGGCGGTAGCCGCATCAAGGAATGGCACGCGCAGCTCGCACTCGTCAGCGCGAGCGGTCATGCCTTCAGTGATGAAGGCCTGCTGCCGGGCTTTGCCGCGTTGGCGGTACCCGGCATTGATGCACAAGGCACAGCGCAATGGGCCCTGCTGGCCGTGGCGCCGCGCGCCCAATGGGAAAAGCCCGCAGACCGGGCGGCACTGCGGGCTTTGCTGGTGGAAGCAGCGACGCGCGTGCGCCGCCAGCTCGGCTGGACTTCAGAGCTCGGTGCGTAAGCGCTCCACCAACATCGGCTCTTCACTGGGGGCGTAGCCAAAGGGGTAGAGGCTGCGCACTTCTTCCCCGAGCTCTGGGCGCCCGCCAAAGCGGCGAATTTGCTCCTGCACGTGCGCAAGATCCAAACAGAGCAACACGGCAGGCGCTTCCACGCTTTGGTTCTGACCGATCTCCAGCTTCTTGGCCCCGAGCATGCGGCGGTAGAACGGGGCGTGGCGAGGATGCACTTCCATCACCAACAGGTCGGCGCCCTTGATGCGCTGCGCGTACAAGTAAGCCAAGTGAAAGAGCCCTGCCAGCACAGGCTTGGAGGGCAACTCACCTTCCACGGCCAAGCGGGTGCATTCACAAAGGACACGGCCTTTGGCGCGCAGGCGGAGCAACTCTTCCGGGAAGGTCGCATCGGCGGCAAGGCCGTCGGGGCCATCCATGCGAATCGACAAGGTGCCGACCAAGCGTCGTCCATCGTGGGCCTGCAAGGTGGCCAAGCCAGGCTCCGGGTTCTCCACTCCGGCCACTCGGAGCCCACGCTGCCCATAGCGGCGCCCCACCAAAGACTGCGTGCGGCGCCATCCGATCAAGTTGCGAATGCGCTCAATGGCGGGCCGCTGCAAGTCCAAACGGCGCTCTGGGCCATCTGGCGTGGCCGAGGACACCCAACTCGACATCAGCCAAGCTGCCGCTTTCTTACTGGCTCCGACCCAACGGCTGTCGACAAACACACTGCTCATCAAGACTCCTGCCCCCCCCATTCAAGGGGTGGGGTGCGAGTCTAGCGACTGAAACAAGAAAAAGCCGTGAAAGTCGACTGGGACTCACACGGCCTTTCAATGTGGAAAAGTTACGCGTGCAAATTGCACGGAAACTTTGGCTAACGCTTAGCTTTTGTTTCTCTTTGCGGCCAAGCGGCCCATGTTGGACAGGGAGAGGCGGTGCATTTCGAGCAACTGCAACAAGCCATTGCGGTGCAATTCCACGACCTTGTCATCGGGCAGCGCTTGAAGCTTCTCGGCATTGACCGCCAAGAAACCTTCCACTTCAACCTTTTGGCCGTCGTTCATTTGGGCTTCGAAGCGCATGGGCTCCAGCACGCCGAGGGCATCGAGCACTTCGCAGGCTTGGCGGGTGCGCTCAACTTCCTGCTCAAAGCTCTCCAGGAACTTGACCAGGTTTTGCAGCAGCTCGGTCGGCTCGCCTTGCTCGGTGAACAAAGCCTCGCCTTCGGGCGTGAAAG
>JBKCVH010000250.1:0-4465 GCA_046317675.1 Burkholderiales bacterium
TCTGGAGCCCCAGCGGCTACTACGACGCCAGCCCCGGCGGGGCCAAGCGGGCCGGTTACCACGTCAACCGAGGCCCGGACAAAGAGGCGCTTTTCTTCCCGGCCGACCGCTTCAAAGCCTTCTACCGGCCGGACTTGATTCGCGCCATTGTTCATCAAGGCAGCTAGGCCCGGGCCCGTGCGGCGGGGGTTGATATCCCGAGGCCGAATGTGGTCGAGGCCCTGCCGCCGATTGTGGAAATGCGCAAGAAGGGCATTGCTGTTGAGCCCGGCAGGGTCACGCTCAGCTTCAGCGCCCAGCAACTGGTGGCCGGCAACCCGGTGCGGCGGGTTTGGATCGTCGGCAACGAGGGCTTTCTGTGGGAGAGCCTAGCAATAAGCGGCAAACCCAAAGCCCTGACCCACTACGCCGTGACCTTGCCCCTGCGCCAAGGCCGCAACACTTTCAGCATTTGCGCCGAAAGCGCCAGCGCCAAGGCGGTGCCGCTGGTGTGCCGCGTGGATGAATCTGACCTGGCCCTGCCGGCGCAAGACGCCACGAGCCTCGAGCCCGCTGGCAACCTCTACCTGCTCAGCGTCGGAGTTTCCAACTTTGCCGTGGCCGGCACACCCTTGAGCGGTCGCTTCAAGGCCCTTAAGTACCCGCACCAAGATGCGATTGCCGTTTACAACGCCTTTGCCAAGTCCAAGCGGGGCAACAAAGCCCCCTCCAGCGGCCCCTATCGCAACCCCGTTTTTGCCGAGGTGCATGCCAAGCTGCTGATCGACGAAGAGGCCACCAAGGCAAACATCTTGGCTGCGCTGACCGAGCTGTGCGGGCAGATCCGCGCGCGCAGCCAAGTGCTGGGCAGCGAACCGGCTCCGCGTGACGTGCTCATGGTCTACCTCTCGGGCCACGGCACGCGCTTCAAGGGCGAGCAAGACCTCTACTTCTTCAGCTACGACTTGGTGCCAGAGACCATGGACCAGTCGGGCCTCTCCATGTTGGAGGTGGGCCGCCTGCTGACCTCGGTGGCCGCCGAAGTGGTGCTGGTGATGGACACCTGCCACGCCGCCTCGGCCGGCGACGATGTGGTGAGCAGTTTGAGCCCCGAGGAACTCGGCCAGCGCATTCATGCGCTGAATGAAAAGGGCCTCTACGTGCTCAGCGCCGCCGACACCGAAGAGGTTGCCCGCGAGAACTCCGTGACGGGGCTCGGGGTGTTCACCTCGGCCCTGCTGGGCACGCTGGAGAGGACACAGTTCCTGCGCCCACTCGCACAAAGGAGCAAAACGCGCCGCTTGAGCATGCTGGGCCTGATGCATGGCGTGGAAACGCTGGTGCCCTTCTTCACCACGCAGGCGAGGAAGAAACCCCAAACCCCCGTGTGCCGCACCTATGGCGACTTGCTGCCCCTCGACATCTACCAGCGCACCAGCAAGCGCGGGTGAACCTTGATTGCCAGCCCTGCTACCTCTGCTTACGCTTTCGCGTCCCCACCCTTCAGACTTGACACCCCATGAGCACCTCCAAACCCGCCGCCAAGAAGCCCGCCAGCAAGCCTGCCGCCCCGAAGGCTCCCGCCGCCAAACCGGCGAAGCCCGCGAAGTCGAAGGCAGTGCCCGATGAAGACGACGAAGGCCGGGGCGGTGCAGACGTGGTGCGCCGGAACGGCTAAGGCTGTTCGGTCAAGCGGGGCGTACGCCCAGCGGCACCTCTCGGCGAACTGGCCGCGCCGTGATCCTTGAAAGACTCAAGCCCTGACCGAGCCGTTCACCGTCACTCGACAGTGACCGACTTCGCGAACGTGCCTGGCTTGTGCCGTTTGCCCAGCCGCTGCGCAGCCGGGCAAACGTCCAAACCCCGTTGATCGGCTTCGCCGCTCAGACCGCTTCGCGGCCCAACATGGCGTAGCCGCTCACCCTCATTCGACAGTGACCGACTTCGCCAAGTTGCGGGGCTTGTCCACATCCGTGCCCCGCGCGCAGGCGGTGTGGTACGCCAGCAGCTGCAGCGGCACCACGTGCAGGATGGGGCTGAGCGCGCCGTAGTGCTCGGGCATGCGAATGACGTGCAAGCCTTCGCCGCTTTCGATGTGCGAATCGGAGTCAGCGAACACAAAGAGCTCGCCGCCGCGGGCACGCACTTCGTGCAGGTTGCTTTTGAGCTTTTCAAGCAGCGCGTCGTTCGGAGCGACGGTGACCACTGGCATCTCGGCGGTGACCAAGGCCAGCGGGCCGTGCTTGAGTTCGCCTGCCGGGTAGGCCTCAGCGTGGATGTAGCTGATTTCCTTGAGTTTGAGCGCGCCTTCCAGGGCGATGGGGTAGTGCAGGCCACGGCCTAGGAACAGGGCGTTTTCCTTGCGAGCGAAGGCTTCGCTCCAGGCCACCACTTGCGGCTCCAGCGCCAGCACCGCTTGCACGGCGACGGGCAGGTGGCGCAGGTCTTTGAGGTGCATGGCTTCTTGCTCGCTGCTCAGGAAACCGCGCTGCTTGGCCAGCACCAGGGTGAGCAAGAAGAGGCCGACCAACTGCGTGGTGAAGGCCTTGGTGGAGGCCACCCCGATCTCAATGCCGGCGCGGGTGATGTAGGCCATTTCGCACTCGCGCACCATGGCGCTGGTGGCGACGTTGCAGATGGTCAGTGTGTGCAGCATGCCAAGGGAGCGGGCGTGCTTGAGGGCGGCCAGGGTGTCGGCGGTTTCGCCGCTTTGACTGATGGTGACGACGAGGGTGCGCGGATCGGGCCCCGAGTCGCGGTAGCGGTACTCGCTGGCGATTTCAACGCTGGTCGGAATCTTGGCGATGCTCTCCAGCCAGTACTTGGCGGTGGAGCCGCTGTAGTAGCTGGTGCCGCAGGCGAGGATGAGGATGCGGTCGATGTCTTTGAGGCGCGCGGCAGCGCCATCGCCCAGCAGTTCGGGGCCGATGTGCTCGACGGCGTCGAGGGTGTCGGCAATGGCTTTGGGTTGCTCGAAGATTTCCTTCTGCATGTAGTGGCGGAAGGGGCCGAGCTCGGCGGCGCCGCTGTGCGCTTGCACCGTCTTGACGGGGCGCTGCACGGTCTCGAAGCGGCCTGCGGCCGACTTGCTGCTGATCCAGTGCTTGCCCAGTTGCAGGTCGACGACGTCGCCTTCTTCCAGGTAAATGATTTGATCGGTGACGCCGGCCAAGGCCATGGCGTCAGAGGCGAGGAACGCCTCCTGCAGAGCGGGGTCTTGGCCGAGGCCGAGAACCAAGGGCGAGCCTTCGCGGGCACCCACCACGCGCTGGGGTTCGTCGCGGTGGAACACAGCAATGGCGTAGGCGCCTTTGAGGCGGCCCACGGCTTGCTGCACGGCGTCCAGCAGGTCGCCGGTGTAGAGGTGGTCCACCAGATGGCAGATGACCTCGGTGTCGGTCTGGCTGTGGAAGGTGTAGCCGCGCGCTTGCAGTTCGGCACGCAACTCGTCGTGGTTTTCGATGATGCCGTTGTGCACCAAAGCCACGCGGCCCGCCGAGCCTTCGGCCGCGTTCGGGCCGTGGCTGAAGTGCGGGTGCGCGTTGCGAACCGCCGGCACGCCGTGCGTGGCCCAGCGCGTGTGCGCAATGCCCACGCCGCTCGCAATGCCGTCTTCCACTGCCTGGGTTTGCAACTCAGCCACCCGGCTGGTGGAGCGCGCGCGGCGCAAGGCGCCGTTTTGGTGAACCGCGACGCCGCAGCTGTCGTAGCCACGGTATTCCAGGCGCTTCAGGCCCTCGATGAGGATGGGGGTGATGTTGCGTGCGCTGACGGCGCCGACGATGCCACACATGAATCGCGTCTCCTGCGGCCGCTGCTGCAGCCTGGGTTGGGGTTGGCGCGCATGCTAGGCAAGTTGCCAAGGAATGAGCTTGCAAAATTCACATCGATTTGAATTTTTCAATCACACTATGGCGATCAAGACGATAAATTTCGTATTGGCAATTTTTTTGGAGTTTTTATGCAGTCTTCACCCATTCTGGATGCCATTGATCTGCGCCTCCTGGCCCAACTGCAGCAAGACTGCGCGGTGACCAACCAGCTTCTGGCCGAGCGCGCCAGCGTGTCGCCCGCCACCGCACTGCGACGCGTCAAAGCCTTGGTGGAGGCCGGCGTGATCGAGCGCCAAGTGGCCCTGTTGAACCCCGACGCCCTGGGCGCCGGCCTGACCGCCTTGGTGGAAGTCACCCTGGACCGCCAAGGCAGCGAGTGGCTGGATGCCTTTGAAGCCTACGCCCTGCCCTTTGCGGAGGTGCAGCAGTGCTACCGCGTGAGCCCAGGGCCTGACTTCATGCTGGTGCTGCAAGCCCGCGACATGGCGGCCTACGCGGAGCTGGCCCAGCGACTCTTCACCTCTCAAGCCAACGTGCGCAATGTGAAGGCCTTCTTCAGCGTGAAGCGCGCGAAGTTTTTGCCCCAATTGGCACTGCCCACGCCATGAAAAACGCCCTGCAGGCACAGGGCCTGCAGGGCGTTCAAGGGAAGC
>JBKCVH010000251.1:0-29087 GCA_046317675.1 Burkholderiales bacterium
AGCGCAGCGGCATCAAAGCCGGGTGCGGCTGCATCCACAAAGGCCACGCGGCCCTCGGTGTTGCGCAGCATCAGGTTGCTCATTTCGGCCCGGCACAGTTGGCAGCTGCCGTCGTAGTAGGTGGTGAACTCAATGTTGTTCATGGCAGTTATTTCAGTAGAAACAGAAATTGATTGCTCAAAAGAAGGGCGCTGAGCGCCCCGGTGGGTGAATTCTCAAAAAGGCGGCATGGGCGGGGGCAAGGGCAGCACGGGGTCGTTCGGGTTGACATCGGCAGGGCGCACAAAGCGCTGCACTTGGGCGCCCAGCTTGAGGATCTTTTCCAGCGTGCTGGGCGACAGGCGCAGCATCTCGTCGCTCCAGGCGCCCAGTGTTTGCATGAACTCCAGGGTGGTGCGCAAGCGGTCTTGGGCCGCTGGGCTCTCGGCGGCCAGCTTGGGGTCGGCGCCCAATTCGCGCAGCAGGCGCACGGTGGGGTCGAATTCGCGTTCCTTGCGCTCGCGCACGATGGTGCGGAACAGCTCCCACACGTCGCCACTGGTCTCGTAGTAGTCGCGCCGGTCGCCCAGCACCTGGGTGACGCGGATCAAGTCCCAGTTCAGCAATTCCTTAAGGCTGTTGCTGACGTTGCTGCGCGCAATGGCGAGGGTGTCGGCAATCTCCTCGGCGTGGAGGGGTTGGCCATGAAAGAACAGCAGGGCATGAATTTGCGCCACGCTGCGGTTCACGCCCCAGCTGGTGCCCATTTCGCCCCAGTGAACGATGAAGCGGCGGCCGATGTCAGTGAGTTCCATGGCGCCAACTTTAGGCCTTCTGTAATTTCTGTCAAGACAGAAATAAAAAATCTTTCAGGCCAGAGGCAATGGGCTCAATGCGCGGCTTCGGGTGTCGTGGAGCGCCACCGCGTCCTGCAGCGACGGGTCGCTGTTGCCTTCGCCCAGTTCTTCAAGAAAACGGCAGGCGGCGAAGCCCGCGCTCAGCGCCTCGTACTGGGTCAACCAGGCGCCGCGGAGCGCCGCTTGCCGATCGTTCAAAGGCCAAGCGACGCCACGGGCCGGTGCGCTGCTGCTCATGCCCATGCGCCAGGGTTTGCCGGTGAGCCGGGCTCTAAAGCAGGCTTGGCGCAGGCACATGCGGGCGTAAATCGGGTCGGTGCCCAAGTGCTCAAACGCGGTGGCAACGTCCTTGCTGATGGGGTCCAAGGGGGCGTGCGTCGCCAAAACGCGCAAGCCGGCGGGCGTTTCGTACAGACGAAGTCGCCAAGAAGGGCGCTCCTTAGAAAATCGCCGAATGCGCTGCAGGCAGCGCTCGCGCGCGCCAGCGGCGCCGCCGCGCATGCGATGCCACAAGTCCCCTGCCAGTGCCAGCCAAAGCAGCAGCAAGGCAATCCCGAGCAAAACGCCCAAACCGCCAAAACCTAATTGCTGCAGCCAGGCCCAGGCTCCCACCGCAAGGAGCGCTCCAAGGGCATAGGCCACAAAGCTCAACGAACCATCCGGGGCGTCGATGTCTGCAATAAACAGGGAGGGACTGTTCAGGCACTCGGCCCCGTAGCCGTTGCGCGTAATGACTTGCTCGCCCACCCGGTCGAGCACCTGCTCCCGAATTGGTACCCCCTCAGCGCCGTTGTAGGCCACACGAGGCTCTCGGCGCCCATCGGGGTCCGACTGCTTCCACAGGGTCTCCAGCGCATCGGCGGCGCGCTGGTCGGCGTGCGCTTGGGCCGCTTCCTGGCTTTGGTCAGACCAGCCCCAACGGCGTACGGTCAATTGCCGGCGGGAGCCGTGTCCGGTGCTACTTCGGGTGTCGCGGCGCTGTGCGCGTCCTTCTGCCCAGTAGTTAGGGATGTGCATCAGGCCCTTCCCCTTGCGCAATCTTTCAAGGTCCTCATGCTGGCTTTGCCGTCATCTGCTGGTTCATCAAAGTCGAGTCGGGAAAGGCCCATTGCTCTGCAATGCGGTCCCCCTTCATGCGGAACCAGGAGGCTTCAAGGATGTTGATCAGTTGGCCATGCCCCGGAATGCCCAAGAACGGGCCGGTTTGGGTGCCCCAAGAGCGGTAGCGCGTGGCCACGCGCAGGCCGCGCTGCTGCAGGTCCAGCACCTCTTGGCGCCAGTTGGGAATGGCCAGCCGAAGACCGGCCACCATGTCGTGGATGCCCTTTTGGCCCTTGACCTCGTAGCCGCCAGGAAAGTGGCCGGCGTAGTCTTCGGTGTACAGGAAGGGAATCAGCTCCAAGCGGCCACCGCCCCAAACTTCGGTGTGCTGAAGCAGGACGGCTTGGCGGCGTTCTTTGGCGCTCATGACGCGGCTCCGGGTGCCGACTTCAAGCCCGCCGCCATGCGTTCGTGAATGGCATTGACGGCCTTGAGGGGGCGCACCATGACTTTGAAGTCGTCGATTTGCCCGGCGCTGTTCCAGTGGATGAGGTCAATGCCATTGATGAAGACGCCATCGAGTTCCAGCTCGAACTCCAGCATGGCCTCGCTCTCGCCATGCAGTTCGCGCACATACCGAAAGCTCGGATGCCCGAAGACGAGCACCGCCGCGCTCAGGTAGGCCAGCACCATGGGCTTGCCGGTCACGGGGCGGTGCACCACGGGCGAATGAAAAACGACTTCATCGGCCAGCAGCGCGGGCAGGGCGCTGGGGTTGCGGTCTTTCACCAGCGCGTGCCAGTGCTGGAGTGGGCTTGGGGGCATGAAGGTCCTCGACTTCGCGGCAAAGTGTGCGCAGACTACCTGAGCCCAGCCGCCCAAGCCGCGACACTTCAAGCCATGCCTGACCACCTCTCTACCCGCCTCGTTCACGCCAGCGGCCATGACCCGCACCACGGGGGCGTGCACCCCGCCATTCACCCGTCTGTGCAGTACAGCCATGCCCGGGTTGAAGACTTGATTGGCGTATTTCAGGGCACCCACAAAGGCGCCTACAACTACGCCCGCCAAGGCACGCCCACCACGGCGGCGCTGGAGGCCTTCATCACCGAGCTGGAAGGCGGTGTAGGCACGGTGGCCTTTTCAACCGGCATGGCGGCGCTCTCTGGCATCTTCTTCACCCTGCTCAAGAGCGGGGATCACCTCGTCACCGGCAACCAAGTTTTTGGCAACACCAGCAGCCTCTTTGGCACGCTGGAAAGCTTTGGCGTGGCCGTCAGCCGAGTGGACACCGGCAGCTTGGCCGCCGTGGAAGCCGCGCTGCGCCCGGACACGCGTTTGGTATTTGTGGAGACCCTTGCCAACCCGACCACGCGCATTCCCGACCTCGCCGGCATTGGCGCGCTGTGCAAGGCCCGCGGCATTCTTTTCGTGGTCGACAACACGGTGACCTCGCCGGCGCTCTTCCAGCCCCGCAGCGTGGGTGCGGGTTTGGTCATGAACTCGCTCACCAAGACCATTGCCGGCCACGGTGCGGCGCTGGGCGGCGCGGTGACCGACACCGGCTGTTTCGACTGGTCCAGCTACCCCAACATCTTCCCCAACTACCGCCAGGGCGACCCGCGCACCTGGGGCTTGGCGCAAATCCGAAAGAAGGGCCTTCGCGACATGGGCGGCACGCTCAGCAGCGAGGCGGCGCACCGCATCTTGGTGGGGGCCGAGACCCTGCAGCTGCGCCTGGACCGCTGCAGCGCCACGGCCCTGGCCTTGGCGCAGTTTTTGGAAGCCCACCCGGCTGTGGCCCGCGTGCTCTACCCCATGCTGCCCTCGCACCCCCAGCATGCGTGGGCGAAGGACTGGTTCGGCAGCGGTTCCTGGATGCTCAGCTTCGAGCTGAAGGACGAAAGCCGCATGCTGGAGCGCTTGAACCGCCTGCGCCTGCCGCTCAAGGCCACCGGCTTGGCCGACACGCGCAGCCTCATCATCCCCGTGGCCCCGACCATCTTCTGGGAAATGGGCGCCGCCGGCCGTGCCGCCATGGGCATTGCAGAAGGGCTTGTGCGCTTGTCGGTTGGGCTTGAAGATGCAAGCGACTTGATCGACGACTTCGCTCAAGCACTCGGCTGAAGGAAGCACCCCATGACGCGCACGCCCCCCAACCCCCGCCGCCTGCGCCTGCTGGCCATGGGCCTTGCCCTGGCGCTGTTCAGCCTCAGCAGCATGGCCCAGCGCCCGCCGCCCAGCTTGTTCAAGTGCGAAGAGGGCGGTGTGGTGCGTTACTCCGACGCACCTTGCCAAGACGGCGTGAAGCTCAACCTCAACTCCAGCCGCCCCCAAGGCACTGCAGCCTCTGCCCCCGCCTCGGCACCTGGTACCAGCCCAGAGCGCAACCCCCGCCGCAAGGGCCTGAGCGAAGAAACCCAGCGGATTTGCGCGCGCCTGGATGCCGAGCAGCGCAGGCTGCAAGACTTTGAACGCTCAGCCACCGGCCCGGCGCGGCAAAGCATGCAAGAGCAGATGAAGGCCTCCAAGCAGCGCTACAAGGAGCTGCGCTGCTGAGCCGATGGCCCGGTTGTTCGCGCTTCGCAGCTCGCTCGGTCGGTTGAAGAAGGTTGCTGAGTGGAACTTAGCCAGACTAGACTAAGCACCTGTTTTTGAGGAGGCTGCCATGGATTCAGTGAACATGCTGGAAGCCAAATCCAACCTTTCGCGCTTGGTCGACGCCATTGAGCAAGGCGAGGTGCGCGAGATCGTTATCGCGCGAAATGGTCGGCCGGCAGCGCGTCTTGTGCCTCTGGAAACTCGTGCCGCAGGGCCACGGATTGGGGTGGCCAAGGGCTTGTTCGAGGTGCCCGATGACATCGATGCCCACAACGCAGAAGTGGCTGCTTTGTTTTTGGGTCGCGCTGCGCTGTGAACCTGTTGCTCGACACCCATGTCGCCTTGTGGGCCATTGCAGACAGCGCTCGGCTATCCGCAGCGGCTCGCGAGCTCATTGAAGCCCGCCACGCCACCATTTGGGTGAGCGCCGTGAGTCTTTGGGAGGTTTCCATCAAGCATGCGCTAGGCCGGGGCGATATGCCGATCTCTGGCGAGCAAGCCTTAGCGCACTTCCGCGCGGCCGGCTACCGAGTCTTGGCCGTGGAAGCTGAGCATGCTGTCGCCGTGGAGGCGCTGCCGCCCCATCACCAAGACCCGTTTGATCGCTTGCTGGTGGCGCAGGCCTTGACCGAGCCGATGCGCTTGCTCACCCACGATGCAACGGTGGCGGGGTACAGCGACAGCATTGTTCGAGTCTGAGCGCTCAATGAAAGTCGCGTGAGCGCGTCGTCAGCTCGCCCAGCCACGGCGTGAGATCTTCCAGCCGGTGCGCGATCAAGTTGCACACGGCGCTGTCCCCAAAGCCCTCGCGCTGCCACACGCCCCACACGCCCAGCAAGCGCGCATGCAGCAGCGGCTGGCGGTAGCGCTCGCGCACCTTTTTCCAGACGATGACTTGCAGCGTGCCGCTCTCGTCTTCCAGGCTCACAAAGGTCACGCCCTTGGCGGTGCCCGGTTGCTGGCGCACCGTGACCAATCCGGCGGTGCGGGCCAAGCGGCGGTTGGGCAGCAGGGCGAGTTGCTCGCCGTTGCGGTAGCCGGCGGCCTGCAGGCGTTGGCGCAGCAGGGCAAGCGGGTGGCTGCGCAGCGTGAGGCCGAGGGCGACGTAGTCCCACACCACTTCTTCAGCCTCCGGGGCGCTTGGCAATTCCAGCGGTTCTTCGTTGAAGGCGGCTTCTTCCAAGAGGGGTGGCAGGCGCTCCAGGGCGGCGGCGTCCCAGAGCTGTTGGCGGCGCTGGCCGGCGAGGCTCATGAGGGCGTCGGCGGCGGCCAGGTGCTCTAGGTCAACGCGGCTCAGGCGGGTGCGCAGGCTCAGGTCTTCGGCGCTGTTGAAGGGGCGGCGCTCGGGGGCGGTCGGGGCGTAGGGGCCGAAGGCCCAGGGGTTGGTGGGCTCGCCGGCGGGCGTGAGTGCGGCCCGTGGGCTGTGGGCGCCTTCGCGGGCGGCCACCACTTGGCGGGCGGCCGTTTCCTTCAAACCTTTCACCATGTGCAGGCCCAGGCGCACGGTGCCGTCTGCCTCCAGGTGGCTTTCCCAAAAGCTGGCGTTCACGCACGGAGCCAGCACCTGCACGCCATGGCGCAGGGCGTCTTGCACCAGTTGGCTGGGGCTGTAGAAGCCCAGCGGCTGGCTGTTGAGCAGCGCGGTCAGGAACTCGGCCGGGTGGTGGCACTTGAGCCAGCTGCTGGCGTAGGTGAGCAGCGCAAAACTGGCGGCATGGCTTTCGGGGAAGCCGTACTCGGCAAAGCCTTGAATTTGCGTGTAGATCTGCTCGGCAAAGGCCTCGGTGTAGCCGCGCTCGGCCATGCCTTGGAAGAGGCGCTCCTTGAACTCGCTCAAGTTGCCCTTGCGCTTCCAGGCGGCCATGCCCCGGCGCAGTTGGTCGGCCTCGCCGGGGGAAAAGCCGGCGGCAATCATGGCCACCTGCATCACCTGCTCTTGAAAAATCGGCACGCCCAGGGTTCGCTCCAAAGCCACTTTCAAGGCTTCACTCGGGTACTCCACCTTCTCCAGAGCCTGCCGGCGCCGCAAGAAGGGGTGAACCATGCCGCCCTGAATGGGCCCCGGCCGCACGATGGCGACTTGGATGACGAGGTCGTAAAACGTGCGTGGCTTGAGCCTTGGCAGCATGC
Organism: Burkholderiales bacterium; assembly: GCA_046317675.1. Classification (GTDB taxonomy): domain Bacteria; phylum Pseudomonadota; class Gammaproteobacteria; order Burkholderiales; family Burkholderiaceae_C; genus Inhella. The sequence goes on from JBKCVH010000251.1 coordinate 6,609, forward strand.
TCATTTGCGCGCGGCTTTCCACTTGGAAGGTGCCCACGGAATCGGCCCGGCACAGCATGTCGTAGGTGGCGGGGTCTTCGGCCGGAATGTCTTGCAGCTCGAAGCGCTCGCCCGTTTTGATGCTCAGCAAATCCAGCGCACGGCGAATGCACGACAGCATGCCCAGCGCCAGGATGTCCACCTTCAAGAGCCCCAGCGCATCCAGATCGTCTTTGTCCCACTGGATGACGGTGCGCTTCGCCATGCTGGCGTTCTCAATGGGCACCAGCCGGCTCAGGAGCCCGCGCGTGAGCACAAAGCCGCCCACGTGCTGGCTCAGGTGGCGCGGCATGCTGATGAGCTGCTGCGCCAGGCCGAATAGCAACTGGCTTTGGCGCGCGTTCAGCCCGTGCGCTTCTGCCGTGCGCAGCTGAGCGCCATCCCACCACTGGTGGTCTTTGGCGATTGCGTCGATGGCCTCTTGCGGCAGGCCCAGCGCCTTGCCCACATCGCGAAGGGCGGAGCGCGGCCGGTAGCTGATGACCACGCCGGTGAGCCCCGCACGGCGCCGGCCGTATTTGGCGTACAGGTACTGAATGACTTCCTCGCGCCGCTGGTGCTCAAAGTCCACATCAATGTCGGGCGGCTCCTTGCGCTCGCGGCTGATGAAGCGCTCAAACAGCACGCTGGCGCGTGCTGGGTCGACCTCGGTAATGCCCAGCACAAAGCACACCGCCGAATTGGCCGCCGAGCCCCGGCCCTGGCAGAGGATGCCCCGCTCCCGCGCAAAGGCCACGATGTCGGCCACGGTCAGAAAGTAGTGCTCGTAGTGCAGCTCCTCAATCAGCGCCAGCTCGTGCTCAATCTGCAACTGCACCTTGGCCGGCACGCCGCCGGCATAGCGCCGGCCGCTACCCTCCCAGCTCAGCCGGCGCAGGTGCTCAATTGGCGTGCTGCCCGCTGGCACCACCTCGGTCGGGTACTCGTAGCGCAGCTCGTCCAGGCTGAAGCGGCAGCGCTCGGCAATGCGGGCCGTCTCGGCAATCCAGGCCGGCTCGTACGGTGGTCCCACGCCGTGCAAATGCGCTGCGGCATTCACTTCCAGGCGGTGGCCGGCCTCATGCAGCGGCGCGCGCACCCGCGTGGCCGTCATCACGTCTTGCAGCGGCTTGCGCTGCGCGCGGTGCATCAGCACCCCATGCGCCGCCACCAGGGGCAGGGCGGTTTGCGCCGCCAGCCACTGCAAGCGCGCCTTCCAGCGCGCATCGTCCAGCTGCTGCTGCAAGTCCACGCCCAGCCACGCCCGCCCGGCAAAGTGCCTGAGCAACCAGCGGCCCATGCCCAGCAGCTCCGCGTCTTTGGCGCGGCGGCTGGGCAGCGCAATGGCCAACAGCCCGCCCAGGTGCTGCGGCTGCACATCGCGCCAATGCAGCCGGTAGGTGCCCTTGGGCGCGGCGCAGCGCAGGTCGGTGATGAACTGGCTCAAATTGCCATAGGCCTCGCGCTCGGGCGCCAACAAAATCAGCCGAAACAGCGGCCCCGCATCCGGCGGCGCGCCGGCCCAGTCCAGCCCAGCATCCAGCCCCGGCGCGGTTTCATCGGGCGCGCGGCGCAGCGGCAAGGCGCGGCCTGTGTTGCGCTGCACGTCAAAGCGGGCGCCGATGATCAACTTCAACGCCTGCCCCTGGCTTTGCCCTTTCTCGCCGGACTTGGCCTCCACATGCGCGCGCACCACGCCGGCCAAGCTGCAGTCGTCAGTCAGCGCCAAGGCCACCAGCCCCAGCTCCCGCGCGCGCCGCACCAGCTCCTCCGGGTGGCTGGCGCCAGTCAGGAAGCTGAAGTTCGACTGCACGTGCAGTGCGGCTTCGGGTATGGGTTGGTGGTGCATCAATACTGGTTAAAAACACAGTATTGTGAGGGCTCAATCCATGCCTGCTGGAAACCTCTTGCGCTGTGCGGGTGCGGTGCGGCGAAAGGTAAACCGTGACGGTGAGTGGAAATCGACTGCGAAGAAGCCGCGGCGATGAATCAAACCCTGCTGGGTCACGCCACACACCCTGAATGCTGGGCAGGTGATCGTCAGCCCGGGTGGTAAAAAACGCACCGAAAGCCGATCCGCCATGTGGGCTTTGATCTGGCTCCTTCAGCGCTGCTCTTCCCATTCACTTCTTGTCTTGTGAGGTTCCCGCATGGTTCGTTCCTACACCCTGGCAACCCTTTTGCTCACCGCGAGTTCGCTGGCCTTCAGTCAGGCCCAGTCGAGCAGCCAATGCACGTTCACCCCAGAGCATCTTTCTGCGGTTCTTGGCAAGTCGTTCCGTGCGGGCACGCCCGAGGCCGGCCTTCTAGGGAAGGGGTGCACCTATGTGGCGGGTGATGTGAAGCTCTGGGTCGATGCTGGGCCCAATCCAGCGCCTTCTGCGCAGCTTTGGCGCAAGATGGCAAATGGTCCGGGCACCACTTGGATCACTGTTCCCAACGACCCAGACAAGGCGGTTCACAGCGTTGCACCGCAGGGCATCTCGCCGTATCCAGCCATGAGCTATGAGCGAAATGGCTGGATCGTCAGCATGACGGTGACCGGTGTGAGCGGCAAGGCGGCCATCGACTCTTGGAACGCCAAGCTCTTGAAGTTGAAGCGTTTCCCATAGGAGGGCGCCGGGCACGGGTGCTTCAAGATGCGCCCTCCGGTTTGTTGAATTCGTGGGCCTGCATTTCAGTGTGAAGCTTTGCCCTTGCTCAACGCTGCAGGCCCCTCACAGACCCCCTGGATTGCGCTGGTTATGCAGGCTTCTGGGGAGCCCATCTGCTTGAGTACAGGCATGGCCATCGGCCATTCGGTACTCCTGCAAGTTGGAATGGGCAGTCTTGCAGGGCCGGTGCGGGCTCAAGCGCCCAGCCCGCTCTAACCGGCCACGCAGGTGCGGTTCTTGCCCGTGCGCTTGGCCTCGTACAAGGCTTCGTCAGCCCGCTCCAGGGAGGCTTCGAGGGCTTCGCTTTGTCGGTAGAGGGTGACCCCGGCGCTGAAGGTGACGAAGACGTCTTTGCCGTCGTGCATGAAGAGGCTGGCCGAGAGCGCGCGCTGCAGGCGGCCGAGGACTTGGCGGGCTTCGTCGAGCGAGGTGTCGGGGAGCAGCAGCACGAACTCTTCGCCGCCGTAGCGGGCCACGTGGTCACCGGGGCGCAGGATGGCTTGGGTTTTGGCGGCGAGGCCGCGCAGAGCTTCGTCGCCGGCGGCGTGGCCGAGGCTGTCGTTGAGCTTCTTGAAGTTGTCGATGTCGAGCAGGGCGATGGCGAGGCCGTGGCCTTCGCGGGCTTGTTTGGCGCGCTCGCTTTCAAAGCTGACGTTCAGGCCCCGGCGGTTGGCGATTTTGGTGAGTTGGTCGGTGTGCGCTTCTTCGGAGATGCGGCGCAGTTCGCCCTCTAGGCTGTTGACGCGCTCGGCCAGCTCTTGGGTGCGGGCGTGTTCGCTTTGCAAGCGGCCTTGGGTGGCTTGCACGAGGCCTTGCACGGTGCGGCTTTCTTCGACCATTTCGCGCACCAGGCCGGTGAGGCTTTCGAGCGAGTCGGCTTGGGCCACGCCTTCGGCGTAGCGGCCGAGGTTGTTGCTGAAACGGTCGGTGTGGTGGCCGAGGGCGGTGAGTTCAGCCAGCAGCGTTTGAACGAGGCCTTTGAGGGCTTCGCGGGCGTCGCGGCGTTGTTGGCGCAGCTGGCTTTGCTGCTCGCGGGTTTGCGCAAGGCGCTCGGCCACGCCGCGAACGGCCATGGCGGAGAGGCCTTGGCTGAGCGCTTCGTTCATGACGGCGGTTTGACCTTGGACCCAGCTTTCTTCCTCGCTGAGCTCCACCAGGCTGCCGCTGAGCTGCTGGCACAGGCCGCCGAGTTGCTCCATGAGGTAGCGGCGGTGGACCAGCAGACGACGGGATTGCTCGGTGATGCGCGACAGGGACTCTGCGCGCTGGGGGCTGGTGTCGCCGGCTTGGGCTTGGCGGTGTTCGGCGGCCAAGGCTTCCATCAGCTCTTGAGCGCGGGCGGAGGCGGCGTCTCCGCTGGCGGGGGTGAGGGCGGTTTGCACGGTTTCATGCAGCTCCTTGGCCATGTCGGGCCAACGGTTGGGCATGTCGTCCAGGGAGATGCGCTCGATCTGCTCCTCTTGCCGCTTGGGCTCCGGGGTGCTGAGCGCTTCGTCATCATTGAAGAACTGGCTGGGCGTGCCACCGTTGTCGTCTTCGCTTTGGCCTTTTTTGGATTCAAGGCCGGCATCGGAATCGCTGTCCCAGCTGGAGACGAGTTGGCGCAGGCGCTTGACCATGCGGGCGCCGTCGCCCTTGTTGGCCCCCAGCACGCGGGCCAGGCCGTCTTTCTTGCGGGCAAGGGTCCATTGGCGGCCACCGCGCTCCAGCCCCCGCACGAGGTGGTCAATGGTGTGGGCGAGGGCTTCGCCTTGGGCGGCGGGGCCATCGCTGGCCAGCAGGCGCTCGGCGTGGCGCTGGGCTTCGTCCCACTTGGAGTTGGCGAGGAGGCCGACGAGGGCTTGCCGCTCAGCGGCGTCGCCCACGCCGAGTTGCACCAGGCGGTTCACAGCGCCTTGCGCCCGCTCGGGCAGTGCGGGCTCGGGCAGGTTGCCGCCGGCCTCTGCCGCATAAGCGCGCGAGTAGTTCTCGGGAGTGGGTTCCTGCTTGGACAGGGCGAGACGGCGCAAGGCCAGCTTGGCGATCTGGGCGGGGAGGACTTCAGGCATGGGCTGGCGTGTGCTGACGGGTTCGGGGTTAGCAGGGAGAGGGCGGCGTCAGGGCCAGCAGCGCTTGCTGGGCGTCGTCGAGCAGTTGCTGCAGCGCTGCGCATTGGGCCGGGCTGAGCGGCCCGGGCTCGGCTTCAATGCGGGCGCAGTGCGAGGCCAGTTCTTGCGCCCCCAACTGGGCCGCAGCCGCGCGCAAGGTGTGCGCGGCTCGCTTTTGCGCGCTGGGGTCGTGGCCTTGCTGCAGCGCTGGGCCGTGCTGGGCCACGGTGCGCGCAAAGGCGGCCTGCAGCCGCGGGAACAGCCGCCCATCCACGTCGAGGCGCCGAAGCGCTTGGACGGTGGGGGCGTCGAGCGTGGCGGCGTTCATGGGGCGTTTGCGGAAGTGTCTTCAGTCGAGCTGTGCGCCCTTGGCCAAGGCTTGCAGCAGCGCGTGGTTGGCCTCCGATGGGCTGATCATGAGGGCTTCGCAGGCACCGCGCACGTCATGCGCCGACTCCGATTCCATGGCCTGCACCAAGGTGAGGTAAGGGGCATAGGGGCCAGCGTCTTCCATCAGGGCTTGGCGCACGCGCTCGGGCATGGGAATGGCCTGCAGCAAGGTCGAGAAGGGGGCTTTGAGAAGGTGGTCGAGCAAGGAGAACAGGCCGCAGATGAACATTTCATCTTTGGCGTCACTGTCGTCGAGGCTTTTGCTGAACTCTTCCATGAGCAGGCCACGGCGCAGTGCAGCCCACATGACGGGGCGCATGGTGTTGTCTTTGCTTGCGGTGGTGAGCAGCAGCGCCAGCCAGCGCTTGAGGCGGGGGTAGCCAAGCAACATCATGGCGTGGCGGAAGGAGGACACCTCGACCGGCAGACCGAAGGCGGCGCTATTCAGGTAGCGCAGCAGCTTGAAGGAGAGGCTGGCGTCGCGCTTGAGTGTGGCCTCCATGCGGTCGAGTGGCGCTTCTTTGTCGACTTGGCCCATCAGGTCCACGATGACGGCCAAGTCGGCGGTGACCTGGCTCTTCACGGACTTGCCCGGAGGGGGTTCGAAGTGGCCATCGACCGGCAAGCCGAACACCGCCAGGGCCCCGCGCTGGAAGGCTTCTTCGGCCTCGGCAGCGGAGCGTACGACGTTGCACCAGAGCGGCAAGCCGTTGACGTCTTTGGCGCCGCGGCGCAGGTCGTCGAGGTCGAGTTCGGTGGCTTTGAAGGCGCTGCGCACGGGGCCCAAAGGGCCGCTGCTGGCGCCCTTGAGCAGCAAGCCTTTGTGGGCTTCAAGCGGAAGGCTGCCGGCCAAGAAAGCCGGCACTTCCAGTGCCAAGTGAGGTGGCAATGCGCTGGCGAGCAATTCCGCCAGGGCGGCTTCTTGGGGGACGGACAAAACGCCGGGCTTTTTCTCGGCTGGCAGTGCCTCAACGACCGCGGCTAGCAGCGCTTCAGCAGGGATTGCAGAGTCGGGTTTGAGGGGCAGCACCGACAGGCGCGTGCCCATGAGTTGCCGCTGCTTGTCGTAGAGCGGCGCAAAGCCAAGGGCTACGTGGGCGAGGACGGGGTGTTTGACGGTCATCTCGGCTTGGCTCCGGGCGGGCCGGGGCGATGCTGCCGGACCGCGGTCAGAAGTTCAGGTACTGAAACAGGTTCACGCGCTGGACAGAAGCATAAGACCTGAGGGCAGCGTCGTAGCTGGTCTGTTGTATCTGAAATCGGGAGATGGCCTCGGTCATATCGAGGTCTTCGGCGGCGCTGCGCTCGATCTGGTTGTAGAGCTTGAGGCCGGACAGGCGGTCTTCAGAGCCATCGAGCAGGTTCAAGCGTTCTCCCACCAAGCTGCGCACGCTTTGCAGGTTCTGAAAGCCTTGGTCGAGGTCGCGCAGGGACAGTGCGTTGCCTTGTTGAATTTCAATGTTGCTGCGCAATGGCGTGCGAAGGTTTGCCGCAGCTCGGTCCAGCACCGTGAAGATGTTCAAGGTGTTGGTGGCCGGCTCGATGCGGAAGCTGTCGCCGTCGGCTCCGCCGGCGTTGATGCTGACGGTCATGCCGTCAAAGTTGATGGCCTTGCCGGGCGTGAAGTTGTCGGCTGCGACCACGCCCCCGGTATCCAGGTCGGTCACCGTGTAGGTGCTGTTGGGCGCGGTGCCGCTGATGTCGATTTGGTAGTTGTGGCCAGTGAGCAGGGCGGGGTCCGTGACTCGGCCGGCGTCGATCCAGCCCTTGGCGGGGGCGTTGGTCAGGGTGTTGGGGCGGTCACTCGTGACAAAGCTGCCGTTGCCGCTGTGCCCTTGCTCCCAGGTCAGACGGCCGTCCACCGTCAAGGCAAAGCTCTCCAGCGTGCCGGTGAGCAGCGAGCCCGGCACGCCGTTGAAGCGCACTCCGGTGGATTCGTCGAGGAAGGGCGGCTGGCTGGCACCTTGGCCGCTGAACACGTAGCCGCCGCTGCCATCCGGCCGGTTGGCGATGGACAGCAGTTGGGCGCGCAGGCCGGCAATCTTGTCGCCCAAGCCCTTGCGCTCGGCATCGCTGTAGCTGGCGTTGCCGGCGGCCACGACGGCTTCTCTCACCTGCTGGAGCAGTTCGCTGGCGTCGCCAATGGCGGCCTCGGCCAAATTCATGCCGTTGCGGCTGGATTCAAGCGCGCGCTGGTTGGCGTCAACGCGGCCAATGGCGGCCAATGCGCGCTCAATGCGCGCAGCGCCCACGGGGTCGTCGCTGGCGCGCTCGACCTTCTTGCCGCTGGTGAGTTGCGTTTGCGTGGCCTGCAGCTCCTGCTGACGCCGCTGCAAGGAGGCGACGGCGTTGTTGAACTGGTTGGCGGTGGTGACGCGGACGGACATGGCTTATGCCTCTCAGCGAATGGAGCCGAGTAGCTCGGTGAAGGTGGCCTGCGCCACTTGCAAGATGCGGGCGCTGGCTTGGTAGGCCTGCTGGAACTGCAGGAGCCGCGCGGCTTCTTCGTCGAGGTTCACGCCGGCCTCGCCGTCGCGCACGCTTTCGGCCTCTTGCACGAAGGTGGTCGATACCTCCGACAAGAATTGCGCGCTTTGCGTGCGGCTGCCCACGTCGCCAATCAGGGCGGCGTAGGCGTCGCTGACCGTAGCGCCCTGGGCGATGGCGCCGTTGCCCAGGTCGCGCCGGCCCACAAAGCCTTCCAATTGCAGGTTCAGGAAAGCCTGCATGTTGCCGTTGTTCTGCGAAACAAACTGGGTGCTTTGGAGAGCGATTCGGTCGTTCTCGCGGGGAACGCCCTTTAGGCGCAACTCAAAGCCGCGCTCCACGCCGGCCTCGTTACCGATCGGCTGACCGGCGCGCCAAACGCCCGCGAAACTGCCGTTCTGGGTGGTGAGCGTGTAGTTCACGGAGCCATCGGGGTTGGCGGTGCCGAACACGATGTCAGCTGGGTAGTCGGTGGCCGTGAAGCGGGTGGCGTCAACGGCGTAGACGCTGTCAATGCTGGCGCTACCGGTGTTGTTGCGGTCCGCCACTGCGGAAACGGGGCTGGCTGCGGCAATGCCCTGGACTTGGTCCAGTGTGCGGCGCATGTCGACGGCGGCGGCGGCCACAGGCTCAAGCCGGAACTGGTCGTTCGGGCCCGGAGGGGCCGGGGCGAAGGTGATGCGAAAGCCGTCGATCACATCGCCCGCGACCACGCTGCGGGTCAAGCCGTCGCGCTCGCGCGTGAGCAGGTACTGGCCGGCGTTGTTGGGGTCGGATCGCAGCAGGTAGCTGCTGTTTTGCAGCAAGTCCGGGTTCACGCGTTCGATTTGGACGCCAGCAAGGAACTGGTTGTTCACGTCCCGGGCATTGGTGCTGGCGGGTAGTACGCGCTCTTTCCCGACGGAGAAGAGCGCGACGCCCGCACCGGGCGGGTCGGAGAGGTCCAGGCCCAGGGCTTGCTGGGCGTTGATGCGCATGCTGAGGCTGGCGGCCAACTGACCAACACCGTTGCGCGCGACCTGCAGGTCGTCGTTCTGGAACTTGAGCAAACCGGAGATGGAACCGCCGGACACCAAGTCTTCGCTCAGGGGAAGGGTGCCGCCTGCCTGAAGTAGCGCCAAGCGCGAGCGTTGCGGGTCAAAGGGGTCTGGTTCTGCCACCAGCTGCTGGGCCTCGGCACCCAGAACCAGGCGCTGACCGCCCCCCACAAACACGCTCACACTGCCATCGCCTGGCTCAATGGTGCTGATGGAGAGGAACTGGGCGATGTCGTTGACCAACTTGTCGCGTTTGTCGAGCAAGTCGTTGGGCGTTTGCCCGCCGCCTTGGGTGCGCAGCACTTGGCGATTGACGTCGGCCAACTGGCTGGCGAGGTCGTTGACGGTGCGCGTTTGCATGCGCAGCTCGGTGTTGAGGCCTTCTTGAAGGTTGGACAGCTGCAGCCCGGCGCTGCCAAAGCGCGTGGCCAGTTCCTGCGCGCGGCCCAACACCACTTGGCGGGTGGAGGAGTCGGCAGGGCGGCTGGCCACGTCAATGAAGGCGTTCAAAAACTGGTTGGTGGCGTTGCCCAGCCCCTGCTCGCCCGGCGGAAAGATCTTCTCCAGGCGCTGCAGGTTGTTGCTGAGTGCGGCGTCGCGGTTGGCTTCAGACCGGGCGATGTTGGCCTCGCCGCTCAGAAAGCGGTTGTAGGCGCGGTTGATGGTGGTGACGTCGACGCCTTTGCCTACAAAGCCGCCGCCGGTGAACTGCGGCGTGGCGGTGCTCAAGACAGCCGTTTGGCGCGAGAAGCCCGGCGTGTTGGCGTTGGCAATGTTGTGGCCGCTCACGCCCAGTGCGGCTTGGTTGGCCAGCATGGCGCGGGCGCCGATGTTCAGCAGGTTGGATCCCATGGGGTTGCTCCTTCCTTAGCCGGCCTTAGGCCAAGGCGCGCTGCACGCGCACCGTGGTGTTGATGACCCGGGTCAGCTTGTTGGCGTACTCCGGGTCGGTGGCGTAGCCGGCGGCCTGCAAGTGTCGGGCGAAGCGCTGGGCCGTGCTGGCATCGGCCGTTTGGGTTTGCTGCAAAGCACCGACTGCGGCTGCATAGCGGCGGTTGCCTGTGATGAGCTGGGCGTAGTCGCGGAACGAAGCCTCGGGGCTGTCGTAAGCGCGGAACTTGGCCGTGACCTTGCGCGCCACGCCGTTCTCATACTCGGTGGTGGTGATTTCCGCGACTTTGCCGGTCCAGCCCGGGCCCGCCTTGATGCCGAACAGGTTGTTGGCGCTGCTGCCATCTTTGTTCTTGATTTCGCTGCGGCCCCAGCCGGTTTCGTGGGCCGCCTGGGCCAGCATGAAGTGGGCGGGAATGCCGGAGTCGGCCGACACGGCTTTGGCGGCTGCATCGTGCTTTTGAATGAAGCGGGCCGCATGCAGTGGCACGTTCTTTTTGGCCAGGTCGGGCAGGGGCTCGGCAGTGCTGGCTTTGCTGCCGGTGATGGACAAAGGGTTGTCGCCCGTGGCGCGGCGCACGCCGCCGGCCAACTGGCGCTCAATGGCGGCCGACAGCCCGCCGGGCACGCCGCTCATGGCTTGCGCGTACTGCTGGTCGAGCATGTCGGTGCCGAGCTTGCTCATTTCGTTGTCCATCAGCCCGTTGCTCATGCTGGCAGCGCGCATGCGCTTCATGACCTCTTGCATGAACAGGGTTTCGAACTGCTTGGCGGCTTCTTTGACCGAGCCTTCGGGGTCGCGGCTGGCGCGGCCGCGAAGGGCGCTGAGGTTCTGGGTGTCAATGGCGAGTTGGTTGCTCATCAGATCACCTCAATTTCGGCTTGAAGGGCGCCGGCTTGCTTCATGGCTTGAAGGATGGCGAGCAGGTCACCCGGCGTTGCGCCCAGGGCGCTCAATGCCTTGACCACATCGGCCAGTTTGGTGGAGGCCGGCATTTGGATCAAGGGCCCCGGCTCTTGGCGCACGGTGATCTCCACCTTCTCGGTGACCGTGGTTTGGCCGCCGCTCAAGGGGCCGGGCTGGCTCACTTGCGGTGTGCTTTGGATGGTCACGCTGAGGTTGCCATGCGCCACCGCGCAGGGGCCGAGCGTGACGGCTTGGTTCATGACGATGGAGCCGGTGCGCGCGTTGATGACCACCCGGGCAGCGGGCGACGCGAGATCGAAGGCGAGGTTTTCGATGTCGGCCAAGAAGGCGACGCGGTCATCGGGCGAGGGGGGCGCGTTGAGGCGAATGACGCGTGCATCCACGGCCTGGGCGGTGCCGGCACCCTTGGCCTTGTTGATGGCGGCCGCCACGGCGCGCGCGGTGGCGAAGTCGGCGCTTTGCAGGTCGAGCTGCAAGGGTGCGCCTTGGTTGAAGGGGGTGACCACCGCCCGCTCCACACTGGCGCCGCCTGGAATGCGGCCGGCGCTGAGGTGGTTGATTTGCACCTTGGAGCCGCCTGCCGAAGCGCCCGCGCCGCCCACGATCAGGTTGCCTTGCGCCAGTGCGTAGATTTGCCCATCAGCGCCGCGCAGTGGGGTGGTGATGAGGGTGCCGCCGCGCAGGCTCTTGGAGTTGCCGATGGACGAGACGGTCACGTCCAGCGGCTGCCCGGGCTGGGCGAAGGGCGGCAGTTGGGCGGTGACCAGCACGGCAGCAATGTTGCGCGGGCTGGGGTTGGCGCCCGGCGGCAAGGTGATGCCGAACTGCTGCAGCATGGCCTGCAAGCTTTGGTTGGTGAAGGGCGACTGGGTGGTTTGGTCCCCGGTGCCATCCAGGCCCACCACGAGCCCGTAACCGGTCAGTGGGTTGGATCGAACCCCGGCCACGGCGGCCACTTCCTTGATGCGGGTGGCGGCCTCGGCGGTGCTGGCGATCAACAGTAAAAAGACAAGGATCAGCGGCTTCACGGTCGGTTCCTGCATCCCGCGCGAACGCGCAGGGGGTCGACCGATTGTTCGAGTCCTTAAGTCGGAGCGAGGCTTAAAAAGAACCGTGAAAGCCAGCCAACTCCGTGCACCCCTTCGGCAATGCCGCGCCCGCGTTGCTCAATGCGCACATTGGCCACGGCGGTGGAGGCGACGTTGTTGCCCGCCCCGATGGCGCGCGGGTCGACCTGTCCGGAGAAGCGCAGCACGTCCACGTTGTTGTTGACGCCGATTTGCTTCTCGGCCGTGATCAGCAAATGCCCATTGGGCAGCACGGCGATGACGACTGCGGTGACGGTGCCATTGAACTCGTTGGAGTTGGCGTTCTCGCCCTTGCCATTGGTGACGTTGGCACTGGTGGCGCCCGCGCTGGCGCGACCGAAGCTGTTGGGGTTGACCAAGGGCACGGCGGTGACGCTGGCCCCCAGGCTGCCGCTGCGGTCGGTCTTGCTGGACGAGGTTTGGGTGGCGCTCACGCGCTCGGCAATGCTCACGAGCAAGGTGTCGCCGACCAAGCGCGCGCGGTGCTGCTCGAACAAGGGGCGGTAGCTGCTGGCTTGGAAGATGGCACCGTTGACCACCTGCTGGCTGCTGGTGTCGGGCAGGTTGACGACCGGGGGCGGTTCCATTTGGACGCGTTCGTCCAGCATGGAGGCGCAGCCGCCGAGGAGCAGCAGAGGCAGAAGCAGGAGGGCGGCTTTCATGGCTTAGATCTGGCTCAGGCGTTGCAGCAGTTGGTCGCTGGTTTGCACCGCTTTGCTGTTGAGCTCGTAGGCGCGCTGGGTTTGGATCATTTGCACCAACTCCTCGACCACGTTGACGTTGCTGGCCTCCGTGAAGCCTTGCTTGAGCGTGCCCAGGGCATTGCTGCCTGGCGCGCCCACCTGGGGTGCGCCACTGCTGGCGGTCTCGTTGTAGAGGTTTTGGCCCAGCGGGTTCAGGCCGTTGGGGTTGATGAAGGTGGCCAGCTGGATTTGCCCCAGCGTTTGGGGCGCCGGGTTGCCGGGGGTGACGATGCTCACCGTGCCGTCGCTGCCCACAGAGATCTGCCTGGCGTTGGGCGGCACCGTGATGCCGGGCAGCAGGGTTTCACCGTTGTTGGTGACGATTTGACCGGTCGCATCGAGCTTGAAGGAACCATCGCGGGTGTAGCTGGTGGTGCCGTCGGCGCGCTGAATTTGGAAGAAACCGTCGCCCACCACGGCGATGTCGAGCGAGTGGTCGCTCTGCTGCAGCGCGCCTTGGCTGTGCGTGCGGCTGGTGGCCACTGGGCGCACGCCCAGGCCCACCTGCAAGCCCGTGGGGAGGTTGGTTTGCTCCGTTTGCGGCGCGCCGCTTTGGCGCAGGTTTTGGTAGATCAAATCCTCGAACTGCGCATGGCTGCGCTTGTAGCCATTGGTGCTGACGTTGGCCAGGTTGTGCGAGATGTGGTCCAGCTGGGTTTGCTGGGCCTCCATGCCGGTCTTGGCAATCCAGAGCGAACGCATCATGGTTCAGACCCTCAAGTTGGAGAGAGAAGCTTGGCCGAGACTTGGCCCTGCGTTTGCGCGAGCGAGAGCAGCTTCATTTGCTGCTCGAACTGGCGGGCGGCGCCAATCATGCTGACCATGGTTTCCACCGCGCTGACGTTGCTGCCCTCCAGCACGCCGCTCTCCAGCCGGGCATTGGCATCGGCCGGGAGATCGGTGCCGTCGGCGGCGCGGAACAGGCCGTCGTCGCTGCGCTTGAGCTGGGCTTCGGGGGTGACCAGCTTGAGTCGGCCCACGGTGGTGGGGCGGCCCGTGGCACCTTGCGCGCTCACCGTGCCATCAGAGCCAATCTGCACCGTGGAGTTGGGGGGAATGGTGAGGGGGCCGCCATCGCCCAGCACCGGCAAGCCGCTGTGGGTGACCAAGAGACCTTCGGCATTCACATCCAGCCCGCCAGCGCGGGTGTAGGCCTCGGTGCCATCCAGGGCCTGTACCGACAGCCAGCTCTTGCCCACCATGGCCACGTCCAGCTTGCGGTCGGTGCGGTTCCACGGCCCTGCTTTGTCATCGTGACCCAGCGTGGTTTCCATGGCGTAGACGCGGGTGCTGGCGCCGTCGCCGCGCACTGGCACGGCGCGAAAGCTCGCCATCTCGGCGCGAAAGCCGTTCGTACTGACGTTGGCCAGGTTGTGAGAGAGCACTTCCTGCCGCTGCATGGCCGCCTTGGCGCCGGCCATGGCGTTGTAAATCATGCGGTCCATGCTTCAGTGCCTTAACGGAGGTTGGTGATCGTCTGCAGCACTTGGTCCTGGGTCCGGATCGTTTGCGCGTTGGCTTGGTAAACGCGCTGCGCGGTGATCATGTTCACCAGTTCCAGGGTGATGTCGGTGTTGCTGTCTTCCAGTGCGCCGGACTGCAGGGAACCAAAGTTGCCTTGGCCCGGGACGCCCAGGACGGGGTCGCCAGAGCCAAAGGTGCGTGCCCAGGCGTTGCCGCCCAGGGGCTGCAGGCCTTGCACGCTGCGGAAGTTGGCCAGCTCAATTTGCCCAGCCGGTTTGCTTTGCCCGTTGCTGTAGCGGGCCGTCACGATGCCGTTGCCTTCGATCAAGATACCGGCCAGCTGCCCTGGCGCGTAGCCGTCTTGCAGCACCGCGGTCACGCCGAAGTTGCTGCCGTTCTCTTTGGCCGCCAAAAGGTCAATGGTGATGCCTGGAATTTCCAGCGTCGGAGCGCCCACGGCGTTCACGGTGTCGGGCACGGTCATGCTGAGCAAGCCATTGGGGGGCGTCGTGGTGGGTGACGGCTGGATGGGCGCACCGCCATTGGCCGGGAAGATCAGCGTGGTCCAGGGCGTCTGGGGGTTGTTTTCAGCGTCGAGGGGGATGGCGTTGCCGCCAGAGTCGACCGCAAGAGGCTTGCCATTGGCGGTGGCGTAGACGTGCCAAACGTTGTTGTTGATCAAGCCGGTCACTTGGTCGGCAACGGGCTCTCCCTTTTGGAAGTAGAGGGTCAGCGCCACTTGCTGCCCCTTGGCGTCGTAAACGCTCATGGAGGTGGCGTTGTTGTACGTCGTCGGGTCATTGAGCACGATGCCGGTCGCGGCCAGCGGCGCAGTGGTCTTGGCTCGGGAGTCGAGGTTGAACTCCAGCTTGACTTCGGTCGTGATTTGGGGGTTGATGCCCGCCGTGGGCAGTTGCAACGGCCTGGACACGCCGGGCTGCACGACGCCGGAGCCATCGGCTGGGTAGCCGAGCAGCTTCAGGCCATTGTTGTTGATCACGAAGCCCTCGCGGTCGACCTTGAACTGACCGTTGCGGCTGTACTGGGTTGGGCTGCGCCCGTCGGTCACTTGAAAGAAGCCCTGGCCGTTGAGCGCCAGGTCCAAGGGGCTCTCGGTGGTGGTGATATTGCCCTGTGTGAACTGCTGTGCAATGGCAGCCACACCGGTGCCGATGCCGACGTTGTTGGTGCCAGTGCCGTTCAGTGCTGCGGCATACACCTCCGAAAACTCGGCGCGCGACGACTTGAAGCCCACCGTGTTGGCGTTGGCGACGTTGTTGCCGATGACGTCAAGGTTCTTGGCGGCGGCATTGAGACCCGAGAGGCCTTGTTGGAAACCCATGGTGTGTGCTCCTTCAGTCGACGGACAGGATGGAAGTGAAGTCAGTGCGGTAGCCGCTGGCCAGCTCAAACTGCAAGCTGCCCTTGCTGTTGTTGACGGCGACGACCTGATCGCGAGAGAACGTGGTGGCGGGAACGGCGGTGGCGCCGCGTGTGGCGCTCACCCGGAACTGCACTTCTTGGTTGGGGTCCAGGCCTGGCTTGGCCCAGTTGAAGATGTGCTTGCCATTGCTGGCGGCGCCGAGCTCCAAGGTGTCCAGCAACACGCCGCCACTGCTCAAGACCTCGACCTTGACGTTGTCGGCGGCGCCTCGGAGCTCGAACACCCCTTGGGCGCCGTTCTCCGCCACCAGCATGCGATTGCCGGCGGTGTTGACGTTGCGCCCCACCAAGCCGACGGCGCTGGCCATCTGGCCTTGTCCAAATTGAGTGCCCAGGGTCTCGATGGAGGTGTTGAGCTTGTCGATGCCGGTGACGGTCTGGATTTGCGCAATCTGACTGGTCAGCTGCGCGTTCTCCATCGGGTTCATCGGGTCCTGGTTCTTCATCTGCGCCACGAGCAGGGTCAGAAACCGGTCCTGGTTTTCTTGGGCGTCCTTGGCCGACTTGGTGCCGCCAGCCGTGCTGCTCTTGGTGGTGTTGACGAGTGATCCGATGTCCATCGATGTCCCCTTTACTGGCCCATGGCCAGTGTTTTTTGCAGCAAGCTCTTGGCGGTGTTCATGACCTCAACGTTGTTTTGGTACGAGCGAGAGGCGGAAATCATGTTCACCATCTCCTCCACGCTGCTCACGTTGGAGTAGGTCACGTAGCCTTCCGCATCCGCCTGCGGGTGTTTCGGGTCGTGCACCTTGCGCCCTGGCGTGTTGTCTTCCACCACATTGGTAACTCGCACGCCGGCGGAGCCTGCGTCAGTGGGTTGCCCGCTTTGAGTGCCGAACAGGTGGGTTTGAAACACCACCTGGCGTGCCTTGTAAACACTGCCATCGGGCCCGGCCACGGTGTCCACGTTGGCGAGGTTGCTGGCCACCACGTTGAGCCGCTGGCTTTGCGCAGAAACCGCGCTGCCGCTGATGTTGAAAATCTGGAACATCGACATGGCGATTCACCTCAGCTGGAGTTGTGCGAGCGCATGGCATCGAGCGTGGTGCGCACGCTGCCGCTGACGAAGCGCAGCGTGGCCTCGTACTTCAAGGCGTTGTCCACAAAGGCCGCGCGCTCGCGGTCCATGTCGACGCCATTGCTGTCTAGGTTGGTTTGGGCCTGCAGGGCGGACTGCCGCGTGCTGTCGGCGCTGCCGCCGATGTTCACCGCCATGTGCGCTGCGTGCGTGGTGCTCGGTTGGCTGCTGCTGCTTGCGCTCCCGGTGACGCTGCGCAGCGCCTGGGCAAAGTTCATGTCCTTGGCTTGGAAGCCCGGCGTATCGGCGTTCGCAATGTTCCCGGCCAGCAGGCGCTGGCGCTCGGCGCGAAGCATCAACGCTTGGGTCTGGAACTCCAAGCCGTCGGTGAGGCGGTTCAGCATGGCCCCTCCGTAGGGTGCAAGCCCAATGCGGGCGATGGCTGCGATTGTCAAAACACCGACCCCGAACTTGAGCCGGAATAGCGGCAGCCAAGCCCCGTATTTCTCGGCATGGGCGAGGGTGCTGCTGCCTAGAGTGCCGGTCATGTTTTCTCGAGCCTTAGCCCTGCTGCTGCTTGCCGCCCTGTGCAAGCCGGCCCTGGCCTTGCCGCAGGCTTGGCTGGAGAAGTTGGAGCGTTTGGCTCAGCAAGGCGCCCAAGCTGCGGTGCCTCCGCAGGCCAGCGTGACGGTGGAGATGGGCAGCCCCGACCCGCGCTTGCGTTTGGCCGCCTGTGAGCAAGTTCAGCCCTTTTTGCCGCCCGGTCAGACCCTCTGGGGGCGCAGTCGCATTGGGTTGCGCTGCATCCAGGGGCCGGTGAAATGGTCGATCAGCGTTCCTGTTCAGGTGCGGGTGTTCGGCCCGGCGTGGGCAGCCAGCCAGCCACTGCCGACCGGAACCAGCCTCCAGCCCGAGCATTTGGTGCGCCAACGGGTTGAACTCAGTGCCGACAGCAGCCCTGCCTTCCAGCAAGCCGAGGCCCCGCTGGGCCGGGTTTTGCAGCGCCCCCTCCTGGCTGGAGAAGCGCTGCGCGCCTCGCAACTCAAGCCTCGCCAATGGTTTGCCGCCGGCGACCCGGTCCGGCTTTTGGTGGCGGGCAATGGATTCGCCGTGCGCACCGAAGCGCAGGCTTTGGCCATTGGCTTGGAAGGGCAGGCCACAAGAGTGCGCCTGGAAAGCGGCCGCGTGCTGCAGGTTTGGCCTGTGGCCGAGCGTCAGGCGGAAGTGCAGCTATGAGCCGCCTGCGCCTCAGCCTCCGCCCCTGTGACCGATTGCACGCGGACCACGCTAAACCCCTGTCCGGCGCAAATATCTCTAAAGTCGCCACTTATCCGGCCGAAGACCCTCACACGAAGGGGGCCGTATCCCCCTTTGGAACGTGGAGTCTGTAATGGAAATCGGCAACAACCCCCAACGCCCGGCGCCTTCCCTGGTGCCCGACCGGCAAAGCCGCCCTGAATTGGTGCAGCCCAGCGGTCGTGCGGCCACGCCTGCAGCAGCCCCGGTGCAAACCGGCGCGCGGCCTGAGCCGGTCACGGCCAACCCGCCGCCCAGCGCCCAAGTTGCGCTCTCCAACAGCGCAGTTCAGCTGATGCAGGGCGGCGACGAGAAAGAAAGTTTTGATTCCGCCAAGGTCGACCGCTTGTCGCGCGAGATCGAGGAGGGAAGCTACCAAGTTGATGCCGAAAAGATCGCCGACCGCCTGATTGCCAGTACCCGCGAACTGCAGGGTCGCCGCCCGACCGAGCAGTCCTGAGCGCTGAGGGTGGGCCTTTGAGGCCTGGCCTGCAGCGCGCCTTCCACGTTCCGCCTGCCGCACGCCATGACCGCAACCTCCCGCCAACCTGAACACACCTTGCCGCCCTTGCTCTCTGAGCTCGAGGCGGCTTTGTCTTTGGTCCAACAAGCGCTGTCCCAGCGCGATGTGGTGCAGCTTGAGCAGCAGGCGGCTCTGGTCCAACGCCTCTTGGCCGACGCCCTCAACGAAGCCCGGCACCCGGGTTCGCCCTTGCCCCAATCTCTGCGCGAGCGTTTGGCCCGCGCGGGCGCCCAAATGGCGGCCCAGCGCGTTCACCTCGCCCGCGCTACCGCGGCACTGGACCGCGCCATTGATGTGCTGATGCCCAGCGAGCTCACCGGCCTTTACGGCCAAAGCGGGCGCGCGCTGCGCCAGCGCTCTTCGGGCGATTTCCTAGTCGGCTGAAGCCAGCCGCTGCACAGCGGCCAGGTAAGCCAAGCCATCGGGCGGCAAACCGCTGCGCTGGCTCTCCCAAATCATCTGCCCCAGCGCCTCCATGGCGCCATGGTGGGCTTCGTGCAAGGAGCCCCGCCGGGCCGCTAGCAGTTGCACCGCTTGGCGAATGCCGTGGGGCTGGTCAATGCCCAGTTGCTCGCTGATGGACAGGTGCATGGCCAAGTGCAGGAAAGGGTTGGTCCGCCCGTCTTCGACGCGGTAGTCCAAGGCCAAGGCACTTGCTTCATCTTGCAGCTCAGCGTGGTACTCGGGGTGTTCGAGCACCCACGGCCAAGCCAAGGCTTGCATGGGGTCCAGTGCGGCGCCCGCCATACCGGCACGGTAGGTGGCACAAAAGAAGCGGCGCACGTCAAGCTGGGAAGGCTGGTACATGCCGGCATTGTCATGGCCTGCACAATGTGAATCCCTGTGACGTTGACTTGCCCGCCGTGCACCTGCTGCTGATTGACGACCACCCGCTGATCCATGTCGCCGTCAAGGCGCTGCTGGCCGATTTCGAGCCGCAGGTGAGCTTGAGCAGCGCGGAGGGAGCCCAGCAGGCCATGGCGCATCTCTCAGCCCAGCAACCCGATCTCCTCTTGCTGGACCTGCAACTGCGAGACGAAGACGGCTTCGCATTGCTGGACCAGCTTCGTGAGTCGCATCCGGCGGTGCCGATCGTCTGCCTGTCGGGCTCCGACCAAATGGCCGATGTCGTCCGTGCCATTGACCACGGCGCCATGGGCTTTATCCCCAAGTACGTGAACCCGGAAGAATTCAAGGCGGCCTTGACGCTGGTGGTGATGGGGGGTATTTACGTGCCCTCCATGCGCTCCGGCGAGCGCAGGGCGCGAGGATCCAGTGCGCAAACTGGGGTCGAAATGCCCGATTTGGCGCAGCCGATGTCGCTGGAGGGCCTGCCCATCACGCCGCGCCAACAAGAAGTGCTGCGCTGCCTGCTCCAAGCCAAGCCCAACAAGCTGATTGCCAGCGAGCTGCGCATCAGTGCAGAAACCGTCAAGGACCATGTGCAGGCCATCTACCGGGCGCTCGGGGTGAGCACGCGGACCCAGGTGGTGTTGGCCGTCAGCCAGATGGCCCGCGCGCCTTCCTAGGCTAAGTCTGGCGGTACGACAGGCGCACGTAAATCGGCGCAAAAGCTTCGGCCTGTGTGAGCTCCAGCAGGCCCTCGCGCGTGAGCTCCAGCATGGCGATGAAGGTCACCACCAGCACTTGCGGGCCATGCGTCACTTCAAACAGGTTCTCAAAGCCCAGGTAGCGCTGCCCCTGTAGGCGCCGCAGCACGATGCCCATGTGCTCGCGCACGCTGAGCTGCTCTCTGGTGATGCGGTGGTGCTGGTGCAGCTTGGCCCGGCCGAGCAACTCTCGCCACGCTTGGCGCAGGTCTTCGGGGCGCACGGCCTCGTACTGCGGCTCTAGGCTTTGCTCGATCAGCACCTGAGCGCGCCAGAAATCGCGGCCCAGCAGGGGCAACTGGTCCAGCTGCTTCGCGCCGAGTTTGATCTTTTCGTATTCCAACAACCGCCGAACCAGCTCGGCGCGCGGGTCCTCAGGCTCGGCGCCGTCCTCGCTCTTCTTGACCGGCAAGAGCATGCGGCTCTTGATCTCGATCAGCATGGCCGCCATCAGCAAATACTCACTCGCCAACTCGAGGTTGTGCTGGCGAATCTGCTCCACGTAGCCCAAGTACTGCACCGTGACGTCGGCCAGCGGAATGTCGAAGATGTTGAAGTTTTGCCGGCGGATGAGGTAGAGCAGCAGGTCCAGGGGGCCTTGAAAGGCCTCCAGAAAAACCTCTAGGGCGTCGGGTGGAATGTAGAGATCGGTGGGCAGCTTGAACAAGGGCTCGCCGTAAAGGCGTGCCAGTGCAATGCTGTCCACAACAGCTGGACTGCCATCCAGTGCGACGGGGGCGGCAGCTTGCTCAGCCGCCGCTTCGATCTCAGCCACCCGCGCTCAGTCGCCTTGGGTCTGGTAGACGTAAGGCTTTTGCGGCACCTTGGCGTCCTGCCACTGCGACTGCTCGCTGCGGTCAAGCTTTTTGTCCCAGAGCAAGGCACGGCCGGCGCGTTGCTCGGCTTCCAAGGTGGGCTTCTTGGCCTTGAGCTCGGACACGAGTTGTGTGATCTCCGAGGTGTACGGCTTCCAGAAGAGCGGCATGGCGGTGGCTTCAGTCGGGGGAAAGGGCGCTGATTTTAGGAAGGAACTGGTCCGGACCCAATTCGGCTGCAAAACCGGCGCGTTGCATCAGCGACAAAGGCTGCTCGTTCACCTCGGCCAGCATCAGCGCCACGCCCCGCCGCTGCAGCGCCAAATGCAGCTGCCGCAGGGCTTCTAGGCCCGAGGTGTCGAGCTGCACCAGCCTTTGCAGGTCCAGCACCAAGGCGCGGGTTCCCGGCTTCACTTGCTCGGCCAAAGCTTCGACTTTGCCGACCGACCCAAAAAACAAGGAGCCGTACAACGCAACCGCCTGCACGCCCTCAGGCAGGGCGGTTTCGACAGGCGTGGCCTTGAAGAGCTGCCCCATCCGGTAGATGAAAAACACGCAAGCCAAGATCAGCCCGATCTCCACCGCCACCGTGAGGTCAAAGATCACGGTCATCAAGAAGGTGCCGACCAGCAGCGTGCGGTACTGCAGCGAGAAGGCTCGCAAGCGGGCGAACTCATGCCATTCGCCCATGTTCCAGGCCACGAACACCAAGATGCCTGCGAGCACCGCCAGCGGCACATGCAGCGCGAGCGGCGCCGCAAGCAACATGACCAGGAGCACGGTTAAAGCGTGCACGATGCCTGCGACAGGCGTTCGCGCTCCCGAGCGAATGTTCGTGACGGTGCGGGCAATGGTGCCGGTGGCGGGCATGCCGCCCATCAAGGGGCTCACCAGGTTGGCAAGGCCCTGCGCCATCAGCTCTTGGTTGGGGTCGTGCCGGCGCAGGTCGGGTGCCAAGTTGTCGGCCACTCGGGCACACAGCAGCGACTCAATGGCGCCGAGCAGGGCGATGGTCAAGGTCGGAGTGACCAGCTGCTTGGCCGCCTCCCAGCTGAGACTGGGCCATTGCGGCACTGGCAAGCTGCTGGGGATGGACCCAAACCGCGTGCCGAGCGTTTCAACCGGGAACTGAAGCAGCCAGGCCAGAAGGCTCAGGCTCAGCAGGGCCACGACCGGCCCCGGCAGCCGGGAGACGGAGCGCACGGCCCGCCAGCGAGCGAGGTCGGCCGGCAAGGGCGTGCGTGCGCCAAACAATCTGGGCCAGAGGGCCAACCCGCCAATGCACAAAAGGCCCAGCAGCAGCGCATGGGGGTTCCAGCTGTGCGCGTTGCGCGCCAAGGCACCGAGCTGAGCAAAGAAGTCGGCGGGCATCTTCCCGGCAATCTCCAGGCCGAACAGGTCCTTGAATTGGGACAGCCCGATGAGCACTGCAATGCCATTGGTGAACCCGATCACGATGGTCACTGGCACGTACCGCACCAAGGCCCCGAGGCGCAGCAAGCCCATCAGAAACAGCAGCCCGCCCGCCATGAAGGTGGACAAGAGCAAGCCTTGCAGGCCGTGCCGCTCCAGGATGCCGTAGACCACCACGATGAAGGCCCCGGCGGGTCCACCGATTTGCACGTTGGAGCCGCCGAACAGCGAGATGAGCAGCCCGGCCACGATGGCGGTGACCAAGCCGCTTTCGGGCGGTAGGCCCGAGGCCATTGCAAAAGCCATGGCCAGGGGTAGCGCCACCACGCCCACGGTCAGGCCAGCACCCACATCAGCCCAGCTCGCCTGCCGCCAGGTGCTCAGTAGGCGGGGGCGGAAGGGCTGCAGACGGGGCATGGGTTCAGCGTACGCGCATTCCCGGTAAGGCGCCTTGATGCGGCTCAAGCACGAACACGCCTGGCGTTGCCTTTTCATCGGCATGGCTGGCGGCCAGCACCATGCCCTCGCTGACACCGAACTTCATTTTTCGGGGCGCCAAGTTGGCAACCAAGAC
>JBKCVH010000252.1:0-11824 GCA_046317675.1 Burkholderiales bacterium
GCTACGCTCTTGGTTTCAGCGCTGCTGGTGGGTTGTGGTGGCGGTGGCGCCGGCAGCCCAACGCCCCCTCCTCCACCGGCTCCGCAGCCACCGCCGCCTCCGCCGCCGCCGCCAACTTGGACGGATCCCAATCCAAAGCAAGTGTCAGTGCCGCCGCCGGTCTATGCAGATCCGGAGCGAGCGGATGCCTTCAATGCGTTCAACGAGATTCGTGCTGCAGCTGGGCTCGGGTTGCTCCGTCAGAACGCGCAATTGGATGTGGCGGCACAAGGGCATAGCAACTACATCGATGTGAATCGTGACTTTGGATCGCACCTGCAAGACCCGGCAAGACCTGGCTTTACGGGCATTGACTGGAACGCAAGAACTGCTGCAGCTGGATACCCACAGAATGGCTATGTGGCTGAAGTGATTGGCGCTGGTGGCGCGGATGCACAGTCGAGACCTTTTACTGCCAGGCGGCACGTTCACGAGCTGATGGCTACTCCGTATCACCGACGTGCGATGCTGCAACGGGAGCCATCTGACATTGGTGTTGGATGGGCCAATCAATTCCGCAGCAATCTTGTAGTCGACTTTGCAAATACTGCAACTAATCGGCAAGGAGCTCCAGGACAACTGGTTACGGTGTGGCCCGCCGATGGTGCAACAGGGCTACTGACAAGCGGATGTTGTGAGGCGCCTGACCCAATGCCGGAATTAAAAGGGCAACGATGGGGATACCCAGTGAGCATCCAAGCGAGCGAGCGTTGCCGCTTAACAGTGACTTCGTTTCAGTTGCGCGACGCCAGTGGAGCCGACGTTCCCCTGAAGCTCTTGACTTACGCAACCGACCCGAATCGGCTCTATTTGGGCGAGTTTTTCGCTGCTCTGATGCCGCTGGCACTACTCAAAGCAACTACGAGGTATACGGCAAGCTTTTCGGGCCAAGCGTGTGATCTGCCAGTGGTGAAGACGTGGTCCTTCACGACCGGAGCAATTTGAACGGATCGTTTCGCATCGACCAAATAAAAGGGGCGCCAACTGGCGCCCCTTTTTCATTTGCCAACTAAGTTAACTCAGGTAGGACAACTTGTGCTCATTCGGTTGTAGCGGACATGGACTTCCCGGAGGTTGTTGGTGTAGACCCTGTCGACACGAATGCTGTCGTAAGTATTCCAATACTCTCTGAACGGCAAACGGGGGTTAACGAGGATTGGGGTGAGCGTCCCGGTGACAACATCGAAAGTCATGAAGTCGTACTGCACGTAGTTGGGGCAGAAGAATGAGATTGCTGCACCCTCCACCACCTCCTGATATTGCCATCCAAGCCAGCCAAGGTGCGACATGTTCTTGTTGGCAGCAAACGCCGTCACATGCGCGCTTGCCCCCACCGGTGGCGAGCCGCTGTTGATGTGATAAAGGCTCCAGCTCTGGCCTGGCAAGACCATGAAGGAGGTGGTTTGATCGCCGGACCTGCAACTGTTGTTGAACTGGCGGAGCCCCTGAGGCGTAGTCACGTCCATCCCAACGCATTTGCCATACCCACGAACTTCAACTTGCACAGCAAAGTTTGTGCCGTTGGTGAAGCTATAGGTTTGGCCGTAGGCGAACTCCATAGTTCCAAGATCGCTGAAGCCCTGTTGGGGAGGAGGAGGGGGGTCGATAGGTGCGGGTGGCGGTGGGGTATCGCGCCGAATCCACTCGCGCAGGTCATACGACCAACGCGATCTACCAACTCGCGCTGAATCATCGGCTTGCTGTGCATAAGCTGAGATCGAGGAAAGCGCAAGCACGCATGCGCCGAGGACGATTGCAAAACGCTTCTGCACAAGCGCTCCTTTAAACATTGAGTTGCGCATTTCCATCTCGGATCCCTAAAGTAGCCTCATGGCAAATGCCTACAGCGGGCTAAGCGCTGGGTACCAGCAGTAGGTGTGAGCAAGCGCACTTGCACTGGCCATTGGCACGCCAGAGCCACTCGTCAGCGCCACACTCCAAGAGGCACCGTTGTCGGTTGCGTAGCGTGCTATCGCCCCTAGTGAACCAGTCACTGGGTCAAAAGGAATCTCGTCAGAGGCCGGCACCAAAATGATGAGCGCCTGAACGGGCTCGGCATTGGGCGAAGGGCAGGATGGTTTAGCGACCGCCGACCCGTTGGACACCGATTGAGTGCCCACGAGCAGGAAGTTGCTGAGCATCAAGGTCGTAGGCACCCAGCGGCCGCCACGGCAGATCAGCGAGGTGCCGCTTCCATCCGCCGTCGCCGTTGCACCAGGCTTGGTACAGGCCCCGTTCTCGGTGGCTTGCCGGTTCAATGCTGTCCACCGCCCTGCCCTGCAGAGAGCAAGACCACCGGTGTTCAACGATGCGACTTCTGTTCCGGCTGCAAGTGGGCCCGAGGTAGCCACGCAGGGGGCATCCTCGACCACCTGCTCTCTGAGAGAGACGCGTTGCCCCGCGACGTTGTTGGTGGCAATGTTGTCCCGCGTCGCCACAACGTCCCCATCTGTAGTGATGCGCAGGAGGGTTCCAGCTCCGCCCCTCACAAACAAGTCACCAGCAGCCACCCGGATGGCATTCGGATCGGCTCGGGTAAAGGCAGTGTTGCCGCCAGCGCCTTCAAACCCATCACCAGCGCGGACCCTGCCCGTGGCTACGATTTCAGTGGGGGTGATCCTGGACTCGTTGCCAAGCCCGTCAGCAAATATGCCCGTGTTGGCATTTAGCAGGCCCGCGCAATTGATGCGCACCTGACCAACGGGTAGCAGCTCCACGCATGTTGCAGCGCCGTTGCGAATGTTCAGCGGCGCGTTGTTGATGGTGGTGGCAGCATTGATGGTCGTGGCGCCATTCAGCGTTGTGGCACCAGCGACGGAAAGCGTGCCTCCGAATGCCCCATTGCCCGCAACCGTCAAATTGCCGTTCAGTGCAGGATCCCGAAAGTCGCCGATCCGTACGAACTGGCTCCAGCCCGAAGTGCCCTGACCGATGCGAATTGCGAGAACGCCAGCCGGCGTGCCAGCGACAGGATTGGGGGCGTTCCAGGTATTGCCGAAGCCGCTGATCTGAGCGCTTGAGCCAGGGAGGCTGACGCCAGCGTCATTTCCGACTTTGGCCAGGAACGGCCCAATTGCCCGGCTGTCATTGGTGCCGGCCTGGAACTCGGCAAGAACCGGTGCCCGGTTAACAACAATGCCCTCGACGTTGCAAGTACCAATGGGGCAGCCCGCGGGGAGTCGTGTGAACTCCATCGTGTAGGCGCCGTCCGTGAGATTGCTCGTTGTAGCAACCCAGCCTGCCGGCAAGTAACCCATTGCCACCAACTCGGGAATGGTCGGCCGCCACACCAACTCGCCGGCAATGAGAACCGGCGTCACGGTAGTGGCGAACTTGGTAATGGCGCCGCCCGTCTGAATGACGGGAAAGAACTCGAACACCATGTTGTTCGTAGCGCTGGCCACGGCCTCCATGACCGTAGCCTCGGCGATGCCAGCCTCGCTCCTTTGCCGAACAGTGCTCGCTTCAAGTTGCGTGATGGCAACCAAGGCCAAAATGATGAGGGCCATCACCGCGAAAACGACAGCGTTTCCGCGTTGACCTCGCCGCGCGGGGGAACCTTGTCGCCTGCGGTTTGAGTAGAGCAATGGCATCGTCTTTGACCTACTTGGAATGTCGGAAGCTGCGCAACTCGGCACAGAGCACTCAGGCGCTCAAACGCTGCGCTGCACGCCCCAAAGGCGTACAGCGCAGCATCCGCGTGATCAAGTGCGGCTGATGGTCCAGGTGATGGCCACGTTGGCTGCCGAGATGCACTGGGTGTTCAGCGTGGCCAAGTTGATCTGGCCGTCCAACGGCTTGACTTCGGTGCCTGCAACGGCCATTTGGCGAGCAAGGGACTGCGTGCCGTTGACGATGCCCGAGCACTCTTCTGCAGGGACGTTGGCATACGTCAGCAATGCGGTACCGGGGGTGGTGAGGCTGTTGTCAACCAACGTAATGGCACCGGAGTACTTGTTGTTGGCAGTGGTGGCGGTTACGTGCGTCGACGGCGGAATCACGCGCGAACCAACGGCGATGGCAGTGGTGAGGCCGGCATAGCCATAGCTGCCGAAGGACTGCTTTGCGCCCCCGATGACTTGCACAACTTGACCCGTCACAGCCTGCATCGAAGCGCTCTTCTCTGCGTCGGTGTAGGCGGAAATGCCAACCGCAAGAACAACACCACCGATGACGAGGCTAAGCAGAACGAACAGCAACGAGTTGCCGCGCTGCTTGGTGGTGCGGGTGGTACGCGAAGAGGTGTGCAACAAGGCTTTCATGAAGTAGCTCCGATGAAGATGAGGAATGAAACAGAATGACTGGTTTGATACAGAACCAACTAAGGCTTTTGGTTCTGTGCGTCGTAGGCTGCCTTTAATGGCATCAAAACGGCCGGCTGCATCAAGTTTGAAAAGCGACTTGGAGCAGTTATGGAAGCCAACCCCATCAATGTTGCCAGCGTGGCGATAACGCCAACGAACAGAAAATTCATCAGAATGGCGGATTGCCGCACTCGGTGCAACACTTTGGGAGCTTCTGTACTGCCCATCTCAATGAGCACATCGCTGAGCTGCCGAGATGACCGCTTGAGTGAGTAAGCACGGCCGAGAAGCTGCGGGCCCAATAAGCCACGAGCAAATGCCGCCATAGGGTCGTTCGGGTTCTCTTCGAGTGAACTGACGGCGCGACGGAGCTGCCAGCGTTGCCAGCCGCTTGACTGTCCAGCCAGATCGTCTAGCGAAGCCTTTAGTGGCCGGCCGCTTCTCAACAGCATTGCCAACGAGGAGAACAACAAGCCCGCCCGGTAGTCGCGATAGAGCCCAAAGCCGGGCCAGCTGTCAGCCTTCAGGCGCAAGGGGCCCTTCCAACGTGGAACAGCGGACACGAATGCAACTCCTGCGAGTGCCATCGCCATTGCGATCCCAATGCCGTTGTCCATGCAGAAGGTGGCGAAGTCGCGGGCCAAGCCATCAAAGCCAGTCCAAAGATGCGGCTTGACGTAGACCGGGGTGCTGGCATCGATCTTCACGAGAACGAGGCTCAACACGTAGATCAATCCAGCGCACAGTGGGATCAGAACTGCTGGGAGGGCGCTGTACTGCAGCATCACCTTTCGCATCTCGCTTTGGTGGTCCACCGCATCAGCCATCGAGCGAAAGGCAACGGCCTTGTCCGGTGCGGCTTCAACTCCAGCGAGCATCAAGCGATCGCTGCTGGGAACAAGCCCCAGCAAAAGGCTGCCGATCTGGCCCTGACCATCATTGGCCTGCAGCCGCCGCAACAGGACACGCAAGACGTGATGCCTTGCCTTGTCCGATGTGAGCTTCGCGTTGCTAATCTCACCTTCCAGAAAGCTCAGAAGCGTCTCGGAACGGACGTAGATCTCAGCGAGGTCACGGTAGAAGTCAGCGCGCCGCGCGTTGAAGTCGTGCAGGTAGTACGCGTGGGCAAGTCCCTGAAAAAAGTTCATTCAGCCTCCAGAATTTCGAATCGCTCGAGCGCATCAAACTCATTCAGGTTTCGCACATCGATTTGTCCTTGCAGCGCTTTGAAAAGGGCGTGCTCGAACACCGTCTTGCCATTCATGTTCTCGGACAAGAAGTCGCGATCACTGAAGCTGCGGTAATGCATCAATGCTTGGTAATCCTCGCGAGCGCGCACCAGTTCCAGCCATCGCCTGTCAGGCTGCAGCATCTCGGCAACGATCGTCTTGCCCTTGGTGCCGCGGCCATTGCAATGCGAGCAACCAATAGGGTTCTGCCAGCGCAAACGCTCAGTCGGAACCTTGAAACGGTTGCGGAGCTGATCGAGTGCCTCAGCGACCTCTAAATCGTCCTGAGCCGCCTGATGACTGAGCAACGAGCACTTGGGACATACCAGTGGCACCAGGGCTTGGTAGATGAACGTGTTGATGATGCCGGGGTTGGTTAGCGAGTCGCGCGTTAGACCGACTTCAACGTTCGTCAGTCGCGGGACGATGCTGGCAACGCCATGGGTATGGATGGTGCCCATGGCCAAGTGCCCTGTTTCCCCAATGGTCAGCGCAAAGTTCGCAGTGAGGTGGTCACGGATCTCGCCCACAGCAACAGCATCCAAGTCGCCACGCATGAGGGCGCGCATGACATCGGAGTACCGTCGCTTCGTCTCCTCTTCACTGCTCAGATCCCTAAGCACCTCGATCTGATGCACCGAATCGAGCTCCTGCTCGATCGGGTCTTCGACGGTGTAAAGGGCCTTCGACTCCCGATTCGGGAACTCCTGAAGGAAGCAGCATTGACTGGTGCTCTTGCCAGAGCCAACACGTCCGGCCGTAATGATCATTCCGCGCCCAGCACGCCCGGCGGTCCTCCAAAGCTTCAGGTGACTTGGTGCGTAGCCGGCGTTGGCCAAGGACATGTTGGTGTCGGCGTGGTTGCGAAGAATTCGCACAACCACCTTTGCACCCAGACGGCCGCGAATGTTCTGGTATCGCAGATAGCCCGACGCACCGGCGACGTCAAACGGCACCATGCAGTCAATGAACTTGCTGGCTTCGTAGTTGGGGTTGTTGGCCCCGGTACGGCTGTCATTGAATGCCGCAGCAACTGCATCCGATGCGTCCTTTGCGGGATACCTGCCTGGAATGCTCTGCCCATCTCGAATGGGCTCCAACTCGCCGTCAATGCGCGCACGCACTTCTGCCATCTGGCCGTGCATCTCAATGTGCAAATCGGTGGCGCCTTCCTTGACGCCAAGCTCTACCCACCGCCAGAACAACTCGATAGCTCTGCTCTTGCTACGCCGAGTTTGGTTGCTTGAGACCCGTTGAATCTCATGAAGCACCAACTGGGTTGCTACGAGATCTGGCTCGATCGTGTACCCATTGGCTCGCAGCTGGGTCGTGAGCGCTCGGTACTCCAGCTCGATGCCTTTGCGCTGTTCGCCTTCGAGCCCAACGGCGCGGACGATCACACACTTCATCGCCCCCAAGTTCAAGGCTGCGAGGTGACTCTGAGCGCCTGGCGAAACGCGGTGGACGGCATCGTCACCTTGCGAAAGCAAGCCGACCTGGAACTTCGGCAGCGCGGTGAATGAGTTGATCGGGGCGACGGCAAGATCTGTCGGAGCGAAGCCGCTATGGGGCAACCGATTCAAGTCAATGACTTCTGCCGAGGGCTGCACTGCGGCATGCAGAGTTGGCTCGGGGACCTCCCAGAGCTTGCGAACCGTTGCTCCATCGATGGCCGTCGCCATCGCCGGAGCAGCAGGCGTCAATCGGGAAGCAACTCCTGGTCGCAATTCAGGAGTCGCGGGAATCACAACGGCTGTTGGAGCTTGTGCTGAGCGCGGATTCGCCTGACGCACTGCTTGTGCGGGGGGTTTCGCCACCGTGACGCGGGACGGCTCTTGCTTTTCCGACTTCCCGAACAAACTCTTAAACATTAGCTGCTCTTGGCGATGGGGTCCAGCTGAAAGACACGGCGCTCCAACTGCGCTGCTTTTGGCGACTTCCGCTTATCAGTGCCACGCGGCGCGAGGGGCGTGGCCGATGAGGTTCGCGTGAGCACAACTTCGTTTGCGCTCACGGCATCGACCGACCAGGATGAACCAGGGACCTTCATCCCGGGCTGAAGAACATGGACGCGCCCCCGGATGGCCAGCTCAACCATTGCGCGGCCACGCAGCAACGTGACGCCTGCAACCTCGATAGAAGGCTCTTGAACCTCGAAGCGCGGCAGAGGCCTTGCGCTCACTGGGGGATCCATCGCCACTGGCTTAGAGGCCACAGCAACGGCGGGAGCGGTTGTCGGCCCTTGCTGAGCAGCAGATGCCGCCTGAGACGGCGCTGTCAGACGCGTCATCTCAGCCTGCAAGGCAGCGCGTTGGGCTGCGCTGTAGTCAGCAATGGTCTGCGCACTGGCGGCACCACAGAAGCCGGCAAGGAGCAGCAGGAACGAAGCGACAACAGGAAAATCAGGGCTTGGCGTTTGCGACATACATGGTCCCGTTGAGTTCGAATTTCAGGCGTGTCTTGGGGTCGGACGTGCCTTCTACGGTGAGCTTCAGGCGCTCCCAACTGACGTTGGATGGTGCGGACTGAAGGACTTCTTTCAAAAATGGGCCCGGTATGTCACGCACCACGAAGTCACCGGCCTGCAAAGCTTGCGGGTGTGTGAAGGTCGCGGGTACTTCGGGAACGGCTGGCCACAAACGCAAGGAACTGATCGATGTCGCGAGCTGGGCAGTGCGCCAGACCTGCAAGGACGGCGCGAAGAGTTCGTGCACTTGCGAAACGCTAGGGATGGGATCGATCAAAGTGCCGAGTTGCGTACGGCCAACTGCGAAGGAGCGCCGTGTCTGCGCAAGATCAAGGTCAGCAATGCCGGATTGCTGACTCGTCACGTACTGCAGCGAGTAGCCCTTCATCGCGGCACGAAGATCAGCAAAGGTGCCCCCTGCCCTCCGCCACTGCGCCACGCAACCACCCTCTCTCGCTGTGCACTCTGCGCCCTCTAGTCGCCACCCACTGACTGCAACGGGAAGGTTGAAGGTCTGCAAAGCCATCGAAGCGAATTCCTCTCGCTTGCTGGCCATCACAGTCTTCTGTGCCGCCAATGCGCCGAGGTACTTGGGAACCGGATCGGCCTTCGCCGCAGCCTCAGCCGCAGCCCGTTCGGCCTCAATGCGCTTCTTGTGCTTGTAGGCGAACCACGTTCCCGCGAGAGCAAGCACTACAAGACCCGTGACGACTATGGGCACTGGGTTGGGTGGAATTGGCAAGACGCGAGCAGACTTCGTAAGCCCCTGCGCCAGCCAATCCAGATCCACAAGTTCACACTTGGGATAGCGAACGTCGTCGTCGGCATAGACGCGTGTGACGCTGCCAACGAGGTTCGTAGCGTTGGAGACGCTCGTGATCTCATCGGCAACAGGCACGCCGTCGTGAAGCACCACCACATAGGTGCGTTCCTCGCCGCCATCGTCGGCGTCTGGCAGCGTCAGAGCAAGAGCTGCATCCGGGCACTGGCTACCAACCAGCGATGCAAATGCAGCGGCGGCTGAGGCCATGTTCCGCGGCAGCTTCTCGCCTTCTTCGCTGACCTTTCGGACTAGCAGTCCGTAAGCTGCACTGTCACCATGGCCACGGACTAGGACGGAGTGACTCGCCTCATGCAGGCCACGCAGCTGAATCAAAGCCCGGCGACCTGGCGCGCCGGGCGAAGGAGACCACTTAAGGCCCCCAATGAGCGGACCGCTGCTGGTTTCCGCGATCGAACGATCGAAAGCCATTTCGGGTCCTTACAGGATGGTGGGGCGCACCAGAATCAGGAAGTCCTCACGCTCTCGAACCAAAGCTTTGCTACCACCCAGACCGACTGGCGAGCCCTCGGTCAAAGTGCGCGTCTTTGTCGATGTGACGATGCGGGAGAGTCCTGTAATTGCGAGCACTTGGCCGGCCTTCAGGCTGACTGTTGCCTGGTCAATGATGGAGCTCGTCTCCGGGGTCTGAACGCGCTGTTGATTCACACCCGTGCCAGACGTGAAGTCGACGATCTCAATGAGAGAACTCAGGCCCACACTGAACTTCAGCACAACGTTATTGCTGTCAAGGATGTAGGCCTGCGCTAGGTAGCGATCGCCGGTGGTGATGGTGCTGGTCTTAAGCCCCGGTGCACCCGCGCCAACAGAGCTCGCAGCCCCTGGAGTCGTCTCAGAAACGTACGCCTTGTTGTTGAGCGAGGCCTTGCGCATCCACTGGCGGTTCAAGCCCAAGAGGCTGATCGGCCGATGTTGTGTCGCGCTCCCGTACTCGTTGAGCAACTTCAGCACGGCCCCTGACCCCCCCCAACGCGCGGAGGTTTGGGTATCCAAACCTCGAAGGATGGTGAATCCGAGATTGCCTGCAGCCGCATCCAAGGCCAGCGCCGGGGTGTTCAGCGCAGCAGACACGTTGTGTCCCACTGCACTGAGTACGGCATTCCAGTTCACGCCTTGTTCATCCCCCTCCGTGCGTCGCACGGAGTAGATGTCGAACTGGATTTGGGCCTGCCTCGACATCGACTCGTTCTCAGCGCGCACAAACTGCCGCACCTTGGTCATCGTCTCCTTAGTGGTCGTGACAGCAATGCGGCCTGAACCCGCGCTGAGAACCGCCGAGCTGCCGGGGACCGGACGAATGATTTGGTCAATGCCGGCCATGATCGACTTCATGACATCGGACTTACCGCTCTCTTTGATGTCAGCACTGGCGTTGCTATTGGACGAACCGCCATCTTTGCTGCTGGACTGAACTTGATCCGATGCGTTCAGGCCCATCTGATAGCTGGACTCCCCCTCTAGGACGGCCACTTCAAAGAAGTCCGTCCTAAAGCGCTCAATGACCACCACGCCTTCTCGGTACTCCCAGGAGAGGCCAAGGAGATCGGTCAAGTGATTGAGGTAGCCCTCGAAGGAGCCGGACCACTTCATCTGGATGCTTGAAACGCTGATCTCGCGCGGTGCGGACATCGGCGTTTGCATCATGGTCGAAGGCGCTTCGCCACCGGCAGGAAGCGGGCCGCTCCCGGGCAAAGCAGGTAGTGGCCTCGACGCGGCAGGCATTTGCTGCCGTTGCATGGACTGGAGCGAGCCGCCCATGGGCTCGTTCTGGAAGACGTCACTCTTCACTCGAACCGGCACACCGGTCAAGCTGGTGATTCGCTCGGCGACGATACGAAGACTGACCTTGCCGCCGGTAGCCGCATCATCGAAGTTCATGCTGACTGGGTCCATGAAAACCGTGGGCAAAGCCTCGGTGGACCCCATTGGCACTGCAACCGACGCAACCCAAGAGCGTGTGGACCGGCGCACCACTGGAGCATCGATCTGCTGGGCCGCGCGTCGATCGGCGTCCGCCATATCACCGCGAACCGGAGTGCCCGGCTTAGCAACAAGTGGCCCCTTCGCCATGAGGCTCTCAACACTCTTTGCGACAAGACGCTGATCGGTATCGACACGCTGCTCCATGCTCGGAGAAGCACAGCCGACCAGAGCCGAGGCTGCCAGCAGAGGGACAAGAGCAAAAGGGTTGATGGTCTTCATAAGGATCCTGCTTATTTGCTGTCTGAGGGGCAGTCGTTGGCTTGATCGCCAGCTCTTGTGACCCGAATCAGTGGCGGGGTATTGGCATAGATGCACACCTCCAGCGGGTAGTCGCTATTCCGAATGCCTGGTGAGCTCAAGACCTTGCCAATGGCGTCTTCGAGGCTGCCATCGAAGGTGTCAGGCGCGCCGACGAGGAAGTTGCGGGAGGCGTCCCAGCGCAAGCGATAGCCAGCGGCTGCCGCCCAACGTTCGAAGCTCTTGGCCAAGGTGATGTCGGTGACGCGGATCTCCCACTTCTGCAGCCCCGCCGCCTGCGGCGCAGCTGGCCTGTACTGAGGTACCGGCAGTTGCCGAGCGTCTGGTCTGAACTTCTCAGGGATGACCTCCAGAGGTGTTTCAGTTGCGGCTGACATGCTTGCTGCAGCAAGCAAGCTGATGGCGATCAAGAGGTGCTTTTTCGTCTTGTCTTGCGCGGGAAACCCCTGGCTTCAGCCATGGGGAGGCAGAGCGCGTCACGCGATAGCGTGACCAGCTTCCCGCGTCCTTTCGTTCGTTTGCCCTGCTGAGGCTGATCTTGAGTACGAGTAGCCGTCGCCTCGCATGAGCACGACGCAATGCTTGTGGCTGATGCCCTGAACGACGCCGGCAGGCGTCTGGATGTTGAAGCTGCCGGTCGCGCGCACAGCGACGCGGCCCGTGTGCACACCAGCTTTTTTAGATGTTGAGGGAAGCACAGCTC
>JBKCVH010000253.1:0-12943 GCA_046317675.1 Burkholderiales bacterium
GAGTTTCTGCCCGACCCCTGCCTTGGCCGCAAACACGGGAACCCCTTGCCGAAGGCGAGGGGCGAGCGCAGTGCGGGCCCGCCTTTCTTTGGTTTCTTTCTTTGGCGGAGCAAAGAAAGAAACTCCGGGTGCAGGGGCGGATAGCTCCTGCGGGCTGCCCCACCAACGCCCCAAACCCCAAAAGCTACACTCCTGCCCCTTTTTTAAGCAATCCCACCCCCATGCACATCGGCCAGCACGCGCTGCCCAACCGGCTGTTCGTCGCCCCGATGGCCGGGGTGACCGACCGCCCGTTCCGCGTGCTTTGCAAGAAGCTCGGCGCCGGTTACGCAGTCAGCGAAATGGTCACCAGCCAGCGCCAGCTCTGGGACAGCCTGAAGACCAGCCGCCGCGCCAACCACGAAGGCGAGCCGGCGCCCATTGCCGTGCAAATCGCCGGCGTGGACCCACAGGAAATGGCCGAGGCAGCGCGCTACAACATCGAACGCGGCGCGCAGATCATCGACATCAACATGGGCTGCCCGGCCAAAAAGGTTTGCACGAAATGGGCCGGCTCGGCCTTGATGCAAGACGAGCAATTGGCGCTGTCCATCGTCGACGCCGTGGTGCAAGCCTGCGCGCCCTTGAACGTTCCGGTAACGCTCAAGATGCGCACCGGCTGGTGCCAACAGGTGAAGAACGCGCTGCCCCTTGCACTGGGCGCGCAAGAGCGTGGCATTGCCATGCTGACCATTCACGGCCGCACCCGCGAGCAAGGCTATGGCGGGCAGGCCGAGTACGCCACCATCACGGCGGTCAAGCGCGCCCTGCGCATTCCTGTGGTCGCCAATGGCGACATCGACAGCCCCGAGAAGGCCAAGTTCGTGCTCGACACCACGGGCGCCGACGCCATCATGATTGGCCGCGCCGCGCAGGGCCGGCCCTGGGTGTTTGGCGACATCGCGCACTTCCTGGAACACGGCCAGCACCGCCCTGCCCCGCGCGTGGCCCAGGTGCACGAGTGGCTGAGCGAACACCTTGAAGACCACTACCGCCTGTATGGCGAACTCACCGGCACGCGCAGTGCGCGCAAGCACATTGGCTGGGCGCTCAAGGGCCTCCCCGGTGGCGAAGCCTTCCGCGCCGAAATGAACCAACTCGACAGCAGCGCCGAGCAATTGCAACGCTTGGCGCAATGGTTCGGCGAACTGGGCCAGCGCCACGAGCGCTTGCCCACCTCTTTTCAACCGACACAAGACCTTCCGCTCGCCGCATGAGTGACGCTCCTACCAAGCCGCTGGACGAATGCGTCCGCGACAGCCTCGACGCCTACTTCCGCGACCTCGGCGGCGAAACGCCGCACTCGCTGCACGACATGGTCGTAAAGCTCGTTGAAAAGCCATTGCTCGAAGTGGTCATGGCACGTTGCGACGGCAACCAAAGCCGCGCCGCCGACTGGCTGGGCATCAACCGCAACACCCTGCGCCGCAAACTCACCGACCACAACCTGCTCTAAGCCATGGCCATCACCGCACTCCTCTCGGTTTCAGACAAAACCGGCATCCTCGACTTCGCGCGCGGCCTTCATGCCTTGGGCGCCAAGCTGCTGTCCACCGGCGGCACCGCCAAGCTCTTGATGGACAACGGCCTGCCCGTCACCGAAGTGGCCGAGCACACCGGCTTTCCGGAAATGATGGACGGCCGCGTCAAGACCCTGCACCCCAAGGTGCACGGCGGCCTGCTGGCCCGCTCTGACGTGCCCGAGCACGTGGCCGCCATGAAGCAGCACGGCATTGAGCGCATCGACATCCTGGCCGTCAACCTCTACCCCTTCGAAGCCACCGTGGCCAAGCCGGGCTGCACGCTGGAAGACGCCATCGAGAACATCGACATCGGCGGCCCCGCCATGGTGCGCAGCGCCGCCAAAAACTGGCGCGATGTGGCCGTGCTGACCGACGCCGGCCAATACGAAGCCGTGCTGGCTGAACTGCAAAGCGGCGACATCTCCGCCACCACCCGCTTCTCGCTCAGCATCGCCGCCTTCAACCGCATTGCGCAGTACGACGCCGCCATCAGCAACTACCTGAGCAGCGTGCAAAGCGACGGCAGCCTGGCCGCCTACCCGGCGCAGATGAACAGCAGCTTCATCAAAGTGCAGGACCTGCGCTACGGCGAGAACAGCCACCAGAGCGCCGCCCTCTACCGCGACCTTTACCCGGCCCCCGGCAGCCTGGTGACCGGCGTGCAGTTGCAAGGCAAAGAGCTGAGCTACAACAACATTGCCGACGCCGATGCCGCTTGGGAATGCGTGAAGAGCTTTGACACGCACGCCGAAGGCGGGCCTGTGGGTCCCGCTGCTTGCGTCATCGTCAAGCACGCCAACCCCTGCGGTGTGGCCATTGCCGCCAGCCCAGCCGAGGCCTATGCCAAGGCCTTCAAGACCGACCCCACCAGCGCCTTCGGCGGCATCATTGCCTTCAACCGACCGCTAGATGGCGAAGCCGCCCAACTCGTGGCCAAGCAATTCGTCGAAGTGCTCATGGCGCCCGCCTTCACCGCCGAGGCCCTGGAAGTCTTCAAGAGCAAGGCCAACGTGCGCCTGCTGCAAATTGCCCTGCCCCCAGGCGGCGACACGCCGTGGCTGCAAGGCCGCAATGCCGGCGACAGCAAGCGCGTGGGCTCAGGCCTCTTGCTGCAGTCGGCCGACAACCACTTCATGAAGAAGGCCGACCTGAAGGTGGTCACCACCTTGAAGCCGAGCGACGCGCAACTCGACGACCTGCTGTTCGCCTGGACCGTGGGCCAGTACGTGAAAAGCAATGCCATCGTCTTCTGCGGCGGCGGTATGACCCTGGGCGTGGGCGCCGGCCAAATGAGCCGGCTGGACTCCGCCCGCATTGCTTCCATCAAAGCAGGGCACGCTGGCCTGTCATTGGTCGGCAGCTGCGTGGCCTCCGACGCCTTCTTCCCCTTCCGTGATGGCCTTGATGTGCTGGCCGACGCTGGTGCCACCTGCGTCATCCAACCCGGCGGCTCGATGCGTGACGACGAAGTGATCGCGGCAGCCAACGAGCGTGGCATCGCCATGGTGTTCACCGGGGTACGGCACTTCAGGCACTGATGGGCAAAGGGGTCGGAGCAGCGAGCGCCAAGTCAGCAAGCGCCGTTTCCAAGCTCGGGAACGCATAGCGATAGCCACTCGCCAAGGCCTTGTCAGGTACAGCGAATTGCCCGTCCAGTAGCAGGGTGCTCATTTCACCGGCAAACACTCGCAGCGGCCATGCAGGCACGCGGAGCCACCTCGGCCGGTCAAATGAGGTAGCCAAGGCTGAGCTAAAGGCAGCTTGGTCCACACCGTGAGGCGCCACTGCATTGACAGCACCCTGGAGCGAAGGCGTTGCCAGCGCATGATGTATCAGGCCAATGGCGTCCTCCAGGTGGATCCACGGCGCAGGCTGCCGTCCCGTGCCCAACACAGCACCCAAGCCCAGGCGAGCGCTCACGGCCAGCATCGGGTAGGCACCATCTTCCCGACCCAGAACCACGCCAAAGCGCAAGCGCACGACCCGCAGGCCTAGGCCCTCAGCCCGCCGCGCTTCGTGCTCGACGGCGGCACAGAGTGCCGACTGGAATTGCTCAGGCTGGGCAGGCGCCGCTTCCGGGCAAGGGCGCCCGTCATTGACCGCGCCGTAGTAACCCACGGCCGACGCTGCCACCAGCACACGCGGCGGCTGGGCGAGGCGGCGCATCAAGGCGAGTAGGTCGCGCGTCAAACCCACACGGCTCTCAAGCAAGGTTTGCCGTCTTGTCGCTGTCCAAGGGCGCCCCAGCACACGAGCGCCAGCAAGGTGAACAATGGCTTCGATTCGCGTCTCTGAAGGAATGGCGTCGAGGTGCTCAACCACCCACAAGCCCGCCCCTTGCTGGGCCTGCAGCGCGCGGCCGTCGCGGCTGAGCAGGATCAGCCGGCGGCCTTCGGCCTGTAGCTTGCGAGCAAGGGCAGAGCCCAGAAAGCCGCTGGCGCCAGTGATGAGGATGGCGGGCTCGATGCGCTGCACGGGTGGGGCCGCTGGACCGACCGGCATCCGCCCGAGGCGCCGCACTGCCAAAGCATTGCGAACACTCCAAGCTAGAACGCCGATGCCATAGAGGGTGAAAAGTGCTGAGACCCAACCATGCTGCACCGCGACCAGGCCAGTCGGCTGCTGCGCCCATTGCCAAAGGATGGGGCCAAAGAGGCCGAGGAACAAGCCATAGCTGATGGTCAAGAGCGTATGCAGCAGACGCTCGAACGGTGGCAGCCGGCGCGTGCGGTCTTCTTCGAGGAAGTCTGCCAAGGTAATCACCAGCTCAAGGCCCAACAGGATGGCCAACAGTGCAGCAAAACCTCCGTGCCATTCCAACCAGGCCAGACCGATGAAGACGACGCCATAAATCGCCTCACGCGCTGCGTGCAAGGCGAGTTCTTTGCGCGCACCTCGACGCTGGGGCAGGCGAGCCTGCCACTCGTGATGCCAGAGGTTGTCAAAGGCACCCATCAGCGCCTGAAGAGACAGCAGTGCAAAGATCGTGTTCATGGTGTTGGGTCGGCAAAGACGCCGGTTTGGTGAAAGGTCTCACCCCATAGCGGGTGACGCATAGAAAGCGTGAAGCGGAACGTGCCGGCACCGAGGTCGCGGTGCTCGACTCGGCAGATGCCGGGACCGAAGCAATGAGGAATGGGCAGGCGCAAGCCGCGCCACACGAACAGGTAGCGGCGGCTCTCAAACACCAAGTCGCCGTCTTGCTCGAATACCGCCAAGCGCATGGCCAGGCCCCCATCGGTGCGCTCCTGCAGCAAGCCATCCGGGCCCAATTCCTTGGTGCTGCGAACCTCGGCTTTGCCGTTTCCAAAGCAACGAGCCCAGACCACTCCGGCACCCTCTTGGCTGACCCGAACGGTGCTTGCGAGATGAACTGCGCGCAGGTCCGTCAAGGGGCTTTGGAGAGGGCGCGCCAGCAGAGCCAGCCAGCGCCCAATCCTTGAGCACTTCAAATCCATATGGCCTTGATAGACGGCATCGCCATGGCCTGGGGCAAAGCGACGCTGCACGGCGGCCGGCAAACGGCTCCAACCCGATTCGCCGACCAATTCGGGGAGATTGAGTGGTGGAGGAGTGGTCATGATGGGCTCGATTGGGTGCAGGACTTACCCTTTCATTGCGAGAAGCGGGCCAGCTCTAGAAATGCACCCAAGCTGTTGATTTCATTGGCACCGGCGCCTGGATCTGCATACTTCAGATACATTGCAATGACCCTCACCTGTTAACGCCGTTAACACCCCCACTGCTGATGCTGATCCGCGCCGCTTTGGGCTTGGCCCTTTTCCAAACGCTTGCCCTTGCCGCCGTGCTTTGGGCTTGGTCAGACCGCGTGGCCGGTGGACGGCTGCTGGCTGCTTTTCTGGTAGGGATTGCGGTGTGGATCACCGGAAATGAGCTACCCAACTGGCTGGGTATCGAGGCAGAAAGCTGGGCGCTTCACCTGCTCGGGACGGCCGCCTTCACTTCGGCGCTCTTCTTCCACTTCTGCGTCGTTTTCTGCCGGGTTTCGGTGGGCCGATACGGTGTTGCTGCAGCCTATGCGCTTGGTGGGGGAGCGGCTTTGCTGGCACAGGTACTGGTGCCAGCAAGGTTGGTCTGGACTCCCTATGTCGGGTGGGTGGGGGTGGCTGAACCCGTGGGCTGGCTGGTCAGCTTGGCGTGGGTGATCCTTGGGGTTGCTGGGGTCTCTGTGCTTTTGAGGGGCTGGGCGCGCGCCCAACCGCCTGTGCGTCAACAGATTGCCGCCGTCAGCATTTCTTGCATTTGGGGCCTGCTGTGCTTGAGCGGCTACGCACTCGTACTGCTTGATTTGCCGGTGTTCCCCTTCCCGCTACTGCTTCTGCCGCTTTACCCAGTGATCCTGGTGTACGGTGTCCTGCGCTATGGCGTCTTTGTGGCCAACGCCTGGGCCGGGCGTGCTTTGGTTTGGGCGCTTCTCTTGGCATTGGGGGGTGCCATCGTGGCCTTGGTGCCCCTGTTGCTTCCCTTTGAATCACGTTGGCTCAGTGGCCTGGCCGTGGCCGCCAGCTGCCTCGCGCTCAGCGGACCCATTCGGCGTTTTGCACACCGCTTGATCTACCCAGGCGGTGAAGTGAGTGCAGCTGACCTTGATGGATGGCGTCGGGCTTTGATGACCGCCGAGACCTTTGAGGTGCTCAGTGAGCAGGCCAGCCTGCAACTCAGCCAACGCTTGGGCACGCCGGTTCGTGTCATGGTCGGCAACCACGAAGGCTCCCCGTTTCCAAGCCTGTTGGCGCAAAGCAGTGCGGAAGGCTGGCAGATGCAACTGCTGGGATGGGAAGCGGCACCACCCGGGCAACGGCATGTTGCCGAGTTGTTCGGCCGACTGGTGCTGGAGGCTGCAGCGCGCGTTGAGCAGGGACTGGGACTTGCTGCCCGCGAGCGCGAAAGGCAGCTACAAGCAAGGCTGGCAGAGCTCGGCGCACTCGCCGCCACCGTGGCTCACGACATCCGAAATCCGCTGAACATCATCTCGATGGCTGTGGCCAGTAGTCCGCCCGACACACGGCGCGAAGTCACCGAGCAAATCCGCCGAATTGCTCACCTGACGCGCGACCTATTGGATTTCGCCAAGCCCTGGAAGCTGAACCCCGCCGAGACCGATGTCAGCAGCCTTGTGCGCCGCTTGGCGTTGCGCGAACCGGGTTTGCAGATCGGCACCGGGCTTCAACAGCCTCTGTTCTGGAACTTGGACTCTGCGCGACTGGAACAAGCGCTGATCAACCTGATCGAGAACGCACGCATTGCTTTGCAGGCGCAAGCCGAAGGCGGCGTTTACATCGACGCCGAGTTGCGAGCGGAGGGCCTATCGCTCCAAGTCTGTGACAACGGGCCCGGCGTGCCACCGGAGTTGCGCGACCGCCTTTTCGAGCCTTTTGCATCCCGCAGCCCCGGGGGCACGGGCCTGGGATTGGCCATCGTCGCGCGCATCGCGGCCGCACATGGAGGCAGCGTCCAATTGAGCGAGCACGCCGGTTGGCGCACTTGTTTTAGCTTGCAATTCCCAAAGATCAATGAAACCTGAAACTGGCCATGTCCTGCTGGTGGATGACGAACCCGCCTTCCAACGCTTAGGCGGTGCCTTTCTGCGTGAGCTTGGCCACGAAGTCAGCATTGCCGGCGACGGTGAACAGGCGCTAGCGCGCTATGCGGAGCGCCAGCCAGAAGTCGTTTTGCTCGATCTGGCCATGCCTCCGCACATGGACCCCGAGCAAGGTCTGCTGCTCATGCCTCGCTTCGCGCCAGCGCCAGTCATCGTGCTCACCGGTCACGGCGAGCATTCGCTGGCTCTGCGGGCAGCAGAACTTGGCGCTTGGGACTTCATCACGAAGCCCATAGACCCCGACTTGCTTCGCTTTGCGGTGGCGCGTGCGGTGCGCAAATCGCGGCTAGAGGTCGAATTGCAGAGGCTTCGTGCCCAGCCAGACACTGACGATTTGGGGCTGATCGGCCAATCGGCTGCGATGCAAGCGCTTCGAGCCATGGTGCGCCGCGTTGCAGACACCCGCGTTAGCGTGCTGGTGCTCGGACCGACGGGAACCGGCAAGGAATTGGCAGCGCGTGCTTTGCACGAAGGCAGCAGCCGTCGCAATGGGCCTTTCGTGGCGGTGCATTGCGGTGCGCTATCGAATGAGCTGCTGGAAAGCGAACTGTTCGGCCACCTCAAGGGCAGCTTCACCGGCGCCTACCGCGACCAACCCGGCTTGGTGCAGACGGCCGACGGCGGCACCTTGTTCCTCGATGAAGTCGGTGAAATGCCTCTTCCCATGCAAGTGAAGTTGCTGCGCTTTTTGCAAGAGGGGAGCTTTGTGCCAGTAGGCGGGCGCCAAACGCTTCATGCCGAAGTGCGCGTCATCGCGGCGACCCACCGTGACTTGGAAGCCATGGTGCGCGAAGGCAGCTTCAGGGAGGACCTCTTTTACCGACTGAAAGGGGTCGTGCTACGCACGCCCGCATTGGCAGAGCGACCCAGCGACGTGCCTCTGCTGGCAAGCCGCTTTCTGCAGCGCGTAGCCCCTCGCATCGG
Organism: Burkholderiales bacterium; assembly: GCA_046317675.1. GTDB lineage: Bacteria > Pseudomonadota > Gammaproteobacteria > Burkholderiales > Burkholderiaceae_C > Inhella. The sequence continues at coordinate 8,110 of JBKCVH010000253.1, forward strand.
ATTCAGCGCTAGCGCACTGGCTTGGTTGTCATCGCGAGCTTGGCCCGGCAACGTTCGCGAGCTAAAGGCCATCGTCGAGTCAGCAGGGGCTTTGGTCTTGGCAGGCGAGCGTGAGATTGATGTCCAACTGCTTTGCTTGGCCAGCGGCGTCAACCCCGGCCCCGATGCCGAGGCACAGGAGCCCCAAGGGGGTAGTGGACTGCTGGACAGTGCTCTAGGCGAACTTGAACGCCGCCTCATCAAGGAGGCGATGGCGACAGCAGGTGGCAATCAATCCGAAGCGGCGCGGCAGTTGGGCATTTCTCGGGTGGGGCTCATCAAGAAGCTCACGCGGCTTGGGCTGCGCTGACGCCTCCGCAGGCGCCTGCGCGCTCCATCAACGCGGCAAGCGGCTGCTGCCCATCAAGAACTCATCCACCGCCCGCGCTGCCTGCCGGCCTTCGCGAATGGCCCACACCACCAAGCTTTGCCCGCGGCGCATATCGCCGGCGGCGAAGACTTTGTCCACATTGGTGGCGTAGCCGCCCAAGAAGTCGGTGCTAGCGCGTGCGTTGCCGCGTGCGTCTTTGTCAACGCCGAAGGCATCCAGCACCGATGCCATGGGTGACACAAAACCCATGGCGAGCAGCACGAGATCGGCTTTCCACTCTTGCTCGCTGCCGGCCACTTCAGTGAACTTGCCGCCCTTCCATTCCAGCTTGACGGTGGTGAGGCTCTTGATCTTGCCTTTGTCTTTGCCGGTGCCGGCGTTGAAGGACTTGGTGGCGATGGCGAACTGGCGCTCGCAGCCTTCATCGTGGCTGGAACTGGTGCGCAGCTTGGTGGGCCAGTAGGGCCAGGTCATGGGTCGGTTCTCGACCTCGGGGGGCATGGGCATCAGCTCAAACTGGGTGATGCTGGTGGCGCCATGGCGGTTGCTGGTGCCCACGCAGTCGCTGCCGGTGTCGCCACCGCCAATGACGACGACGTGTTTGCCATCGGCTCGCAACTGGCCCTTCAGCTTGTCGCCCGCGTTGACTTTGTTCTGCTGGGGCAGGAACTCCATGGCGAAATGCACGCCCTCTAACTCGCGGCCAGGGATGGGCAAGTCGCGGGAGTTCTCAGCGCCACCGGCCAGCAAGACGGCATCGAAGTCGGCTTGAAGCTGCGCCGGGCTGAGCGTGATTTGGGCGTCGTTGGTGACCTTGGTTTGAGCGGGCAGTTCGCCCACCAGCACGCCGGTGCGGAACTCCACGCCTTCGGCTTGCATTTGCTCGACGCGGCGGTCGATGTGCGACTTCTCCATCTTGAAGTCAGGAATGCCGTAGCGCAGCAGGCCGCCAATGCGGCTGTTCTTCTCGAACACGGTGACGGCATGGCCGGCGCGGGCCAGTTGCTGCGCGGCGGCAAGGCCGGCCGGGCCGGAGCCGACCACGGCAACCTTCTTGCCGGTTTGCAGCTTGGGTGGCTGCGGCTTCACCCAGCCCTCCAACCAAGCGCGATCAATGATGGCGTGCTCGATGGACTTGATGCCCACGGCGTCGTCATTGACGTTCAAGGTGCAGGCGGCCTCGCAAGGAGCGGGGCACACGCGGCCGGTGAACTCGGGGAAGTTGTTGGTGCTGTGCAGCACGGCGCTGGCTTGTTTCCAGTCTTGCTGGAACACCAGGTCGTTGAAGTCCGGAATGATGTTGTTGACCGGACAGCCGTTGTTGCAGAAGGGGGTGCCGCAGTCCATGCAGCGGGCCGCTTGGACTTTGCTTTCATCAGCGCTGAGGGCGATGACGAACTCTTTCCAGTTCTTGAGCCGTTCGGGAACCGGTGCGTAGCCCTCTTCGAGGCGCTCGTATTCCATGAAGCCAGTGACTTTTCCCATGATCTTGATTCCTTACTTGGCGGGGGCGCGGGTCTTGGACGACTTGGCCTTGTTGACGGCCTCTGAGGTGTCAACTGCAGCCTCGACAACGGCGGCGCCAGCCTTGCTGGCCATCTCACCGAGGGCGCGCTTGTATTCGTGCGGGAACACCTTGACAAACTTGGCGCGGCTCTCAGCCCAGTGGTCGAGCAACTCGCGGGCGCGCAAGCTGCCAGTCCATTTGTGGTGCGCTTCGATGAGCCGCTTGAGGATGACCTCGTCCGGCTCTGCCTTCTTGTCGATGTGGTGCCAGGTGGCGGGGTCGGTCGAGGTTTCTTGCTCCTCGCGGGGCAGCACCTTGTCGAGCGCCACCATGCTGGTGTTGCAGCGCTTGGCGAACTGGCCGTCTTCGTCATAGACGTAAGCCACGCCGCCGCTCATGCCGGCGGCGAAGTTGCGACCGGTGCGGCCCAGCACAACGACGGTGCCGCCGGTCATGTATTCGCAGCCGTGGTCGCCGGTGCCTTCCACCACCGTTTTGGCGCCTGACAAGCGAACTGCAAAGCGCTCGCCCGCCACGCCTCGGAAGAAGGCTTCACCGCTGGTGGCACCGTAAAGCGCCGTGTTACCCACGATGATGTTGGTGCCCGAGTCACCCCGGAAGTCGATGCTCGGCCGCACCACGATGCGACCGCCGGAGAGGCCCTTGCCGGCGTAGTCGTTGGCGTCGCCAATCAGGTACTGGGTGATGCCCGAAGCCAAGAAGGCGCCAAAGCTCTGGCCCCCCGTGCCCTCCATCTGCATGAAGATGGTGTGGTCAGGCAGGCCCTCGGGGCGACGGCGAATGAGCTCGCCAGAGAGCATGGCGCCCACCGAGCGATTCAGGTTGCGGGCGTCTTCCATGAACTGGACGCGCTCGCCGCGTTCGATGGCCGGCAGGCAGCGCTGGATGAGCTTGTTGTCGAGCGCCTTCTCAAGACCGTGGTCCTGCGTTTCAACTTGCCGGCGCGACACGCTGGCCGGCACATTGGGCAGGTGGAAGACGCGGCCGAAGTCCAGGCCCCGCGCCTTCCAGTGCTGCAAGCCTTTCTTGGTGTCGAGCAGGTCGGCGCGGCCAATCAGGTCTTCGAACTTGCGCAGGCCGAGCTGCGCCATCAAGGAGCGCACTTCTTCAGCGATGAAGAAGAAGTAGTTGACGACGTGCTCCGGCTGGCCGGTGAACTTGGCGCGCAAGGTCGGGTCTTGGGTGGCCACGCCCACCGGGCAGGTGTTGAGGTGGCACTTCCTCATCATGATGCAGCCGGCCACGACCAGCGGGGCGGTGGCGAAGCCGAACTCGTCAGCACCCAGAAGGGCGCCGATGACCACGTCGCGGCCGGTTTTGAGTTGCCCGTCGACCTGCACACGAATGCGGCTGCGCAGGCGGTTCAGCACCAGGGTTTGCTGGGTCTCGGCAAGGCCCAGCTCCCACGGTGTGCCAGCGTGCTTGATGGAGCTCCAAGGCGAGGCACCGGTGCCGCCGTCGTGGCCGGCAATCACCACGTGGTCGGCCTTGCACTTGGCAACGCCCGCAGCGATGGTGCCCACGCCCACTTCGGAGACCAGCTTGACGCTCACGTCGGCCCGGGGGTTCACGTTCTTGAGGTCGTGAATGAGCTGGGCCAAGTCCTCAATGGAGTAGATGTCGTGGTGCGGCGGCGGGCTGATGAGGCCCACGCCGGGCACCGAGTAGCGCAGCATGCCGATGTACTCGCTGACCTTGCCGCCGGGCAGCTGACCGCCCTCACCCGGCTTGGCCCCCTGTGCCATCTTGATTTGGATTTGGTCGGCACTGACCAGGTATTCGGTGGTGACGCCAAAGCGGCCCGAGGCCACTTGCTTGATCTTGCTGCGCAGGCTGTCGCCGGCCTTCAGCGTGTAGTCGGCTTGCACGACGTTGGCGCCAATGACTTCGGAAACCTTGGTGCCGTCGGCAATCGGGATGCCCTTGAGCTCGTTGCGGTAGCGGGCCGGGTCTTCACCGCCCTCCCCGGTGTTGCTCTTGCCACCGATGCGGTTCATGGCAATGGCCAGGGTGCTGTGCGCCTCGGTGCTGATGGAGCCGAGCGACATGGCGCCGGTGGCAAAGCGCTTGACGATCTCGGCGGCCGGCTCGACCTCCTCAATGGAGATGGCCTTGGCCGGGTCGAATTTGAACTCGAACAGGCCGCGCAGCGTCATGTGGCGGCGGCTTTGGTCGTTGATGAGTTGCGCGTAGTCCTTGTAGGTCTCAAAGCTGTTGGCCCGCGTGCTGTGCTGCAGCTTGGCAATGGCGTCGGGCGTCCACATGTGCTCTTCACCGCGCACGCGCCAAGCGTATTCGCCGCCGGCGTCCAGCGCGCCTTCCAGCACGGGGTCGTCGCCATAGGCGGCCTCGTGCATGCGCAGCGCCTCTTCCGCCACTTCAAAGATGCCAATGCCGCCAACCTGGGTGGGCGTGCCACGGAAGTACTTCTCAACCAGCTCGCGCTCCAGGCCCACGGCTTCAAAGAGCTGCGCACCGCAGTACGACATGTAGGTGCTCACGCCCATCTTGGACATGATCTTGGACAGGCCCTTGCCGATGGCCTTGGTGTAGTTGTAGATGGCCTTGTCGGCACTCAAGTCACCCGGCAATTCCTTGTGCAGGCCGACCAAGGTTTCCAGCGCCAAGTAGGGGTGGACGGCTTCGGCGCCGTAGCCAGCCAGCACGGCAAAGTGGTGCACCTCGCGCGCCGTGGCGGTCTCCAACACAAGGCCGACGGTCGTGCGCAGGCCTTCCCGCACCAGGTGGTGGTGGATGGCGCTGAGCGCCACCAGCGCCGGACTGGCGAGCTGCTCGCGCGAGGCTTTGCGGTCGCTGATGATGACGATGTTGTGGCCACTGCGTTGCGCGTCGACCACCTGAGCGCACAAGCTGGCGAGCTTGGCCTCGATGCCTTCCTTGCCCCAGTTCAGCGGGTAAGTGATGTCGAGCTCGTA
>JBKCVH010000254.1:0-36949 GCA_046317675.1 Burkholderiales bacterium
CACCGGCCTCCACCCTCGGCCCGCGGCACGCACCCGTGCCCCGCGACGCGCCCCCCCCCGCGGTGGCCCACCCCCCGGCGGCGCAGAGGGGCAACCCCAAACAGCCAGCAGCCAAACCCAGCTATCGGCTCGCTGTTTGCAGGCAGCGGCTTGAGGTTCGGTATTGGCTGTTGGGTTTGGCTGCTTGGGGTCGCCCCTTTTGCGCCGCCGGCTCTGGCGCCAAGGCAAGGGCGCGCGCCGTAGGCGCGCCCCCCCTCAAGCTCGGCCAGCCTGTTTGACCGGAGCGACCGCAGTGAGAGCAGGGAGTTTCTGGCCGGCCCTTGCCTTGGCGCCAGAGACGGGAACCCCCAGCCACAGGCTGGGGGCGAGCGCATTCGGGGCTTGAACTTTTGCCTCCTTTTGGTTCAAGCGAAAAGGAGGTGCGGGTGCAGGGGCGCACAGCCCCTGCGGGCTCTCAGCCAAAGCGCTCAACCCCAGGAGCGATCACAAAGCCGAATTTGGCAAAAACTCCAACTCCACCACAGCCTCATGCCCCCAAGTCTCGTCATGCAAAGGAATGCTCAACGACCGCCCCGGCTTTGACGGCGACAAGTCCACCACCCGTTCACCCTCCCTCAGCCGCACCGCCACCACCGGCTGCGCAAACGCAGTAGTAAAGGCAATGCGTGGCGAGCGGCACGGGCCACCAGCAGCGGTAAACCCCATGCGCATGACCACGGGCACTTCCGGCTTCCAAAGCTCCCAGAGAACCTCACACTCCAAACGAAGGTCCCCCAACCTCACCCTGCTGGAAGAACTCGCCGGCGACCTCACTTCAGGCTTCAAACCGCTCTTGCTCTTGCTTTTCTCAAACCGCAGCGAACTCCCTTCAACCACTTGCTGTTGAAGCAGTTCGGCCGTGAAGCGCTGCTGCTCATCCGATTCAAACTTCGGGCCAAGAGGCTCACCCGTTGCACTCGACACAACCCCAGCAAGCACCCTCTCACCGGGCTGCACCAAACCGCGCCCTGCAAGGCGGAAGTGCAAGCTCGAATTCGGCGCCAGCTTCGCGCGCTTCGTCTTGAAAACGCCCACAACGCGAGTGAGTAAATCGCGGGACAGGACAACAGGCCGCCCTATCCCAGAAACCATCACCGGCTCGAAGCTGGTGACCTCCGAAGCGGCCGGCTCCGGCGCTTCGGCTCCTTGCGCAGCTTGCAAGCTCAAGAGCAGCACAACGAGGAGCGGCAGGGCCCTCAGGCGGGTGGCGCCACCATGGCGTGAAGTTGGCCAGATCGCGGGTTCTGGCACTGCAAGAGCAGGCTTCATCAGTCGCCCAATCGCGCTGGGTTCAAGATCCCCGAGTGGTCAAACTGCCGCTTGAGCCGGTCCAGAATCTTCTTCAAGGCCGGAGCAGGCGTCTCAAAAACACGGGCTTGTTTGGGCAATGCCGCATAGAGCGTGGCTTGGCCGCCCGCGCGGTGGGCCAAGTCGCGCACCGCATGGGCATCCAGGGGCGTCACCAGCCAGCGCAGTGCGCCACCCCACTCGATGAGCTGCTCGCCCGGCGCCACCACCACGGGTGCGGTGGAGGGCAAGGAGAGCCGCCACAGCGCAATGCCACCGCCGGCTTGCATGGCGCGCACGGCGCCGGCAAAGAACTCGTCGCTTTGGTTGCGCAAGCCGGCCCAGAAGGCGCCGGCCAGTTCGTCGTCCAGGCGTTCGCCGCCGAGCTGGCGTGCCGCCACTTGCACGGCCTCCAGGCTGCCCGAGAGGCGCAGCAAAAGGCTGCCGTCCCACCAAGCGCTGGCGCTCAGCGGCAGGCCTTGGGCCGCCGCGCGGTTCATGGCGTGCAGGGCATCTTCTTGCGGGGCCTCAAAGCGCAGCGTGCGGGTGACGGCGGGCAAGGGGCTGAGCTTGAAGGTGGCTTCGGCTATGAGGCCGAGGGTGCCCATGGCGCCCACCATCAAGCGGGACACATCAAAGCCGGCCACGTTCTTCATGACGGTGCCGCCAAATTTCAGGATGGCGCCGTGGCCGTCCACGAGGGTGAGGCCAAGCAGGTGGTCGCGCACGCTGCCCAAGTAGGGCCGCGCCGGACCGCTCAGGCCGGTGGCCACCAGGCCCCCCACGGTGCCCAGGCCGCCAATGCAAGGCGGCTCGCAAGCCAGTTGCTGCCCCGCCTGGGCCAGCAGGGCCTCCAGCTCGGTCAGCGGTGTGGCCGCGCCCACGGTGACGTAAAGCTCCGAGGGCTCGAAGGCCCGCACGCCCTTGAGCGCCGCCTCTTCCGAGAGCAACCAAGGCTGGCCCTGGGGCGTTTCGCCGTAGAAGCGCTTGCTGCCATGGCCCACCAGTTCCAGCGGGCGCCTTTCGGCCACCGCCGTGCGAATGCGCTCCTGCACCTGCCGCATCAAAAACGCTCCAACTCGGGGTGGGGCAAGAGGCCGTCGCGCACCCACAGCTGACCGCCTTCGGCGCAGCGGTTGAGCTGCGGAATGGCTTTGCCGGGGTTGAGCCGAACGCTGGGGTCCCAGGCGGCCTTCACGGCATGAAAGCTTTCCAGCTCGCCCTGGCTGAACTGCACGCACATGGCGCCGAGCTTCTCCACACCCACGCCGTGCTCGCCAGTGATGGTGCCGCCCATGCGCACGGCGGCTTCAAGAATGGCGGCGCCAAAGCCTTCGGCGCGGCGTATTTGGTCGGGGTGCTTGGCGTCGAACAAGATCAAGGGGTGCAAGTTGCCGTCGCCCGCATGGAACACGTTGGCGCAGCGCAGGCCCCAATCGGCCTGCATGGCTTCAATGAGCTGCAGCATCTCGGCCAGCTTCTTGCGGGGAATGGAGGCGTCCATGCACAGGTAGTCGGGGCTGATGCGGCCGGTGGCTGGGAAGGCGTTCTTGCGCCCGCTCCAAAACCTCAGGCGCTCGGCCTCGTTCTCGCTGACCTGAATGCGCGTGGCGCCGCAGGCCGTGAGCACCTCGCGCATTTGGACCAGTTCCGCCTCCACGGCTTCGGGGCTGCCATCGCTTTCGCAGAGCAAGATGGCGGCGGCGTCGAGGTCGTAGCCGGCGTGCACGAAGTCTTCCACGGCGGCGGTCATGGGCTTGTCCATCATCTCCAGCCCGGCGGGCGTGATGCCGGATGCAATCAGGCTGGCCACCGCGTTGCCGGCCTTGGCCACGTCGTCAAAACTGGCCAACAGGCAGCGGGCCAAGGCGGGCTTGGGGGTCAGGCGCACCAGCACGTCCGTCACCACGCAGAGCAAGCCTTCACTGCCGATGGCCAGGGCCAGCAAGTCCGGCCCGGCGGTGTCCAGCGCCCCGGTCATGGAGCCGAGTTCGATCTCTTCTCCGTCTGCTGTGAGACCGCGCAAGCCAATGATGTTGTGCAGCGTGAGCCCGTACTTCAGGCAGTGCACGCCACCGGCGTTTTCGGCCACGTTGCCGCCGATGGTGCAGGCAATCTGGCTGCTGGGGTCGGGGGCGTAGTACAGGCCGTGGGAGGCCGCCGCTTCAGAGATGGCGAGGTTGCGCACCCCGCACTGCACATGCGCGGTGCGGGCCAGGGGGTCGATGCGCAGCACTTTGTTGAACTTCGACAGGCCCAGGCTCAAGCCCATGGCATGCGGCATGGCACCGCCCGACAGCCCCGTGCCTGCGCCACGCGGCACGATGGGCACATGGAGCGCGGCACAAGCCTTGAGCACCGCCACCAACTGCTCCTGCGTGCTGGGCAAGGCCACGGCCAAGGGGCGCTGGCGGTAGGCGGTGAAGCCGTCGCACTCGAAGCCCCCCAATCGGGACTCGTTCCAAATCAAGCTCTCGGGCGGCAGCAAGGGCTGCAGAGCGGCCACAAGGCGGGCTTGGGCGTGCTGGCGGGTGGGAGCGTCCATGACGGTGGACTGTAGCGGCGCCACCCGGCCCCTGGCGCTCTCCCCACGCACTCCCGCCTTGATGCGCTTCAGGTGCGCGGCACGGTCGGAATGAGGCTCCGCACATCGAAGCGCTTGGGCGACAAGCCCTCGGGCAGCGCATAGCCTTTGAGCTCCAGCACCGACACCCCACTCAGGCTCTCCAGCAGGGAGCCGAAGAAGCGCTGGAACAAGCGGCGGTAGCTGCCATCGGCCCAGGCACGTTGCAGGCCCCGCTCAATGGCTTGGTGCAAGTCGTCGCGGCTGGCGGCCACATAGAAGCAGTCGTCCAGCGGGTAGAACATGGCCAGCTTGGGCAGCACAGTCAGGCTGGGCTGCGGCCCGAAGAAGGGGCCTTGTTCGTTGCGCACCTCGTGCAAGCCCCGGCTCAGGAAGTCGACCTTGCCGCTGCGCAAAGCCTCGTAAAGCGCGGATGTGCTTGTCTCGGTGGCCATTTGGAAACCCAGCCGCTGCATCTCGCGTCGGTCCACCCAGTCTTGGCCGTAGCCCATTCGGAAGCGCTGCTGCAGGTCGGCCAGGTCGCGCACCGACTCGAACTCGACCACCCGGTCGGTGCGCACCACAAAGCGGCGCAAACCCAGCAAACCCCGGCGCAGCGGAAAGTCCACGCGCCGGATATTGAACTCTGCGTAAGCGGCATCAAGCGCAGGCAAGGGCGCCACCTCGGCGTGGCCGTCGCGCATCTCTCGCACCTGGCGCTGCCACGTTTGAGTGCTCAGCACCTCCACGCGCCAAGTGCCGCCGGCTTTGGCCAGCGCCAGCTCCAACAACTCGCGCTGAAAGAACGGCCGCTCGCTACTGATGAACCAAGCCGGGCCGGGCATGCGAACCCGACTCCGGTCGGAAGGGTCGTGCCGGGCCTGCGCAGCGCTGGCCAGCCAGGCACCGCCTGCAAGCAAGCACACCCGGCGCGAGGAGGCAAAAACCATTCGGATCAGCGCTTTCGGCTGGGGGCCTTGGCCGGCGCCTTGGCGGAAGTCTTGCTGGCTGCCTTGGCAGCACTGCGCTTGGGCTCTGAAGCCTCGGCCTGCGCGCGCTGCGCCGACAGGCTCTTGGCCATGCTGCCCGCCACACCGCCCACCACAGCCTGCGGCACGCTGGCGGCTTTGCGCAGGGTGTCGCCCGCTGCATCAATGCTTTGCTTGACGAGGCTCCCGGCCAAGCCTTTGGCGGCCTCGCTGGCGCTGTCCTTCATGGCATTGGCCGCCACTTGGCTGAACTGCTGCGTGAGCGCGCTCCACCACTGCGTGGGGTCAATGGCCGCCGCGCCGGCTGACATGCCGGCCGTGCTGGCTGCGCCGCTCACGGCCTTGGAGGCTGCCTTGGTGGCCTTGGTGGCGGACCCCACCGCCTTGCTCGCCATCTTCTTGCCAGCCTTTAGGGCGCTGGATGGCGCGGACGGCATGCCGGGCATGTTGCTGAAGTCGGGCACCTTGAGTGCTTCTCGCAAATCGTTCAAGGGCACGTTCATGGTTTTGAGGGTGGAGAGCGTCATGCGCTGCACCTCAAGGGCTTGGATGGTTGCGCCCAGCATGCGAGCGTTTTGCTCCAGCCAGAACTGCACAGTGCGCAGCTCTTCAATGCGCTTCCCCAGCTCTTCAGGGTTCAGCGTGGGCGCCACCCACTGGCCAATCGCACCGGCTCCGGGGAGTGAGCTGCCGGCGTTCTTCACCAAGCCTTGCAGAAACTCAAAACCGGGCACGAACTTGCCGAACTGGTTGTCGCTCATGGTGCGTCTCCTGAGTCCACGGGGAAGCTTGATCCTAGCGCGCCGGGCCGCTGGATCGAGTGCCCAAAGCCACTACAACAAGGCCAGCAAACCCACCACGCCAAGGCCCAGCGCCGCGAGGGCATCGCCGGCAATCAAGCCGCCGCCCACCAGGCTCGTGCTGCTCATGTCGGAGGGCAGCCCATCGTCCTTCTTCTTGCGCGCCGCCAGGGTGTTGTAGAGGCTGGAGATGACGCCGCCGGCGCCGAACCACAACGAGGTGGGCAGGTTCACGAAGCCGCCAAAGCTGAAGGCATAAGGGCTGGGTAGCACCAGGGCATCGACGCAAAAGTCGGTCGCAAAGCCGAGCTGCCCGGAGGCGACGAAGCGCTTGTATCGGGCTGCCCGCTTGAGCAGCTTGCGCGCCAGTTCCACGACAAACCCAAAGGCCAGCCCGATACCGATGGCTGCCGTTTGGTGGGGGTTGGGCTCCGACAGGCTGCGCAGCACACCCACGAATTTGTAGGTCATGGCCGAGCTCCACTGCGCCGGCTGCTGGTCGGCGCTCATCACGGTTTGGTCGAGCTTGAGCACCGGGTAGGCGGCCATGAAGAGCTCGGCAATGCCCACCGCCAGCAGCGCTCCCACCAAGATGCCGCCGATCTGGAAGCGGAACTGCAGCGCGCGGTTGGAGCCCAGGCGCCAGCCGGTGGAGCGGTCTTGCTGCATGTCGCAACCGATGCTGGTGGCCACCAGCAGCACGGTGGCGGCCATGAGGCCGACCATCGGGTCCGTCAGGCCGGCCAGCGCAAACACGATGACGCTCACCACGAAGGCGGAGCTGATGGGGTTGCTGTCGCTGATGCCCACGGAGATGCCATTGCCCATCACCAGCACCGCCGTCATACCGAGGCCCATCAGCATGAAGAGCAAGGGCACATCAAAGAACTGCATGCCGCACACCACGACGGCCACGGCGCAGGCGGCCACGAAGGCGAGCAGGCGCGGCACGCTGTGGCGCGGGCCGCGCATTTCATCGGCCACGGGCAGCGGGTCGGGGTCGTGGCCGCGAAGGCGCTGAAGGGCTTGCCAAAGAATGAGCGAGATATCGATGAAGGTGGCGCCGAGGATCATGCCCAGCGCAATCAGGAAGGCCACCTTGCGGAACGGTTCGCCCTCTTGCAGCCAGCCGATCTCCACAAAAGTCGGCGTCAGCCACCAGAACAGCAGGCCCGAGGTGATGGCCGGAATGGTGATGCGCGCGCCCACGATGAGGCCGGCGCCAAAGGTGGCCACGCTCATCTCGATGGCGCCCAGCACCGCCACTTTGGCCGAGGCAATGCCCAGCCCCAAACCAGCGCCGATGCCGCCAAAGAGGCGCGTGACCGACTGCTTGAGCAGCACCGGGTCGGTCAGCGCCCGAATGATGTTGGCCACCGCCAAGCCCGAGGGGTAGGTGAGCTTCATGCGCTCCACCAACACGGGGGTATAGAGCATGCCGATGCCGCAGCCCAGCAAGCCAATGGCCAGCATGTAGGTCACCAACTGCCAGGTGGGCACGGGCGGCAAGCCCATCCACACACGCGCCTGCAGCAAGGAGCTCATGGCCATCATGCCGGCCACGCTGGCGGCCATGGTTTGCATGTAGTTGGCGCCGTGGCGGCCGGCTGCGCCGTAGCCCAGGGTGACGATGGAGCCCAAGATGCCCGCCATGACCTGCGCGTTGACATAAAAGCCCACCGCGAAGTTCATATAGCTGGCGGCCAAGCCGCCGAGCGGGCCAAGCACCAGCATGCCGATGCACACCAGCATCGTGTAGTAAGCGGGGCTGCCGATGGGGGGCAGCCAGTTCCAGCGGGGGCGGTCGATTTCCATGCGCTAAGGCTAGCCGCTGCCATCACCCCCAATCGCCGCTTTTCCACGGGGAAAACCCCCGGCGACAATCGCCGGTTCCCCAGAAAGCCGCCCCATGACCGAACGCATTGCCAGCGAAGTACGCCGCCGCCGCACCTTCGCCATCATTTCCCACCCCGACGCTGGTAAGACCACGCTGACGGAAAAGCTCTTGCTGTTCTCGGGCGCCATCCAAATCGCCGGTTCGGTCAAGGCCCGCAAGGCGGCGCGCCACGCCACCTCCGACTGGATGGAAATTGAAAAGCAGCGCGGCATCTCGGTGGCCTCCAGCGTGATGCAGATGGAGTACCGCGACTGCGTCATCAACCTGCTCGACACCCCCGGCCACCAAGACTTCAGCGAAGACACCTACCGCGTGCTCACCGCCGTGGATGCGGCCTTGATGGTGATTGACGCGGCCAACGGCGTGGAGCCGCAAACCCGCCGCCTGCTGCAGGTTTGCCGCGCGCGCAACACGCCCATCCTGACCTTCGTGAACAAGATGGACCGCGAGGTGAAAGACCCGCTGGCCCTGATGGACGAGTTGGAGCAAGAACTCGGCATGACCGTCTGCCCCTTCACCTGGCCGGTGGGCATGGGCAAGCAGTTCGGCGGCGTGATGGACCTGCGCGCCCGCACCATGCGCGTGTACGCCCCCGGAGAAGACCGCGCGGGCGGCGATGAAGAGCTGATCACCGACCTCGACAACCCGGCGCACGATGCCCGCTTCGGCATGGCCTGGGGCCAGGCGCAGGGCGAGCTGGAGCTGGTGCGCGAAGCGGCCACCCCCTTCGAGCACGCGCAGTTTTTGTCGGGCCACCAAACGCCGATGTTCTTCGGCTCGGCCATCAACAACTTCGGCGTGCGCGAGGTGCTGGACGCGCTGGTGGAGCTGGCACCACCCCCAAGCGACCGCGCCGCGCTGCAGCGCGTGGTAGAGCCCACCGAGAAGAAGTTCAGCGGCGTGGTGTTCAAGATCCAGGCCAACATGGACCCAGCGCACCGCGACCGCATCGCCTTCGTGCGCGTGGCCAGCGGCCACTTCGAGCGCGGCATGAAGCTCAAGGTGACGCGCACCGGCAAAGACTTCCGCCCCAACACCGTGGTGAGCTTTCTGAGCCAGCGCCGCGAGCTGCTGGAAGAAGCCTTCGGCGGCGACATCATCGGCATCCCCAACCACGGCGTGCTGCACCTTGGGGACACCCTCACCGAGGGCGAACCGCTGCAGTTCACCGGCTTGCCCTTCTTCGCGCCGGAAATGTTCCGCAACGTCGAAGTGGCCGACCCGCTCAAGACCAAGCAGTTGCGCGCGGGCCTGACGCAACTGGGCGAAGAAGGCGCCATCCAGGTCTTCCGCCCCATGGCCGGCAGCGTGCTGATGCTGGGTGCCGTGGGCCAGCTGCAGTTCGAGGTGGTGGCCCACCGCCTGGAGCACGAGTACGGCGTCAAGGCCCGCATCCAGCCCTGCCGCTTCCAGGTGGCGCGCTGGGTCACGGCCGACGACGAAACCGAACTGAAGAAGTTCATCGCCGCCAACGACCACCGCATGGCACTCGATGCCGTGGACGCGCCCACCATCTTGGTGGAGTACGCGCCCGAGCTGCGCGCCATCCAAGAGAACTGGCCCAAGATCCACTTCCATGCGCTGCGTGAGCACGCGGGGCTGGTGTTCCAGAAGCGCATCGACGGCTGAACGTCCGTCGTGCCGGCATGCGGCCGGTACGCCCAGAACTGCATTGCATCGTGCGGCGCTGCCCAAAGCGCCGCACCTCCGGCAAGCTGCGAAGCATGTTCAACGGCCTCCAGAAAGGAGCCCAACATGTTCGCCAACGACCTTGATCGCCTCGCCGCCTTGCACAGCAATGGCAAGCTCAACGACGAGGAGTTTCACCGCGCCAAGGCACGCGTGCTCGGAGACGAGCCTGCCCCCGCCGCTGCTGCATCAGCAGGCCCCACGCTGAACCAGCTGCGCCTGAGCCGCAGCGACCGGTGGTTGGGTGGCGTTTGTGGTGGCTTGGCGCGCATCAGTGGCATTGAATCTTGGCTCTGGCGCATCCTGTTCTTGCTGCTCTTGGCCTTCGGTGGCTGCAGCTTGGCCGCCTACATCCTGCTGTGGATCTTTGTGCCCCGTGAATGACTTTCAGGGCGCCCGGAGCGCACGCGGCGCGGCCGAGTCTGTGTCGCATCGCGCTGACGAGCTGGCCCCAAGTGCTTAGCATTTCAACCACCGATTGAAGAAGGAGTTCCCAACCATGTCTGCTGCCATCGAAATCGAACGCCTTGCCGAACTGCACCGCACCGGCGCGCTGACTGACGAAGAATTTGCCCGTGCCAAGGCCCGCGTGCTGGATGCAGGTGCCGCTGCACCGGCACCCCAGCCCCCATTCACCGCCGCCGTCAACACCCTGCGCCGCAGCCGAAGCGACCGCTGGGTGGGCGGCGTGTGCTCAGGCCTTGCGCGTGTCTCAGGGCTGGAGAGCTGGATTTGGCGTCTGCTGTTCAGCATCTTGGCCATCTTTGGCGGCACCGGCTTCGTGGCCTACATCCTGCTTTGGATCTTTGTGCCGGAAGAGTGAAGCGGGGGCGGCAAAGGCAGAGTCAGTCGCCCCCGGCAAGCAAAGCCCGGCGCGCTGCGTGCGCAGCCCTGCCGCCGGCGCCGCTGGAGGGCATGGCCGTGAAGCCCGGTCAGGGCTTCAACGGTGCCTTGCGGCAGACTGGCGGCACTGCCCCTGTGCCGCTCCCGCCATGCCTCGCACCCCCGCCCTCTTCGAACAAGGCTTGCGCCTGCACCAACAGGGGCAGTTCGCTGAAGCCGAACAAATCTACCGGCGCATCTTGCGCAGCGAACCGGTGCACTTCGATGCCTTGCATTTGCTGGGCGTCCTGTGCGGCCAGACCGAGCGCCTGAGCGAGGCGCTGGACCTCTTGCAGTGCGCCCTGCGCCAGCGCCCGGGCAGCGCCGCCGCGCTCAACAACTTGGGCAACACCTTGGGCAGCCTCGGCCAGCACGACAAGGCCGTCGTGGCCTTTGAGCAAGCGCTGGCCCTGCGCCCGAACGATGCCAAGGCGCTTTGCAACCGGGGCAACGCACTGCGCCGGCTGCAGCGCGCTGACGAGGCCTTGTGCAGCTTTGATGCGGCCCTGGCGCTCAAGGCAGACTACCCCGAGGCCTTGATTGGCCGGGCCGAAGCCTTGCTGAGCTTGAAGCGCAAGGACGAAGCGGTGGAGACCTTCAAGCGCGCGCTGCCGCTCGGGAAAGATGTCGAGCAACTGCATTTCGTGTTGGCGTCTCTGGGGGCGGAGCCGGCGCCCACGGCGGCGCCAGCCGGCTATGTGGAGGCCCTGTTTGATGCTTATGCCGACAACTTCGACGCGCATTTGCTGGAACGCCTTGGCTACCGCACCCCGAACTTGCTGCTGGACGCACTGAGCCGTGTGAGCCAGCTCGAGGCCGCCACCATTGCCGATCTGGGCTGCGGCACAGGCCTGTGCGGGCCACTGCTGCGCCCGTGGGCCAGCCAGTTGGTGGGCGTTGATCTCTCGGAGCGCATGCTGGCCAAGGCAGGCGAACTTGGGGCTTATGACGAGTTGGTGAAGGCCGACGTCGTCAGCTTCTTGAAGGGCCGCGCGCAGTGCTTTGATCTGATCGTGGCGGCTGACGTTCTGGTGTACCTCGGCGACCTTGACGCCACCTTCGCGAGCACCTCGGCTTCGCTGCGAGGCCCAGGGCTCTTTGCCTTTTCGGTGGAGGCTTGCGATGCGCCGCACACCGACTTTCTGCTCGGCCCCACGCGCCGCTTTAGCCACTCCTTGGCTTACATCGAGCGCCTGGCAGCCCGGCACGGGTTCAAGCGGGTGCAGCAACAACGGGCTGCACTGCGCAAAGAGAACGACGTGCCCGTCGAGGGCTGGCTCGTGGTGGTGCAAAGGGTCAAGGCTACGGAACCCTAGGAGCGTGAAGCCATGTGCTGGTACTCCGCACCAGCATCCGCCACGCCTTTGTTACAGAAAGACTGAAAGCACTGGCAGCATGCGGGCCTGTTCCCGAGAGAGCGCCCCATGCTGAAACCCCTGTTCGCCTTCCTGCTGTTTTTGGCGGCCTTGCCTGCGCAAGCCACCACGGGCCTGAAGCCTGAAGAGCTGCCGCGCAGCTTGCAAGACTGGCTGCCTTGGGCCCAACAAGGCCATGAACAGGAGCGCTGCCCCTCGGCCAACGGCGGTGGAGAGCGCGCCTGTGTGTGGCCGGCGCTGCTGCAGCTGCAAGCCACCGCCCAAGGCGCGCGCTTTCGCTACGAGGTGCAGGTTTACGGCGCGCCCACTCGCGTGCGCTTGCCCGGCGAGGCCGGCGCGTGGCCGCAGGGCGTGCGCGCCAACGGCCAGCCGCTGGCGGTGCTGGAGCAGGAGGCGGGGCCCAGCAGCCTGCTGGCACCCGGCCGCCACGTGATCGAGGGCGAATTCAACTGGCCCACTCTGCCCCAAGACCTGCAAACACCGCCCGGCGTGGCGCTGTTGCAGCTCAGCCTCGACGGCCAGCCCGTGCGCCGCCAAGCCGATGCCCAAGGCCGCCTGTGGCTGCGCGCCGCACCCGATGCCGAGCAAGCCCCCAGCGGCGACAGCACCACGGTGCGCACCCTGCGCTTGCTGGAGGACGGCATTCCGATGCAGATGACGACGCAGTTCGTGCTCATCGTGTCGGGCAAGCCGCGTGAAATCAGCCTGCCCCTTGCACTGCTACCCGGCTGGCAGGCCGCGCAAATCGACTCGCCACTGCCCACGCGCTTGCAAGACGACGGCAGCCTGCGGGTGCAGGCCCGGCCGGGCACCTGGACCGTTCAACTGCAGAGCCGCTCTTTGCAAAGCCTGCAAGCCCTGCAGCTCCCCAAAGGCGGCGCGAGCGCCGATGAAGTTTGGGCCTTTGCGGCGCAGAACGAGCTTCGCGGCGTCACCTTGAGCGGCGCTGCCGCCATCGACCCCCGGCAAGTGGAAATGCCCGATGACTGGCGCCAGCACCCCGCCTTCCGGCTGGCGGGCGGTGAGGGCCTGGTGTTCAAAGAGAACCGCCACGGCAGTGCGGCCCCGGAAGCCGACAGCGTGAAGCTGGTGCGCACGCTGTGGCTGGACTTTGACGGCGGTGGCTTCACGGTGCAAGACCGGCTCATTGGAGACTTCAACCGCAGCACCCGGCTGAGCCTGCAAGCGCCCGGGGTGTTGGGCAGGGTGTCGGTTGGGGGCGAGGACCAACTCATCACCCAGCTCGACAAAGCCAAAGGCGAGCAAGGCTTTGAGTTGCGCCAAACCCAGGCGCAGGTCGAGGCCGACAGCCGCATTGAAGGCGGCGCGCGAAGCCTCTCTGCCGTGGGCTGGAACGTGGACGTTGAAGGCGCGCGCGCCGAGCTGCGCCTGCCCCCGGGCTGGAAGCTGCTTCACGCCGGCGGCGCCGACCGCGCGCAAGGCAGTTGGGTAGCCGGCTGGACGCTCTGGGACCTGTTCTTCTTACTGCTCGCCTTCGTGGCGGCGGGTCGCATTGCGGGCTGGCAAAAGGGCGGCTTGCTGGGCTTGGCGCTGCTGGCCGGCTGGCAGTTGGCGGGCAGCCCGCCCACCTGGCTTTGGTTGCTGCTCTTGGGCTTGATGGCGCTGCAAGCGGCCTTGCCACTGCAGCCCGGCACCTCCAGCCGCCGCGCCACGGCAGCCGCTTGGCTCGGGCGCTTGCGCTGGTCGGTGGTGGGCCTGATGGGCTTGCTGCTGCTGGCCTTCGCCGTGGATCAAGTGCGCTTGGCCATGTACCCGAGCTTGGAGCGCTCGTGGCAAACCACTGGCCTTGAAGCACCGGCTGAATCGGCCGAAGCGCCTCCGTTCATGCCCATTCCTGAGTCGCAAGTCTCTGACAGGCGCGAGGTCGCTCGTGCCATGAGTCAAAAACGCGCGAGCGCCGTGGGCTCGCGTTACGAGTCGCCCAAGCCCATGAGCGAGGTCGACCCCAAGGCGCGCGTGCAAACCGGCCCCGGTCTCCCCAACTGGCAATGGCACAGCCACAACCTGGATTGGCAAGGCCCTGTGCAGGCCAGCCAGCAGTTGCAGCTTTGGCTGCTGCCGCCATGGGCCACGGCGCTGTGGCGCTTGCTGGCCCTGGGCCTGCTCGCGGCGGCCCTGTGGCAGTTGGCACGGCACGGCCTGCCGCCGTCCAGCGGCAGGCGCTGGCTTGGGGCAGCGGCCTTGGCGGCGGCTGCGGTCGGCAGCCCCAGCACCCAAGCGGCGAAGCCGGCTCCGGCGCCCCAGGTTCAGGTTCAAGCGCAAGAGACCTTGGCACCCTGGCCCAGCAGTGAGCAACTGGCCGAGCTGCGCCAACGCGTGAACCCCGCCCCGAGTTGCTTGCCGCAATGCGCTGGCGTGGCACGGGCATGGCTCAGCGCCAGTGGCGCCCGCGTGGCGCTGCGCCTTGAAGTGCACACGCAAGCGGCCGTGGCGGTGCCCCTGCCCGGCCAAGGCACGAACTGGCAGCCGAGCCGGGTGCTGCTCGATGGCCAGCCCCTGGCCGCGCTGCGCCGCGATGCGCAAGGTCAGCTCTGGGCCTCGCTGCCAGCGGGCGTGTCGCAACTGGCGCTGGAGGCCGAGATGGGCAATGCCAGCAGCGTGGACATCGCCTTGCCGCTGCCGCTGCGCGAGCTGCGAACGGAGCTCACGGGCTGGGTGCTGTCGGGGCTGGATGCCCGCGGCCTGCCCGGCGCGGCGCTGTCTTTGGCGCGCGAGGCGCAAACCGGCGCCAAGGCCGAAGACAGCGGCACGCAGCGCGATGCCTTGCCGCCGCTGGTGCGCGTGGAGCGCCATCTGCGTTTGGGCCTGGAGTGGACGGTGCAGACGCGAATCGAACGCCTGAGCAGCAGCCGCGCGCCACTCACGGTGCGCTTTCGCCTGCTGCCCGGCGAGCGCGTCACCGACTCCGCCGTGCAGGTGCAAGACGGCATCGCCAGCGTGCCCTTTGGCGCCGAAGGCGAACGCCTGATTGAGAGCGCGCTGGCCGTGCAGCCGCAACTGCAACTGGAAGCCAGCCACGAAGCGCAGCAACTGGAGCTCTGGACCCTGGCCACCAGCGGCCAGTGGCACGTGGGCCTGGCCGGCATTCCGCCGGTGGCCCGCCAAGTGGACGGCCGCTGGGCGCCGCAGTGGCAACCCTGGCCGGGCGAGAAGGTTCAGCTCAGCATCGCCAAGCCTGCCGGCTTGAACGGCCAAACACTGACCCTGGACCGCGTGAACACCACCGTGCAGCCGGGCCAACGCGCCACCGACGTTCAGTCCAGCCTGAGCCTTCGCGCCAGCTTGGGCGGCGAGCACGTGCTGAACCTGCCCGCAGGCAGCGAGCTGCTGGGTTTGTCGCTGAACGGGCAGAACCTGCCTTTGCAGGCGCAAGGCGGCCGCGTGGCATTGCCGCTCACCCCGGGCAGCCACCAGGTGAACCTCAGTTGGCGGCAGGCCGAGGGCATGGGCACTTGGCTGCAAACACCGGCCCTGGGCCTCGGGCAAGGCTTGCAAGGCGTGAACGACAGGCTCACCCTGCAGGTCCCGCAGGACCGCGTGGTGCTGCTGGCCGGCGGCCCACGCTTGGGGCCAGCGGTCTTGCTCTGGGGCGTGCTCATCGTGGCCTTGGCCGCCGCCGCCCTGCTGCACTGTCTGCCGAATTGGCCCCTGGGCATCGTGGGGGGCAGCTTGCTGGCCATCGGCCTGGCGCCCGCCAGCCTCGAAGGCTTGGCCTTGGTGCTGGGCTGGTTCCTGCTCCTGCGCCAGCGCCCGCAAGTGGCTCCGCACCTGGGCCGTGGCGCCCACAACGCGCTGCAGTTGCTCATCGTGCTGTGGACGGTGCTCGCGCTCTTCGTGCTGCTCAACGCGCTGCGTGTGGGCCTGCTCGGCTACCCGGAGCTGCTCATCGCCGGCAACGGCTCAAGCAGCCGCGAGCTGCATTGGTACACCGACCGCGTGGCCAGCGAAACCCACGCGGCCTGGGTCATCAGCGCCCCGCTCTGGCTGTACCGCGTGCTGATGCTGGCTTGGGCGCTGTGGCTGGCCAATGCGCTGATGGGGCATGTGCGCTGGGCCTGGGCGCAGTTCAGTGCGGGCACGCTGTGGCGGGGCCGGCCGAGCAAGGCGGCGGCTCCAGCGGCCCCGGCGGTTGACGATCCCTTCAAAGAGAGCTGACATCCACCCGCACCCCGCCGCGCTCGCGCGGCTGGGTGCGGATTTGCAGCGGCAACCAACGCTCGATCAAGCTGGCGTTGGTTTGCGCATGCAAGCTCCAAGCACTGGCCGTGAAGGCCGCAGCGCGCCCCGATTGCCGCACCGCCAAGGCCAGGGGCAGCAGCCATTGATCGGCCAAGTGCACATCCAGCGCAGCACCGGTTTCAAGGTGCTGACTGAGCGCCCGTACCGTGCGCTGCGCCACGGCCGCACCGGGCTCGCCCTTCTCGCTGATGCTGCAGAACACCGTGTTGAGATGCTCGTGCGCTTGCCAAATCCAGAGTGCATTGCCGGGGCCTTCGTTCTGGCGGCAGGGCATGACCTGCAGCTGCTCCGGCGGCCAAGCCAGCGCAGCGCCGAGGGCTTCCAACTGGCGCTCCGCCACAGCGCGCGGCAGGGCCGGCGCCATGCAAGCGGCGCCTGCGGCGCGCAGCGGCCCAGGCTCCAGCAGGTCAAAGGGGTCGAGCTGGGCTTGACCAGGAATCGACACCTTCAGCTGCCCACCGCCCGCAGGATAAAAGCCGGCTCGGCGCAGGCTGAGCTCGGCCGGCGCACCGAGCCGCGCGAGCAAGGGTGCGTAGCTCTGCTCGATGAAGGGAAAGGCCGGCGCCATGGGGTTGTGCGTACCCCCCGTCAGCTCCAGCTCGCTCGCCCCTTGTGCTTGCATGAGTGCCGGCCACAAGGTCTGCAGCAGCAGCAAGCAACTGCCGGCGGTTGAAATTTCAAACCGGTAGTGCCCAGCCTTCAAAGGGCCTGGCTCAAACCGTAGTTCGGTCGAGCCGAGAGCCGCTCCCTCGACCCGCGCGCCACATATGGCCTGCGCACCGGTAACGCAGGCCAAGTGCTGGCGCATGAGGCCCGGCTTGGGCCGCCCGCCACGGATCTTCGTCAGGTGCATGGCCTGACCGGTGAGCATGGACAGGGTCAGGCTGCTGCGCAGCACTTGGCCGCCGCCCTCGCCTTCGGAGGCATCAATTTCAATCATGAAAGTTCAAAGGTGTTCGGGGCTGCAGCGGAACTTGGGTGAGAACACAGTCCGCCAGAAAGTCGTCGAGCGCGGCAGCCGGCTGGCGTTGCGTCTTGGCCGGCGCGCTGGCCATGGCGGCCTCGGTGTCCCGGTCAATGAATTGGCGCAGCTCGGCGTAGGCGGGGCCATGCTCCGCTTCGCCAGCGCGCATCTTCACGGCCAGCAAGCGGTTGATGGCTTCAATGACCTCGGCTTCGTGCAGCACCGCTTCGGCCAATTCGGCAAAGACCATCGGGGGCACATCGTTGCGAAGCCGAATCCAACGCGCAGCGAGCAGGGGCCGTAGGACGTAGAGGTACTTCTTGAGGCGCACCGTCTCGCCTTGCAGGTGCTCGCGGTCATTCTTGCGGGCCATGGACAGGTAGTGGTGGTAGGCCCGGTCGCGCGCGAAACAGTCTTGAGCGAGGGCACGCAACTGCGCGGCGCGCTCGCCCTGCTGGCGATACACCACGGGCGAGCTCAACCACTCCAACAAGGTCGGATTGGAGTCGCCGCCAAGGTCCAGGGCTTTGCGCAAGTCCCAACCGCTGATGTCCAGCAGCGCATCGATCGGACACTCAATGACATCGCGCTCAGGGCGCACCGTGAGGTAGCGCTCGGGCCGGCGAAGGTAGACAAAACGCACGTCGTAGTCGCTATCCGGCGAGGCAAAGCCCCAAGCACGGCTGCCGGATTCGCAGGCGTAGAGGATCTGCACCTGGTGCTCGACTTCGATGCGATCGAGCTCCTGCTCGATGCGTTGGCGCACCTCGGCAGCGATGGGGTGGGCGCTGATTAGTTTTTGACTCGTCATGATGTCCTCGGGGCCTCGCTTGGAGGCCATCTCACCCTTTCACGCACACCACCTGCTTCAAGGTGTGCACCACCTCGACCAAGTCGCTCTGCGCCGCCATCACCGCGTCGATGTCCTTGTAGGCCATCGGGATCTCGTCGATCACATCCACGTCCTTGCGGCACTCCACCCCCTCAGTGGCCTTCACCTGGTCGGCCACCGTGTAGCGCTTCTTCGCCGCCGTGCGGCTCATGGTGCGGCCCGCGCCGTGAGAGCAGCTCTCAAAGCTATCCGGATTGCCTTTGCCGCGCACGATATAGCTGCGCGCGCCCATGGAGCCGGGAATGATGCCGAGCTGTCCCTTCTTCGCGCTCACCGCACCCTTGCGGGTGACGAAGACGTCTTGCCCGAAGTGGCGCTCCTGCTGCACATAGTTGTGGTGGCAGTTCACCGCCTCGATGTGCGACTCGAAAGGCTTGCTGATCACACTGCGCACGGTGGCGATGAGATTGGCCATCATGACCTCGCGGTTCTTCTGCGCGAAGCGCTGCGCCCAACCCACACCGCGCACGTAGTCGCCAAAGTAGCGGGCGCCCTCCTCGAAGTAGGCGAGGTCTTTGTCCGGCAGATTGCGCTGGTTCAGTTCAGCGTCCTTCTTGGCGAGTTCGATGAAGTGGGTACCAATGGCATTGCCCACCCCGCGCGAACCGCTGTGCAGCATGAACCAGACAAAGCCGACCTCGTCCAGGCAAACCTCAATGAAGTGATTGCCACTCCCCAGGGTTCCCAAGTGCTTGCGGTTGTTGGTGTTCTTGATGCGCGGGTGCAGCTCGCAAATGGCGTCGAACTCATCCACCAAACCGGCCCACACCTGGTCCACCGTTTCGGGCGGGTTCTCCCAGCTGCCTTGGTCGCGGCCGCGATGTTTGGGCGACGAGCCGTGCGGCACCGCGCGCTCAATGGCCGAGCGCAACGGACCGAGGTTGTCAGGCAGGTCGGCAGCGGTCAGCGTGGTCTTGCAAGCCATCATGCCGCAGCCAATGTCCACGCCCACAGCCGCCGGAATGATGGCTTTGAAGGTGGGGATCACCGAACCGATGGTGGCGCCAATGCCCAGGTGCACATCGGGCATGACAGCAATGTGTTTGAAGACGATGGGCAGCTTGGCGGCGTTGCTCAGTTGCTTTTGAGCTTCGGCTTCCACGGGCACGCCCTGGGTCCACATCTTGACGGGGACTCCGCCTTCGACTTGCAGTTCGTTGTAGTTCATGGTCTTGTCTTTCAGCGAATCTTGATCAGGTTGTTCAGCACACCATCAAGACCTCCAAATACGGAGATCTTGTCGATGCGCTCGGCCACGCGCTCCAGGGTTTCTAGCTCCTTCATGCGCAGGGCCGTCGGGTTGTCTTCCATCAGTTTGGCCGTGTTCATCAGCGACCGAGTTGCGGCGGTTTCCTCGCGACGGCGAATGACATTGGCCTGAGCCGCCTTCTCGGCCTCCACCACTTGAGCAAGCAGGAGCTTCATCTCGCCGGGCAAGATGATGTCCTTCACGCCGATGGACTCCAGCACCAAACCGCTTCCTTGCAGGCGCTTGCCGGCCAACTCGGCCAGCTGCGCATCAATGCCGCTCTTGTCCTCCAGCAACTCGTCCAAGGTGCGTGTACCGACAGCAGTGCGCAAGGCGAACTGCAACTCGCGGTAAAGAGCTTCCACAGGCTTGGGCGCACGGCCAAGCGCCTGCAGCAGGTCACCGTAGCGCCAGGCGGCTCCCAGGTTGAGGCGCAGGGCCACTTTGTCCTTGGTCAGGATCTCTTGACCGCTGATCTCCAGCAGCTGGCTGCGCAGATCGAACAAGTCCACCTCGACCTGCTGTTGGCAACGCCAGAATCCGTGCAAGCCTGGTTGGAGCAGCTCAGCTTTCAGTTGACCGTTCACACGCACGACGCCAGCGTGCTGTTCGGGCACGGTGGTCAACAGCACACCTTGGCTCCCCGCCAACGCTTGTCCGCGTTGTGTCGCAGCGTTCAACTGCGCCAAGAGATCGGCGGGCAGTCCCAAGGCATCGGGCGCTAGGTTCAAGACCTCCACGCGCTGCTTATGAACGCCAAGCCAAAACAGCCGGCGGCTACCCGGTAGGTGCAGCTCAACCAGCAAATCGTTCTGGAAGCGCAGTGCGACCTGGCTCTCTCCCAGCGTGACGGGCAAAAAGTCTGCAGCCACGGCGGCCGGTTCAAGATTCATCAAGCAGTCGCTCAGGCCATGGCTCAGCGCGGCCTGCTCGGTGGCAAAGACTTCGACGCGAAGCGCGTCAAACCAGTTGAACAGCCAGTGCCGGCCAGGGCGCAGCACGCGTTCGAAGTCGCCATTGCGCAGCAACAGCGCGCGCTCTGATTTCTTGATGTGGATGCGGCGTAGGCTAGGGATCAGTTGCATGGTGGTTTCCTCAGGGTTCTTGTTGTTGGTTGCCGTTACAGCGGCGCAACGGGCAGGCGCTTTCGGCAGGGAGGCGCTTCGCTTCGAATCTGGCCGCGCACAGGTGCAGGGGCCAAACCTTGTTCGAGCGCCACATCGGCCGGGCAAGCACCGCACAGGCGGCGCCACTGGCAGGGGCTAGCAGGTCCACGCCCCCGGCCGGCGCACCCAAATGCCCTAAAGCATGGTGCGCCGGCCCAGTGCCTTGGGCTTGCAGGCCGCCGCGTTCGGCAGGGCTTCTCAAGCGATCCTTTCGGACCGAGTGTTTCCGACGGGATTCGAACCCGCGACAGGCTGCGCGTCGCCGCACAGCTGCTCTACCCAACTGAGCTACAGAAGTCGACTTTGAAAAAGTCACGTGCCGCGCTCCCACCCCGCGGCATACAGCCCGCCCAAGCCTGAGCTGGCGGACTGCACCGGCGGGCTGGACGAAGAGTCCGAAACCCTGACCTGTGAGCGTGTGGTGGAGATCGTTTGACACACCCTCGCTACTGCAGAGGCCGTGCCAGCTTGGCTTGCCTCTCCAAAGAATCTTCTAAGCCATTGATTTACAAGACTAGACAGCGAATTCCACGCCGTTGACCTCTTGTGCCACCCATCACTTATTAGTTTTTAAGCTAGTACATTAGCTTTCATGAGTACACGCACCGTCGTCATCGGCTTCCTCGGCTCCCAACTCGACGCCGGCCAAGGCGCGGGTCGGTGGGAGAAGTGGCGGCCCACGGTGTCCATTGCCCAGCACGAGGACATGGCGGTGCAGCGCATCGAGTTGCTGCACGCACCCCAGCATCTGAAGTTGGCCGAGCAGGTGGCGCAGGACGTGCGCACGGTGTCGCCCGAGACCCAAGTGAACCTGGTGCCCATGCCGCTGCAGGACGCATGGGACTTCGGCGAGGTGTACGCAGCGCTGTTCGACTGGGTGCGCGCCTACCGCTTCGACACCGAGGCCGAGCAGTACTGGGTGCACATCACCACCGGGACGCACGTGGCGCAAATCTGCATGTACCTGCTGGCCGAGGCCCGCTACCTGCCTGGCCAGTTGCTGCAGACCTCGCCGCCGCGCAAGCAAGGGGCAGGGAATCCCGGCAGCTATGCGCTGATCGACCTGGACCTCAGCCGCTACAACCAAATTGCCACGCGCTTCGAGCGTGTGCATGACGATGCGGTGAGTTTCTTGAAGAGCGGCATCGCCACCAAGAGCCCCCGCTTCAATGCCTTGATCGACGAAGTCGAGCGCGTGGCGGTGCGCAGCAAGGCGCCGGTGCTGCTGATTGGGCCGACTGGCGCAGGGAAGTCACACCTTGCGCGCCGCATGTTCGAGCTCAAGAAGGCGCGCCACCAGCTCGGAGGCGCCTTCGTGGAAGTGAACTGCGCCACGCTGCGCGGCGATGGTGCCGCCTCGGCTTTGTTCGGTCACAAGAAGGGCGCTTACACCGGCGCTTCAGGGGAGCGCGCTGGCCACTTGCGCAGCGCGCACAAGGGTCTGCTTTTTCTGGACGAGATTGGTGAACTCGGCCTCGACGAGCAGGCCATGCTGCTGAAGGCCATCGAGGAGAAGCGCTTCTATCCCATGGGCTCCGACAAAGAGCTGGAGAGCGACTTCCAGTTGGTGGCCGGCACCCACCGGGACCTTCGCAACGATGTCGCCTCCGGGCGCTTTCGCGACGACCTCTTTGCCCGCATCAACCTCTGGACCTACACGCTCCCAAGCCTGAGCGAACGCAACGAAGACATCGAGCCCAACGTGGACCACTTGCTGGAAGTTCATGCCAGGGAGCATGGCCACGCGGTGCGGTTCAACACAGAAGCGCGCCAGCGCTACCTGACCTTTGCACGCAGCGCCGATGCGCAATGGCGAGGCAACTTCCGCGACCTCAGCGCATCGGTGACCCGGCTGGCCACCTTGGCCGACAGCGGCCGCATTGACGTGGGCTTGGTCGACGCGGAGAGTCAGCGCCTGCGCTGGTTGTGGCGGCGCGAGTCAGCCGGAACCGCATCCACGCTGCAAGCCGAAGCCTTGTTGGGCCAGGAAGCCTGGGCGGCCCTCGATCGCTTTGACCAGATTCAACTGCAAGCCGTGCTGCTCGAATGCCAAACGGCGCGCTCGCTCAGCGAGGCCGGCCGGCGACTGTTCGACGTCAGCCGCACGCAGCGAAGCGTCCTCAACGATGCCGATCGCCTGCGCAAATACCTGGCGCGTTTTGGGCTGCGCTGGGAGCAACTGCAATCGATCAGCCTGCCTTCAGACCCTCGATGATGGGGCGTTGACACGCGAGCGTTTGCGCCCAAGAGGCTGGCTTGGGTTGAGCCTTACCGACAACTTGGACCGCTGCACGCAAGCCGAGCCGCGGATGGGGTCGGTGCTGGAGCTTGTCGATCCCCATGCCCCAGAGCGCTCGCGGGATGCTGATGGGAACCCGCTGGATCGTTACCGACAAGGTGCTCCAGCCGGGGGTCGAGGAGGCGCACGCCATCTTGAGCCGCGATGGCTGCGAGGCGCCTTCGGTGGTGGTGGCCGATGGGCTGGCCCTGCACTACCCCTTTGCCCGCGTTCACATGGTGCACAAAGGCCAAACCCGCCTGCGCGATGCGCTCCTGCTCGGTCCCATCGCGAGCAGCAAGCAAGGCTTGCCGGCGCGGCTCATCAGCATCCCCAACCCCTGGGAGTCGCCGGTGTACCGCGCCATTGAGCCCCAGCCCCAGCCCCAGCACCTGCACCTGCACCCCGCCATTCGCAGTTTGCCCAGAGCCTGAAGGGTATTCAGCACGGTGGCGCGCAGGCCCGATAAGCTTCGCGCCATGCATCCGCTTTCCGTTTTCAGCACCGGTCTGCACGACCTGACTTGGCCCGACGCACTTCGCTGGCTCAGCGATCAAGAGGTTCAGCATTTGGAGCTCGGGTGTGGCGCCTACCCCGGCACCAAGTTCGCGCATGCCCAGCAATTGTGCGAAGACCCGGAGGGCCGCGCGCTGCTGCAAAGCGAGCTCCAAGCGCACGGCATCACGCTCGCCGCGCTGTCTTGCCACGGCAACCCTTTGCACCCCGACGAAGACATCGCCGCCCTGCACCGGGCCGACTTCGAAGCCGCCTTGGAGCTGGCCTCTGACCTGGAGGTGCCGGTGCTGGTGGGCTTCTCTGGGCAAGGGGGCGAGCCCGGCTGCAGCATCCCGAACTGGCCCGTTGCCACTTGGCCCTTTGAGTACGCAGAGCTTCGTGAATGGCAATGGGAAGAGCAAGTGATTCCCTACTGGCAGCCGGTGGCCGCGAGGGCGGCTGAGCTGGGGGTTCGCATTGCGCTGGAGTTGCACGGCGGCTTTGCGGTGCACAGCCCCGGCAGCTTGCTGCGGCTGCGCGAGGCCTGTGGGCCGGCGCTGTGCGCCAACCTCGACCCCAGCCATTTGTGGTGGCAGCACATTGACCCGGTTCGCGCCATTCAACTGCTGGGCCAGGCCGTGGCCCATGTGCATTTGAAAGACACCGTATTCAACGCCGACGCACTGGCCCTGCACGGCCTGCTGGACCCGACCCCCATGGACCGCCCGCAGGAGCGCGCGTGGCGCTTTGCGCTACCCGGCGAGGGCCACGACGCCGACACCTGGCGCGCCGTTTTGAAGGCACTCGACGACGTCGGCTATGCGGGCGTGCTCAGCATCGAGCACGAAGCGCCGATGCCGCCGCTGGCGGGCATTGCCGACACCCTGAAATTCATGCGGAGCCTTTGAACCGATGACTTTCGAAATGCTGCTTGCCTTCGCGGCCGGCGCCCTTTTCATGGCAACGCTCTGGGGCATCTGGGCGCTTCGCCCTGGCCGCAAGCCGCCGCCCACCGGGCCGCAGCAGGCCGCAGCCTCACTGGGTGCATTGCTCGACGAGATGGACGATCTAGCCTGGATCAAGGACACCGACGGCCAATTTGTATTCGTCAATCACCGCTTCGGCCGGGTCTTCGATGTGGAGCCGGCGGCCTTGGTGGGCAAGACCGACTTCGACCTGAGCCCGCCCAGCGTGGCCGAGCAGTACCGCAGCGAGGATCGCCGCGTGATGCAAAGCGGCCAAGTCAGCCGCCGCGAGGAAAGCGTGGCGCAGCCCGGCGGCGCAGTCGGTTGGGCGCAGACCGTGAAGGTGCCCCTGTTCGACCCGCAGGGCCGTGTGGTCGGGACGGCCGGCGTGGCTCGCACCCGCAGCAGCCCACGGAGCGCCGCACTCAACAGCCCCACCACGGAAGCGGCGCCACCCGCTCCTTCAACAAGCGCTCAGGGCCGCGAGTAGTTGACGGGAATCCAGTCGTAGCCGCTGCCATCGGCCCGCAGCTTGCCAATGCCCGGGAAGCTGACGTGCGTGACGCCCACGAAGTAGCCACCTGCGGCCGCGTCTTTGTACTGCGCCATGCGCTGCGGCGCGGCGGCTTTGGGGTCGCTGTCGAACTGGATGGTGACCTCTGGGTTCTTGAACTGCACCGCGGCCACGTGCATCAGGTCGCCCCAGAGCACCAGCTTGTCGGCGCCGCTTTGCACCACGTAAATGCTGTGGCCCGGGGTGTGGCCGTAGGTGGGCACGGCGCGCACGCCCTTGACGAGCTCGGTGGCGCCGTCAAAAGGCTTGTAGCGGCCGGCCTCCAGGTAGGGCTTGAGCACGCGCTGCGCATTGGCCATGCTGCCGCGCGCGCCTTCCGGGGCCTTGCTGGCGTCGCCCAGCCAGAAGCCGCTTTCGCGTTGGTCGGCCCGCACGGTGGCGTTGGGAAACACCGGCTTGCCGTCTTTGTCGGTCAGGCCATTGATGTGGTCGCCGTGGAAGTGGGTGATGTAGATCTCATCCACCTGCTCCGGGCTGTAGCCACTGGCTTTCAGGTGCGCCAGCATCAAGCCCGTGGGCGCGCCGCCTTGGCCAGCGTGGCCGGTGTCGATCATCACGAGCTTCTCGCCGGTGTGGATCAGGTAGGTGTTGACCGAGGTGTCGACCGGAATGCCCAGGTAAGCCTCTTGCAGGCGGCGAATGACGAGGCCCGCATCCGGCGTTTGCAGGAGCTGGTCCACCGGCAGCTTGAAGATGCCGTCATTCAAGGCGGTGACCTCAAAACTCCCAAGCTTCATGCGGAACCACCCTGGGGCTTGGCCACCGGCCATGGGCGGCGCGGCTTGGGCCAGAAGGGGCAGGGCGAGCAAAGCGGCAATGGCAATCTTTCGCATTTCAAAGGCTCCCGGGGGTTGAAGCTGCAGAGCTTAAGGACAATCTGCAACCAATGTCTGAAATCAAGAAACAACGCATCGTCGTCGGCCTCTCGGGTGGTGTCGACTCCGCCGTGACCGCCGCGCTCCTCAAGCGCCAGGGTCACGAGGTGGTCGGCATCTTCATGAAGAACTGGGAAGACGACGATGACAGCGAGTACTGCTCGTCGAACATCGACTTCGTCGACGCCGCCTCCGTGGCCGAGGTGATCGGCATCGAAATCGAGCACGTCAACTTCGCCGCCGAATACAAAGACCGGGTCTTTGCGAGCTTCTTGGCCGAGTACCAAGCCGGGCGCACGCCCAACCCGGACATCCTGTGCAACGCCGAGATCAAGTTCAAGGCCTTCCTGGACCACGCCATGCGGCTCGGGGCCGATGCCATTGCCACCGGCCATTACGCGCGGCGGCGCGACTTGCCCAGTGGCGAAGCGCAGCTGCTCAAGGGCCTGGACCCGCTGAAAGACCAAAGCTATTTCCTGCACCGGCTCACCCAGGCCCAGCTGCGCAGCGTGCTCTTCCCCGTGGGTGAGCTGC
Source organism: Burkholderiales bacterium (assembly GCA_046317675.1). Classification (GTDB taxonomy): domain Bacteria; phylum Pseudomonadota; class Gammaproteobacteria; order Burkholderiales; family Burkholderiaceae_C; genus Inhella. The sequence continues at coordinate 25,775 of JBKCVH010000254.1, forward strand.
CCAAGACGGAAGTGCGCCGCCTCGCCACCGAGTGGGGCCTACCCAATGCAAAGAAGAAAGACAGCACCGGCATTTGCTTCATCGGCGAGCGGCCGTTCCGCGAGTTCTTGAACCGCTACCTGAGCCAAGAGCCGGGCGACATCGTGGACGAGCGCGGGCGCCGCATTGGGCGGCACGTGGGCCTGAGCTTCTACACCCTGGGCCAGCGCCAAGGCCTGGGCATTGGCGGCATCAAAGAGAAAAGCGCAGCGCGCGGCAGCGGCGAGCACGAACCCTGGTTTGTGGCCGCCAAAGACATGGCGCGCAACCGCCTCATTGCCGTTCAAGGCCACGGCCACCCCATGCTGCAAAGCCCCGCGCTGAGCTTCGCCGATAGCAGCTGGATCAGCGGTAAACCACCTGTGGATGGCCGCTATGCCGCCAAAACCCGCTACCGGCAGGGAGACGCAGCTTGCCAGCTTCACCAAGAACGACTCGACTTCGACGAAGCGCAGTGGGCGGTCACGCCAGGCCAAAGTGCCGTGCTTTACGACGGCGAGGTGTGCTTGGGCGGTGGCGTCATCAGCGCAGCCCTGAGCTAACAAGCGCCGGAAGAACACCGCTGCGGGCGTGACCACCGCCATCTGCGCCCGCAGGCGCTAGGCTGCCGCCCTGTGTCCACCTTGACCGAACCCCGCCGCCCCTGGCTCGACCGCCTGGTTGAGCCCTCGTTCGCCTTGCGCGGCGCGGCGCTGGCCATGTCGCTGCTGGAGCTGCGGGCGGCTTTGGCCGCACTCACGGGCAACACCGCCGAGCCTTACGACGGCCTGATCGTCCAGCTCTGGCGCCGGCTCGGCGGTGGCGCCATGGACGTGACGCCCCTGCTGCTCACCCTGAGCCTGCTGCTGTTCACCGCCTGGAGCCTGTGGCGCCTGGCGCAGCCCCAGCACATTGACCAACCCCCGCCGAACGTGCTGCGCTGGCTGCTGGGGCTGGACTTGCTGGCCTTTGCCGTCACCCCAGGGTTAGCCTTCCTCATCACCGTCATGGCGGGGCTTTTGCTGCGCGCGCGCTGGGCGCTGGCCTTTGCGGCCATGCAAGTGATGCTGGCACTCGGGCTCTATTTGCTCCTGCCCACCGAGGCCCAGCGCGCCGAGCAGCAGCTGGGCATGCTGCCGGCGCTCATCACCCAAAGCCTCTGGATGATCGTGCTGCACGGCCTGGGCTTTGGCCTGGGCCGGCTCACCGCCGCGCAGGCCGACAAACGCCGCTGGCTGCAGGCCATGCTGGCCGAACGCCTGAGCGCCGAGAAACTGCACGACGAGCAATTGCGCTACAGCGAGCGCCTCGTGATCGCCCGCGAACTGCACGACCTCATGGGCCACCACCTCACCGCCCTGAACCTGCAGCTGCAGCTCAGCCAAGCCCTGCTGGCGCGCGACCAAAGCGAGGGCGCTGGAGCCCAGCTCGACAAAGCCCGCCTTGTGGCCGAGCAAGTGCTGGCCGATGTGCGTCAAGCCGTCAGCCACCAGCGCGCCCAAACGCGCATCGACTTGAGCGCCGCGCTGCGCACCCTGGCGGCCAGCTTGGAGGCGCCGGTCATCACCCTCGGCCTTGACGACGAAGCCGTGAGCAACCTGCCGCCCCGCACCGCCCACGCGCTGCTGCGCTGCGTGCAAGAAGCGGTCACCAACTGCGTGCGCCATGCGCGCGCACGACACCTGCACATCCAGCTGCAAGTGGAAGGCGCAAGCCTTGTCGTTCGCATTGAAGACGACGGCGACGGCCAGCCCAAGCTGCAGCCCGGCAACGGCCTGACCGGCATGCGAGAGCGCCTGCAAGAACTCGGCGGCACGGCCACCGTGCTGCGCCATTACCCTGGATTCCTGATCGAACTTCGATGCCCCCGCGACCTGGAGCTGTCCCCATGACCCAAGCCAACCCCACCATTCGCCTGCTGCTCGTTGAAGACCAGCAACTCGTTCGCGAAGGCCTCAAGGGCCTACTCGCGCTGTGCCCCGACATCGAACTCATCGGCGAGGCCGAAGACGGCGTGCAGGCGCTGGAAAAAATCCAGGCCGACATTCCCGACGTCGTGCTGTCCGACATGCGCATGCCGCGCCTCGACGGCATTGGCCTCATCCGCGCCCTGGCCGCCCGCGCCTTGGCCGTGCCGGTGCTCATGCTCACCACCTTTGACGACCGCGACGCCTTCGACGAAGCCGCCCGCGCCGGCGCCAAGGGCTTTTTGCTGAAGGCCATCAGCGTTGAAACCCTGGCCGAAGCCATCCGCGAGGTGGCCGCTGGCGGCACGGCGCTGCGCCCCGGCCTGACCGAACGCGCCACCCGCCCCGGCGCCACCGAACGCGCCTTTGAAGGCCTGCCCGACCCCGAAGCGCTCAGCCCCAAGGAGCTGCAAGTGCTGCGCTTGGTGGCCAGCGGCCGCAGCAACACGGAGATCGCGACATTGCTGGGCAACAGCGAGGGCGTGATCAAGAACCACTGCTCGGCGGTGTTCGCCAAGATGGGCGTTCGCGACCGCACGCAGGCGGTGCTGCGGGCCATCGACTTGGGCTGGATCTAAGCCCGCAAGTGCCGCGCAGCGATACCTGCAAGGGCGTTGCACGGCACACAGGGCAAAGGCTTTGACGGGCTCGGCGGCGGCGCGCAGCATGCCGCCGTCCTCACTGCTGGAGCCTTCATGTCCTTTCTTCGCATCACGCCACTGGCCTTGGCGCTGAGTTTTGCGCTGCACGCAATGCCGGTGACGGCGCAGTCCGATGCCTCCGAGGCCAGCGCGCTGTCCCTGTTGCCGGTGGCTGTCTCCGTGGCGGCTCCCGCCCTGCTGCTGTCGGCCGGCGTGACGCTCACGGTGGTGGCGGTGGAAGCCAGCGCGGCCGGCACCGTGTGGGTGGTGGAGCGCGCCAGTGACGGCGCCCGCGCCAGCCTGCGCTTCACCGGCGAAGTCGCGCAATCCACGCTGCTGGGCGTGGGCTCGGCCGTCACGGTGAGCGTGGTCGGTGCCGGTGTGGTGCTGTCCGTGGCCGGTCAAGCCATCGCCTTCGTGCCCAATGCCATCGGGCGCGCTTTGAGTTACCACGAGCCCCTGAGCCGATGAAAGCCGCCGCCCTCCTGCTGGCGGCCGCGCTGGCCCTTCCGGTTCAAGCGGGCCGCCCTTGCGAGGCGAAGCTACCCGAGTCCAGCAGCGTGATGCGCGGCCTGGGTTTGGCCGAGCGCACCGCGCGGCAACTCGACGCCAGTGGCGCCGAGGTGGTGGTGCTGGCCCGAGCTGGGCAAGACCTGAGCCGCTGGCGCCTGCGCTGGTCGCACCTGGCCTTTGCCTACCGCGTGGCGCCGCCAACGGACGAAGCACCGGGCACCTGGCGCGTGGTGCACAAGCTCAACCACTGCGGCAGCGACCAAGCCGCCCTGTACCGCCAGGGCCTGGCCGAGTTCTTTCTGGACGACCCCTACCGCTACGAGGCCGCTTACAGCGTGCTGCAGCCGGCGCTGCAGCAGCAGCTCCTGCCCCTGCTGCAAGACAACACCGCCTTGAACCGCTGGCACGAGCCGCGCTACAACCTGCTCGCCTACCCCTGGGCCACGCGCTACCAGCAAAGCAACCAATGGCTGATCGAAACCCTGGCCGGCGCTGCCGAACCGCAGGCCAACGACCGCCCCCGCGCCCAGGCTTGGCTGCAATACCAAGGCTTTGAACCCACGCGGCTGCGCATCGACGCTTTCACCCGCCTGGGCGCCCGCATGACGCGCGCCAACGTCGCCTTCGACGACCACCCGAACAGCCAGCGCTTTGCCGACCGCATCGATACCGTGGGCGCTGATGCTGTGTTTGCCTGGCTGAGGCGTAGTGGGCGAGGGACCGTGGAGCAAGTCATTCGCTGACTACGTTGACGCCAACGGCAACCTGTTCAAGTTCGCCTTCACCGCTACGGTGACCGACCCGCTCAGCGTGCGCGGGATGCAGCCCGCAATGGCCGGCGTGGTGCTTGGGGCGTTGTTCGCCCTGCCCTTCGTGCTATTCAGGGTCAGGGCGCTGTTTGCCACGGCGAGGCCGGTGCTGCGCCAAGCGGCCAGCGGCCGCAGCAATACCGAAATCGCCACCTTGCTCAGCAATAGCAACGACGTAATCAAGAACCATTGCTCGGCGGTGTGCGCCAAGATGGGCGTGCGTGATCGAATGCGGTCAACCCTCCGGACAATGGATCTGGGTTGGATCTGAGCGAGTCGCTTTCCTCCGCCTGCACGGCTTTCAGCCTTTCGGCCAAAACGGGGTGGCGCTTGGCCATTGCCTTAATGGGTACCGAGAACGCGAACCAGTTCGGTTGGTCCAAGAGCGCATGAAAGATCGGCAACGCGTCGGCACCCACCCTGCCGACCAACCCTCCCAGGTGCCGATTTATCCGTTCAAGCCGGGCCTTGTCCGGCGGCACTCCCTCGCGCCAAGGGATCAGGAACGCTGCCTTGAGTGTGGCGGCCAGCGGGTCCTTAGGGTTCGACGGGGACCGCCGGAAGTGGTCCGCCACATCATCCTGCATCGCCTTGGGCAAGTTTGACCGGCTTTCCACCCATCCAATGGCCAAGGCGGCCAAGGCGATCTGGCGTGCAGCGGCGTGGTGGTAATGGCCGACGCGTACGTAGTGGCGAACGGCGTGCAGCCAGGGCGAGTCCAAGCTTGTAATCTCCTCGTTCACGCGGCCGTAGGGCGTCCAGTCAACGCGCAGAGCGCCATCGCTCAGCGTTTGGAGGAATAGCACGTAGAGCTCGCCGACACGATAGTCGAAGGCGATGCAGGCCCCCCCGGAGCCTGGTCGAGCCGACCTAAAGCTGGTTTCGTCGCTACGGCCCGCAAAGCCTCCAAATCCCTCAACCGTGAAGCTGGTGCTGGGCAGCGTCCCCTTCAAGTTCTCGACGACTTCCATTTCCATGCGATACCTGACTCTGTCTCCTTGCTCCCTGAGCATGGCCTTGGACCGGGCCACCACGATGTGGGGTGTCGCCCGCACCAACTCGTAGTTGCTGGGCGGCACATAGCCGGGCGTGCTGCAAGCCTGCGCCGACTGCTGGAGGCAAATGAACAGCGAGAGCGCTGCCAGAAACTCGACACCCCTCATAGATGTAACTCTCCTTGAATGCCGCGAGCTTTGATGCGCGTTCTGGCCAACCGTAGCACCGAAAACGCTAAGAGTTGTACGTGCGCGGTTTGATCCGCATATCCTGACCTCCTTCTCTCCCGCCTCGAGCAGGCTTAGCAGGTCGTAGACGCGCGAAAGCGGTGGACTGCCGTCGCTAGCGAATATGCCCTGGGAACTGCTCTTGGCCAAGCCTCAGGTGCTCGACTGGGCAAGGGTATCGGCAGGCGATGCGCGGAGGCGCTCCGCCTGCCTCTCGCGACGTTGACTCAGGCCACAGGCTCGCTTCTGGCCACAATCGGCGCCAACTTCACCGGGAGGGCCTTTGAGCACCGAACACCCCAGCCAATTCGCCTTGATGGCGCAACGCCGCTTCGCCCCCTTCTTCTGGACGCAGTTCCTCGGCGCGGCCAACGACAACCTGTTCAAGTTCGCCTTCACCGTGATGGTGACCTACCAACTCAACGTGGCCTGGATGCAGCCGGCCATGGCGGGCTTGGTGATTGGCGCGGTCTTCATCCTGCCCTTTGTGCTGTTCAGCGCCACCTCGGGCCAGTTGGCCGACAAGATGGACAAGCGACGTTTGATGCGCGCCATCAAAACGCTGGAGCTCGTCATCGTCAGCATTGGCGCCTGGGCCTTGTTCACCAAGACGGTGCCCATTCTGCTGCTCTGCATCTTTTTGCTGGGCCTGCACAGCACGCTCTTCGGGCCGGTGAAGTACGCCTACTTGCCGCAGCACCTCCGCAACGACGAACTCACCGGCGGCAACGGCATGCTGGAGATGGGCACCTTCGTGGCCATCTTGGTGGGCAACATCGTGGGTGGCGTTTTGATTGCCATTCCGCTGCATGGTGCCGAGTACGTGGCCTGGACCTGCTTGGCCTTTGCAGTGCTCGGTCGGCTCACGGCGCAAGCCTTGCCGGAAACCCCGGCCAGCGACCCGCACCTGCAAATCAACTGGAACCCGGTCACCGAGACCTGGCGCAACCTCAAGCTGGCGCACCAGAACATCGTGGTGTTCCGCTCGCTGCTAGGCATTTCCTGGATGTGGTTCGTGGGGGCGGTGTTCCTCGGCAACTTCCCGGCTTTCGCCAAGGATGTGCTGCACGGCAACGAGCAAGTGGCCTCACTCTTGCTCGTGGTCTTCTCCGTCGGCATTGCCATCGGCTCCCTGCTGTGCGAGGTGCTGAGCCGGCGCATGGTGGAAATCGGCCTCGTGCCCCTGGGCTGCCTGGGCATGACGGTGTTCGCCATCGACCTCTACTTCGCCTGCATCGCCCTTGCAGGGCACAGCGGCGCCAACTTCAGCTTGAGCCAGTTCATTGCCCAGCCCGGCCACCTGCGGGTGATGCTGGACTTGTGCCTGCTGGCGCTGAGCGCAGGCCTCTTCAGCGTGCCCATGTACGCGCTGATTCAACTGCGTGCGCAGCCCACGCACCGCGCTCGCATCATTGCGGCCAACAACATCCTCAACGCCCTCTTCATGATTGCCGCCAGCGTGTTGGCAGGTGCCATGCTGAGCGCGGGCTTCAGCGTGCCGCAGCTCTTTTTGGCGATTGGCTTGGCCAACCTCGTGGTGGGCGCCTACATCTTCTTGCTGGTGCCCGAATACCTGCTGCGCTTCGTGGCCTTCGTGCTGTCGCACACCATTTACCGGCTCAAGCTCAAGGGCGCTGAGCACATTCCCACCGAAGGCGCCGTGCTGCTGGTGTGTAACCACGTGAGCTTCATCGACGCCGTGCTCCTGATGGCCGTGAGCCCGCGCCCGGTGCGCTTCATCATGGACCACCGCATCTTCAAGACCCCCGTGCTGGGCTGGTTGTTCCGCCTGGGCAAGGCCATTCCGGTCGCCTCGCAAAAGGAAGACCCCGACACCTACGAGCGCGCCTTTGCCAAGGCCGCCGAAGTGCTGCGCGAAGGCGATGTGCTGGCCATCTTCCCCGAGGGCGGCATCACCCGCGACGGCACGCTGCAAGTCTTCAAAGGCGGCGTCATGAAAGTGCTGGAGACCAGCCCCGTGCCCGTCATTCCAATGGCCATCAAGGGCCTCTGGGGTTCCTTCTTCAGCCGGATTGAAGGCAAGGCCATGGCCAAGCCGTTCCGCCGGGGCTTCATGAGCCCGGTTGAGGTGGTGGTGGGCGAGCCGATTGCGCCGCAGCAGGTCAGCCCGGAGGGCTTGCGGCAGCGCGTGGCGGAACTGCTTGGAGCTTGACTTGCCCGCGATGGAAACGCGACTCAGCTGGCGTGCGTATCACGCCCTGCTCAAAGACACCTTGGATGCCCAATTCGAAGACGCGCAGGAGTCCGAAAAAGCTCCGCCACGGTGGGCGCTGCAGCTGATTCTGAAGTGCCAATGGATCGCTTGGGTCTACAAGCGATTTCGCCTGGGCGACCCGATTCACTTTGAAGTGGATGGTCAAAGGCTACGCCGACAAAGTCGCATGGGGGTCAAGGACATCCTGTGGAGCGATGTCATTGATGCCCGGCGGCTGCCGTCGGGTTGGCTGTTTCGGTTGCCGCAAGGAACGCTTGGCATCTGTGCCGAAGGCTTATCCGGCACTCAGCGCCAGCAATTTGAGAGCGCAGTTCCGGCGACGCTTTGGAGGTCAGCTTGAGCGCACCCCTTCAGACCCCGCGCCTCAAGTTGGTTCCGGCACATCCGGCGTTGGCAGGCCGGGTGGCCGCATTCTTCGAGCGAAACGCCGCCCACCTCGCCCCCTGGGAGCCGCGCCGTGCGCAGTTGGCCGACCCCTTCGTGCAGCAGCTCCATCTGGAGCAAATGGCCAAGGCCTTTGAGGAGGGCAGCGGCTGGCGCTGGCTGCTTCTGGCGGCGAACGACGACACCCGCGTGCTGGGCTCCGTGACCGTGAACAACATCGTGCGCGGCTTCTTTCACAGTGGCAACTTGGGCTACGCGCTGGATGCGCAAGCGCAAGGCACGGGGCTGATGCAAGAGGCCGTGGAGGCGGTGGTGGCACACCTGTTTTCGCCCGGGGTGGACTTGCACAGGCTGCAGGCTGCTTGCCGGCCGGAGAACGCTCGGAGCCTTGCCTTGTTGGATCGCTTGGGGTTTCGGACCATTGGGTTGGCGGAGCGCTACCTGCTCATTGATGGCGAGTGGCGGGATCACTATTTGATGGAGCTTGTGAGGCCTGTTGAGTTGCAGGGTTGAGGCGTTTTTGCTGTTTTGAGCGGTCTTGGGGCAGCCCGCAGGAGCTATCCGCCCCTGCACCCGGAGTTTCTTTCTTTGCTCCGCCAAAGAAAGAAACCAAAGAAAGGCGGGCCCGCACTGCGCTCGCCCCTTGCCTTCGGCAAGGGGTTCCCGGGTTTGCGACCAAGGCAGGGGGCGGGCAGAAACTCCCTGCATTCGCTTCGCTCATTCCGGTCAAACAGTCTGCCCGGGTCAGTTCACGAAGCGCGCTCTCGCGCGCACCCCTGCCTTGGCCGCAAACCCGGCGGCGCAGAGGGGCAACTGCCGAGCAGCCAGCAGCCAAAACCAGCTATCGGCTCGCTGCCTGCAGTCAGCCGCTTGAAGTTCGGCTGTTGGGTTTGGCTGTTGGGGGTCCGCCCCTTTTGCGCCGCCGGATCTGGCGCCAAGGCAAGGGCGCGTGCCGCAGGCACGCCACCCCTCAAGCTCGGCCAGACTGTTTGACCGGAGCGAACGCAGTGAGCGCAGGGAGTTTCTGGCCGGCCCTTGCCTTGGCGCCAGAGCCGGGAACCCCCAGCCGCAGGCTGGGGGCGAGCGCATTCGGGGCTTGATCTTTTGGTTCCTTTTGGATCAAGCCAAAAGGAACTCGGCTGCCGGGACGAAATCCCGGCGGGCTCTTGGCAAGACAGTCACACCCACTGCAATGCACACGGGCCACATCTACAAATCAAAAGTTCAACTTTCGATTTGTAATCTCATCTCACGCATCGCAAGTGCGCGCTCAGCTTCTGATTCAGCGCCGAACCTCACCCTGCCCCAACACCACCCACTTGTAAGTCGTCAACCCCTCCAACCCCACCGGCCCGCGCGCATGCAACTTGTCGGTGCTGATGCCAATCTCAGCCCCCAGCCCGTACTCAAATCCATCCGCAAAACGCGTGCTGGCGTTCACCATCACCGAGGCGGAATCCACCTCGCGCAAAAAGCGCATGGCGCTGGGGTGGTGGGTGGTCAAGATGGCGTCGGTGTGGTGGCTGCCATAGCGGTTGATGTGGGCAATGGCTTCATCGAGCGAACCCACGACCTTCACCGAGATCGTCAGCGCCAAGTACTCCTCGCTCCAGTCGACCTCGGTGGCCGGCTCCACCTTGCCTTGCAGCAGCGGCAAGCTCTCGGGGCAGGCTTTGAAGAGCACGCCCTTGGGCAGCCACAGCGCCGCCAACTGGGGCAGAAACTCCGCTGCCACCGCGCGGTGCACGAGCAGGCTTTCGGTGGCATTGCAAGGGCTCACCTTTTGGGTTTTGGCGTTGTCCACCACGGTCAGCGCCTGGGCAAGGTCGGCGTGCGCGTCCACATAGCTATGGCAGTTGCCGTCCAGGTGCTTGAGCACCGGCAGCTTGGCCTCTCGGCTCACGCGCTCAATGAGACCCTTGCCGCCACGCGGAATGATGAGGTCGATGGCGTCCACCGCGCCGAGCAACCAGCCCACAGCGGCACGGTCGGCCGTGGGTATGAGCTGCACCGCCTCGCGCGGCAAGTCAGCTTCTGCAAGGCTTTCTTGCACCAACACAGCTAGCGCCCGGTTGCTGTGCAGCGCCTCCGAGCCGCCCCGCAAGATGCAGGCATTGCCACTCTTGATGGCCAGCGACGCCGCCTCAATCGTCACGTTCGGCCGGCTCTCGTAAATCATGCCGAAGGCGCCCAGCGGCACGCGCATCTTGCCGACCTGGATGCCGCTGGGGCGACGCTGCAAATCGCTCATGGCGCCAACGGGGTCAGGCAGCGCGGCAATCTGCTCGCAGCCTTCGGCCAGCGTGGCTAGGGTTTTGGCGTCCAGCTTGAGGCGGTCGCGCAGCGCTGCGTCCAGGCCACTGGCGGCGGCCAAGTCTTGCGCATTGGCGGCCGCCAGCTCGGGCCTCGGTTCGCGCAAGCGGCGTGCAAGCGCCAACAGCGCCGCATTGCGCTGGGCGGTGGAACTGGCGGCCAGCACGCGGCTGGCGGTGCGGCAGGCGGTGCCGAGGCTCTGAAGTTCGTCCATGGGCCCGATTGTTGACGCTCGCCCTTCGCCGCTCCGATAGGCTGGGAACCTATGTGCACCAACTATCGCCCCGGCGCGCGCGACCTGCTGCGCGGCCACTTCGAGCTCCCTGAGTCCAGCTGGGCCAACGATGCCTGGGCCGAAGAGATCTGGCCCATGGGCCGCGGCCCCATCATTCACGCGGGCGGCGCCACCGTCGGCCACTTCGGCCTCGTGCCATTCTGGGCCAAAGACGGCCTGAAGTTCGGCCGCCACACCTACAACGCCCGCAGCGAAACCATGGCCGAGAAGCCCAGCTTTCGGGACGCCTGGAAGCGCGGCCAGCGCTGCCTCATCCCCGCCGTGTGGTTCTGCGAGCCGAACTGGGAAACCGGCAAGGCCGTGCGGTGGCGCATCCACGACGAGCACGGCGAGCCGCTCGCTTTGGCTGGCCTCTGGTCGCCTTGGCGCGATGCCGAAGGCGGCGCGCACCCGACTTACACGATGGTCACGGTGAACGCGGACGAACACCCGTTGATGCAGCGCTTTCACCGGCCGGGGGAGGAAAAGCGTTCGGTGGTGGTGCTCCGGGGGGAGGAGCGGGAGCAGTGGTTGCGGGGGAGCGTGGTGCAGGCGCAGGCGTTGGTGAAAACGCCGGAGGGACTGGGCGCGGAGCCGCTCGGGTAACTGGTGCGGGCCGGCAGGGAAGCTCGCTCAAGTTGTCGCTGCGTCAACCAAGGGACTGTCTTAATTTCTGTGTGTGAGGCGCTCTGAGACTTGTCCACGGCGGCGGGCGTGTGGCGCTTGCGACGCAGGCACGACCGACGCGGTGGGCAAGTCGGTGCCGCGATCATGCTGCGGCCCGCTCCGTGTAGCGA
>JBKCVH010000255.1:0-6069 GCA_046317675.1 Burkholderiales bacterium
CTTCAAGATGCGTCGCCGCAAGCACTACAAGAAGAGCCAAGGTCATCGTCAAACCTATACCGAGCTGTCCATCAGCGCGGTTAACGGCTAAGCGCAGGAGTCAGTAATGGCACAGAAAAAAGGCGGCGGCTCAACCCGCAACGGTCGCGATTCCAAGCCGAAGATGCTCGGCGTCAAGGCCTTTGGCGGCCAAGTCGTCAGCGCTGGATCGATCATCGTGCGCCAGCGCGGAACCAAGTTCCACGCAGGTCCGAACGTTGGCATGGGCAAGGATCACAGCTTGTTCGCGCTGATTGATGGTGAAGTGAAGTTTGCGTTCAAGGGTCCCTTGAACCGTCAGACAGTCACGATTGAGGCCTTGCAAGCCGCTTAAGTTGCGGTTTCCAAGCTACGAGGCCCCGCTTGCGGGGCCTTTGTTTTTTGCGCCCTAGGATTGGGCTTTCTGCTAAAGGGATTGCAATGAAGTTCGTCGACGAAGTGACGATTGACGTGGTTGCCGGAAACGGTGGCTCCGGCTGCGCCAGCTTTCGGCGCGAGAAGTTCATTCCATTTGGCGGACCCGATGGGGGCGACGGGGGTCGTGGTGGCAGCGTTTGGGCGCTTGGTGATGTCAACCTCAACACCTTGATCGACTTCCGCTATGCCCGTCGCCATGAGGCTCGCAATGGCGAAGCAGGGCGCGGATCCGATTGTTTCGGTGCTGCAGCCGATGACATCATTTTGCGCATGCCCGTCGGCACCATCGTTCGTGATCTCGAGACGGAAGAGATCATTGCTGAATTGTTGGAGCCTGGGCAAAAAGTCTTGCTCGCCAAGGGCGGCGACGGTGGCTTTGGCAATTTGCATTTCAAGAGCCCTACCAACCGTGCGCCTCGCCAGAAGACGCTCGGTTGGCCTGGTGAGGCCAAGGCGCTGAAGTTGGAGATGCGCGTCCTCGCGGACGTTGGCTTGCTTGGTCAACCCAATGCTGGCAAGTCGACCTTGATCGCCGCGGTTTCGAACGCGCGACCGAAGATCGCCGACTACCCGTTCACCACGCTCTACCCCAACCTGGGCGTTGTGCGTGTCGGTCCAGAGAAAAGCTTTGTCATGGCCGACATCCCTGGCTTGATTGAGGGGGCTGCTGAGGGCGCGGGCCTGGGGCATCAGTTTTTGCGCCATTTGCAACGCACTCGCGTGCTGTTGCATTTGGTTGATTTGGCGCCGATGGATGACAACGTTGATCCGGTGGCGGAAGCCAAGGCCATCGTTGCGGAATTGAAGAAGTACGACGCTGAATTGCACGCCAAGCCACGCTGGCTGGTATTGAACAAGGTCGACATGATCCCGACCGAGGAGCGTGCGGCCAAAGTCAAAGACTTTGTAAAGCGTTTCAAGTGGAAGGGTCCGGTTCACACCATTTCGGGCTTGACCCGTGAGGGGTGTGACGGTCTTTTGCATGCGCTCTATGACCATGTGGCTGCCGCCAAAGCGCCACCTGTACCAGAGCACGATCCTCGCTTCGACGGCGTCGAATGAATGCCCCGCTGCTGGGTGCGCGCCGCATCGTTGTAAAGGTTGGCTCGACCCTTGTGACTAATGAGGGCAAGGGCGTGGATGCGCAGGCCATCGGTGACTGGTGTCGGCAGTTGGCCGCCTTGACGGCGCAGGGCGTTGAGTGCTTGGTGGTTTCGAGCGGGGCCATTGCAGAGGGCATGAAGCGCCTCGGCTGGGCTGCGCGGCCTCGCGAGCTGCACGCCTTGCAGGCTGCGGCTGCCGTTGGGCAGATGGGCTTGGTCCAGATGTACGAGAGCCGCTTGCGTGAGCTTGGCATGGCGAGTGCGCAAGTCTTGCTGACGCATGCGGATCTCGCCGATCGCGAGCGCTACCTGAATGCGCGTTCGACCTTGCTGACCTTGCTCAGTCATCGCGTGTTGCCAGTGATCAACGAGAACGACACCGTCGTCAACGACGAGATCAAGTTCGGCGACAACGACACCTTGGCGGCTTTGGTGGCGAACCTCGTTGATGCTGACGCACTGGTCATCCTGACGGACCAGCGCGGCCTCTACAGCGCCGACCCGAGGGTGGATCGCAGTGCAACGCTCCTGCCCCTTGTCAAGGCAGGAGATATTGCCCTTGAGGGCATGGCCGGTGGTTCCGGCAGCAGCCTGGGCAAGGGCGGAATGCTGACCAAGGTGCTGGCCGCGAAGCGCGCCGCGCGCAGCGGTGCCTCCACTGTGATCGCCTATGGGCGGGAGCCGGACGTGCTGCTGCGCTTGGCCCAAGGCGAGTCCATCGGTACGGCCCTGATTGCGCAGACCGCCAAAAGAGCAGCACGCAAGCAATGGATGGCAGACCATTTGCAGCTGAAGGGTCGCGTTACGGTCGACAGCGGGGCCGCCCGTGCATTGCTTGAAGGGGGGCGAAGCCTTCTGCCCGTCGGCATGCACGAAGTGCAGGGCGAGTTCCACCGTGGCGATGTGATCGCAATCGTCGATGGGCTGGGCAATGAGCTCGCTCGTGGCCTTGCGAACTACGCCAGCAGTGAGGCCCGCCTGCTGATGGGGCGGCCGTCGACTGACATCGAACAGCAGATTGGCTACGTTGCCGAACCCGAGTTCGTGCACCGCGACAACTTGGTTCTCAGCTAAGCCCCGGCTCTTGCGGGTGCTCCTCGGTTTGGGCCGCAATGTCTTGCGCGTGGGCTGAGCGATCGATGGATCCGTAAGGCGAGCGTGGTGACTCTCGACCAGCCGCCCGCATCCCGCCACGATTGAAGCGGTTGTGTTGTGGCGCCAATCCGGGACCGCGTGGCAGGAAACGCGCAAGCTCGCTGAGCGCCATTTGGTAGACGTCGCGTTTGAACTCGATAACGGCCTCAAGCGGCACCCAATACTCGTTCCAACGCCACGCATCGAATTCCGGGTGATCAGTCGCCCGCAAATTCATGTCGGTGTCGCGGCCCGTCAGCTGCAGCAAGAACCAAATTTGCTTTTGGCCACGATAGTGGCCGCGCGCTTCGCGTCGGATGTAGTGGTCGGGCACCTCGTAACGCAACCAATCACGCGTGCGCGCCAGTATGCGCACATGCTCTTGAATCAGCCCCACCTCTTCGTGGAGCTCGCGGAACATCGCCTGCTCAGGCGTTTCGCCATGCTTGATTCCACCTTGCGGAAACTGCCAGGAATGGGTGCGGATGCGCTTACCCCAAAAAACCTGGTTGCGCTGGTTGAGCAGGATGATGCCGACGTTGGGCCTGAAGCCTTCACGGTCGAGCATAATCAACCTCGAATAATGAACTTGCTGCGATTGTGCACCTGCATGGTGCCGCAACCGGGGCAGTCAAACCCTCATCCTTTTTGTTAGAGCGGGCTTGCCCCGCACCGCTGTGGTGCGCGGCAGGCCCTTCTTTTTTGGGCCGCCATGAAAGCCTCGCAGTTTCTTGTTTCCACGCTCAAAGAAGCGCCCACTGACGCAGAGATCGTCAGCCATCAACTCATGATGCGCGCCGGCTTGATCAAGCGCTTGGGTGCCGGCATCTACAACTACATGCCGATGGGGCTTCGGGTTATTCGCAAGGTCGAAGCGATCATCCGCGAAGAGATGAATCGCGCCGGAGCCATCGAGCTTTTGATGCCAGTGGTGCAGCCGGCAGAGCTTTGGCAAGAGACAGGCCGCTTCGACAAGATGGGCCCTGAGTTGCTGCGGGTGAAGGATCGGCATGGCCGTGACTTCATCATCCAGCCGACCAGTGAAGAAGTGGTCACGGACATCGCACGCCAAGAACTGCGCTCGTACAAGCAGTTGCCAAAGAATTTCTATCACATCCAAACCAAGTTTCGAGACGAACGTCGGCCCAGGTTTGGCCTGATGCGAGGTCGAGAGTTCACGATGAAGGATGCCTATTCCTTCGACCGTGATGCAGAGAGCGCGGGCAAGAGTTACGACACGATGTTTGCCGCCTACTGCAAGGTGTTTGACCGGCTCGGATTGGCTTACCGTGCCGTGGCCGCAGATACGGGTGCCATTGGCGGCGATCGCTCCCATGAGTTCCAAGTCATTGCCGACACCGGCGAAGACGCGATCGTTTACTGCCCGACGAGCAGTTACGCCGCCAACATCGAGTTGGCTGAGGCTTTGGCACCGTCCACTTCGCGAGAGCCAGCTAGCGCGCCCATGGCCTTGACGCCCACGCCCGGCAAGAGCACTTGTGAAGACGTAGCAGCGCTGCTGGGCTTGCCGCTGACGAAAACCGTGAAAAGCCTTGTGCTGGCGACGGACCAATTGGATGAAAAGGGCGCCCTCGTTGGAAGCAAGATTTGGTTGCTGCTGGTTCGCGGCGACCATGAGCTGAATGAGGTCAAGGCCGGTAAGTTGCCGGGCTTGAAAAACGGTTATCGCTTCGCCACGGTCGGCGAGATCATCGCCACCTTTGGCTGCAAGCCCGGTTTCCTTGGCCCGATCGGTTTGCAGAATGTGAGCATCATTGCGGATCGAACCGTGGCGGCGATGAGTGACTTCGTTTGCGGCGCCAACCAGTTGGACCACCACTACACGGGTGTCAACTGGGGCCGTGACCTGCCAGAGCCTGATGCCGTGGCCGACATTCGAAATGTCGTTGCGGGCGAGCCTTCTCCTGATGGCGAAGGGGTGCTCGCGATCCAGCGTGGCATTGAGGTGGGCCACGTTTTCTATTTGGGGAAAAAGTACTCCGAGGCGATGAACGCCAGCTTCTTGGCTGAGGACGGCAAACCTCGCCACTTTGAGATGGGTTGTTACGGCATCGGCGTCACGCGCTTGCTGGGCGCTGCCATTGAACAAGGGCACGACGCCCGCGGCATCATTTGGCCGAAAACCATGGCGCCGTTTGAGGTGGTGATTTGCCCGATTGGCATGGATCGCAGCGATGCCGTGCGTGAGGCGGCGCAGGCCCTCTATGCCGAGTTGCAGGCCGCTGGCGTCGATGCGCTGCTGGACGACCGTGGCGAGCGCCCAGGCGCCATGTTTGCGGATTGGGAGTTGATTGGTATTCCATACCGGGTCGTATTGGGAGACCGAGGCTTGAAGGACGGCGTGGCCGAGGTTCAGGGCCGTCGCGATGCGCAGTCGAGCACCGTGCCGGTCTCTGAAGTGGCAGCTTGGGTACAGGCCCAACTCCAGGGATGAGTGACCGCGTCGGCGCTGTCGATGCGCTGCGTGCCTTGGCCCTGCTTCCGGTCCTGGTCGTCAACGTCGGGGGGTATCTGGCCCTCCCCAGTGGCGGACCCTTGGCACATCAAGTGCCAGTCGATAGCGCTTCTGCTTTTTGGAGCACCGTTTTGGTCGCCGGCTTGCTGCAGGGCAAGGGCATTGCGTTGTTGCACTTGCTGTTTGGCTACAGCCTTACGCTGAGCCATCAGGGGCGGGCTCGCCTGCGAAAGCTCCTGGGGCTGGGTTTGGGCCACGGCTTCTTTCTGTATTGCGGCGACATCCTCAGCACCTATGCCTTCGCGGGCTTGCTGGCGCTGCGCCGCCCACGGGAACCGGTGTCGCGTCTTTGGCGCCGCGCCCAGCGCTGGTTGGTGGGCGCTTTTCTATGGATGGCCTTCCTGGCGCTTCTGATGAGCGCTTCCGGAGCGGACTCGACAGAGGCGAGCCTTGCGCTTGCTGATGAGAGTTCGGCGTTGGCTTGGTTGGGCGCCAATGCCCGCGCCTATGGGGTGATCCTGGCGTTGACTGTGGTTTATCTCCCACTGAGCTACGGTTTGGTTCTGGCAGGTCGAGCCGCTGGGCGATTGCGCTTGCTACATCACCGGCGCTGGCGTCCGCTTTGGCAGCGTGCCGCGCGCACGGCACCGCTCTTCCTCTTGCTCAGTCTTGGCTATGGCTTGGGATACGCTGTTCTGCAAGGCCAAGGCCTCGAACTCGGTTGGATGACCTTGGGTCTCCTGCTCGGGCCACTTTCGCTGCTCGGCTTCGTGCCCTGGCTGCTGCTGCGCCCGCTTCCTCAATGCTTGGTTTGGGCCGGGCGCAACACCTTGAGCCCTTACATCGGCGGGTCCTTGGTGGCGGTGTTGGTTTACGTTGGCTTGGGCTGGAGGCCCGACA
>JBKCVH010000256.1:0-23816 GCA_046317675.1 Burkholderiales bacterium
GCGGTGTGCTGGCCTTTGGCGCCTTGCTGGTGAACTTCAGCCAGTCGGTGGTGGCGGTCACTCGCGATAAGCAGGTGGGTGAAATCATTGGCCTCTTGCCCATGGCGGCCGAATTCATCTTTGAAGCGCCGCCCATCGTTCGCTACGCTTTTGAAGCCGGAAGCAAGGGCGCTGAGGTGGCCGTTTTCAGCGACAAGCGGTTCCGGCTGATTGATGCCGATGGCAATGCTGCCGAGTTCACTCGCGCCAGCGATGTATTTGCGCAATTGCAGCAGAAGGGAGATGCGCAGCAATTGATGAACGAGGCCCTGTTCCGAGATGGTTCGCCGGGCTTGATTTATCGGCTTTTCCAGTGCGATCGTTTGGAGGCCGGCCGCATGATGGACACGGCCGTTCCAGCCGGTGAGCGAGAGAAGTTCGCTACCGCGTATTTGCAAAACGAGGACAGCCGCTTCTCGTTTGCCAATGTGTTTGAAGCACCCCGCAAAGACAACGTGCGCGAGGCAGAGCTGGGCGATGAACTGCTGCGCCGAGACCACCGCCGCACCACCGATGACCGCACCCGTGGCTTGTCCCTCATTCAGGCCAGCGCCACGCAGGGCTACAGCAAGTGGGGTGACGAGCAGTTAATGCGCCTGATCTTCGCCAACCGCGAGGGCCTTGCTGCGCACGCGACTTTGCAGCTGGGCGATGTGCGCCTGAGGCCCGTGCCCAGCATGCAGTCGGTTTACGTTTACGAAAGTCTCGTCGATGGCGGCTGCCGTGAGAACGTCGGGGCCAGTCGCGTGGTGCCAGGGCAGGGCGCCAAGCCGGCGGCATCTAGGTCAACGGCGCCAAGGCCAACGGCAGCGCCCAAGTCAGCCAACCCGTCGCCAGCGCAGGCACCGGCACCCAAGGCCGTTGCCCCTGCGCCAGCGCCCAAGCCGGCAACGCCAGCACCCAAGGCCGCTGCGCCATCGGCAGCGCCCAAACCCACTCCGAAACCAGGCTCATGAAATCGCTCTCCGCTCTGTTCTTGGCTCTTTTCGTCGCCTTGCTGTTGTCGCCCGCACAGGCGCAGTTCTGGAAGAGCAAGCCCAAGGAGGTGGACAAGCACGCCGCCGAAACCAAGGCGGCCACGGAGGGCGCCATCAAGATGCCAGCCGGTGTGGATTTGGAGCGTGCGCGCTTGCTGGACCAAGCGCGCAAAACCAAGGTCTATGCCGAGATGGTTGGCATTGGCGACGCCAGCAACGAGAAGCTGCTGTTCCCGCCCGCCGTGGCCAAGGCCGTTGGGGTTACCACCCGCCAGATGCAGCGCCGCTTCTCTGACACCCTGGCGCGCAGCCGCCGCTTTGAGATCTTCGACGCGAGCAGCACCGTGACCGCAGAGGCCACCGACATCGTTATTGACGGCATGGTGACTGGCACGACGCAGGAGTTGGTTCCCATTGAGGGTGGCGTGCGGGTCTCCATGACCCGTGTGCGTTTGAGCCTCCAAATGAAAGACCGCTACACCGGCAAGCAGTTGTTTCCAGCCGCTGTGGAGGTGGTGGGCCAAACCGGGCGCAGCACCGGCGACCGGGTGGTTCTTTCGCCCCAGGAGCGCGAGGATGACCCGGCGGTGCAGCGCCGACTTGCGGTCGATTACGAGCGCGCCATGCAACGCGCCTTTGACGAAGCCGCTCGTCGCATCCATACGGTGCTGCGGCCCCTGGCGCGCGTGCTGGCGGTGGAAGACGACCAGATCAACCTGCTCGGCGGCTCGACCCACGGGCTCCAGGGCGGTGATGAATTGGTCATCTTTCGCTCGGTCACCACGCGGGTGGGTGATGTCGAAGTGATCGCTAGCAGTCGAGCGCTCATGGTGGTGCGCTGCGAGGGCGTGGGCACACTCACCAGCCAATGCCAAATCATCCGCAAAGACCCCAAGCATGGCCCGCCCAAAGAGGGTGATTACGCGGTGCTTTCGGACGTTTCGTCCAGCGGCGTCCGGGAGGAATGAAATGCAAATCGACCGTCGCCAAACCCTCGGCTTACTCGGCCTTGCCGCACTCCCTGCGGTGCCAGGGTTCGCTTCCGTGCCCACCGACCGCATCACGGTGCTTTACCGGCGTGAATCGGACAAAGCGCCGAGCCGCTTGGACCCCGCCGTGCAAACCGCCACCCTGGCCCTGGAAGAGGAGTTTTTGAAGCGCCGCTTCCGCGTCATGCAGCCCACGGCCGATGTTTATAAGCTGATGGACCAGGGCCAGCAAGTCATCGTCACCTTTGCAGAAGACGCGGGCTTTTCGCTGGTGTTCTCTGCGTACCGAGACCTTCGGCCCCTGCCGGGGCAAGAGGCAGGCATTGGCGAGGTGCGTTTGTCGGCCCGTGTCTTTGTCGGGCGCAACATTTTGGTGGCCGAGGAAGGGCGGGGGCAGATGTTCACCCGCCTCGAGGCCGGTGTGCGCGAGTTCGGTGAGCGCCGCGCCATGGAACTGGCGGCCCGCAAGGCCGCCGCTGACTTGGCCGACAAAACCGAGCGCAAGCTGCGTGCCTTGAAGCCGGATGAATTGGCGAAGTTGCTGGGCACAAGCGGCACCACCGGGGGCGTCGATGTGGGGCTGCCCACCGGCGCACCCGCTGCAGCCCCCGCCCCCGCGCCGGTTCCGGTTCCGGTGCAGATGGTGGGCATGCCGGAACCGCCGCCCGCATTGCCCGCCAGCCCCTTGCCGCAGCCAGCTCCCGCCCCATCCGTGGCCGCCACCCCGGCGCTCCCGGCCCAAGCCAGTCGGGAGCTGGGCCCGCCACGCCACCGGCACGCCATCGTGCTGGGCATTGCCAATTACGCCAGCGTGCGCCGCAACGGCTTTGAGATCACCGACCTGAACGGAGTGAAGCGCGATACCGACCTGGTCATCGACACCTTGAAGCAGCTTGGCTACCAGGGTGACCGCATGAAGGCGTTCCGCGACGATCAAGCCACCGGCAACGCGCTGCGCGGCGAGCTCAAGCGACTGCGCGGTGTGATTGGCCCGGAGGACCAACTCACCATCTTCATCTCTGGCCATGGGGCCGACCGCGAGTTCAGCGCTTCCGGCTTTGGTATGCCCGTGTTGGCGGACTACCGACCGAACGACCCCGGCCTGCTCGACTTCTGGGAGCTGCAAAGCTTGGTGAAGAACCTCCCCTGCCGGGTGGCCTGGATCAACGACACCTGCCACTCGGGCGGTGCCGCGCAGGCCATCAATTCGGTGGTGGTTTCTTCGCGCGGGGTGGGCTTCAACGGCACCGTTCGCGGTCCCGACGCCCGCACCGTTGCGCGCAGCGCCACGCCGGGGCAAGACTTCGCCATCATCACTGCCGCGGCTGCCAACGAGCTGAGCTGGGAGCAAGGTGACGGTGGCGTGTTCACCACCAGCTTCTTCAAGGCTCTCCGAGCGACAAAGGGCGAAGTGCCGATTGGCGCCTTGTTTGCCGACCGCGTGCAGCGCGAAGTGGTGGATCGCAGCAAAAAGATTTGTCAGGAAACCCGCCAATGCCAACAGCAAACTCCTTTGTTCGCCTACGGTGGTCGCGGCGATGCCTTGCGGCTCTGAGCCTCACCCTAGCGCTTCCAGCGGCTTACTCCCAGGGCGGGCCCTGCCGTGTGTTGACCCCGAGCTTGCAGGCTAGCTACGCGGGCGGCTGCCAGAACGGTTTGGCGCATGGGCAAGGGCAGGCACAAGGCGCTGATCGCTACCAAGGCGCTTTCCATGAAGGACAGCCGCAGGGGCAGGGCGTCTATCAGTTTGCCGATGGACGGCGCTTCGAGGGCGAGTTCCTGGCCGGCCGGGTCCATGGCCGCGCCAAGGTCACTAACGCCAGCGGCGATGTGCTGGAGGGTGAGTTTCGCGACAACCGCCTGACCGGCTACGGGCGCATGCAGCGCGCGGGCCAGAGTGCCTGGGCAATGGTGCAGCTCAGCGCCGAAGGCCGCTTGCAGCTGCTTGAGGGCAGTCCGAGTGGGGTGGCGGATGCAGCCGCTGCGGCCCCGGTTCAAGCTCAGTGGCAGGCCCAACTGGATTTTCAGGACCTGTTCCCCGCCTACTTGTTTGCCACCGCGACCCGCAAGCAGCCGGAGGCCAACTCCGCCTCGCGGGGCCTTGAGAGCCTGCAATCCAGGGGCGCTTTCATTGCGCCCTTGCAGCTCGAAGTCAAGGCGCAAAGCCGCTACATCGGTGCCAACAAGGGCGTTCAGTACCTGGGCGATGCCTGGGGCCTCGTGGGGGTTCGCTACCGCGCCACCCAGCCCAATGAGCGCATTCGTTTGGTGGTGCAAGCCGATGACATCGCCGACCCGGCCGAGGCCAGCTTCCAACTTGGCGCGCCGGGCGAATACGCGCTGTACCCGAAGCTGCGCTACCGGTTCGAGCGCTTGCGCACGGTGGAGCAGCCGCGCCCAGTTCATGTGCGCTGGCAGCTCTTCGTCAATGACCAATTTGCCGGCCAGCAAGAGCGCACGACCCAGCTTCGCGCGCTGCAAGACGCACCGCTGATGCTGTTTGGCGAGCGGACCCCCGAGGTGATGGGCTGGGTGCTGACGGCCTTCGTGACCGAAGAAGCGCCTTGGATCGACCCGTTTTTGAAGGAAGCGTTCGCCAAATCCAGAGCCGGCCCCTTTGGCTACCAAGGCAAGGCAGAAGACGTTCTGGAGCAGGTCGGATTGGTTTACGACGCCCTCAAGGCACGGGGCATCAAGTACAGCAGCATCACCGCCACAGCGGGGAAGTCTGAACAGCTGTTCAGCCAAACGGTGCGCTTACCCAGCCAGTCCATTCGCATGGCGCAAGCCAATTGCGTGGACGGCAGCGTGTTGCTGGCCTCCGTGCTGCGGCGGATGGGCATTGAGACGTACATCATCTTGGGGCCGGGTCACGCGATGATGGGATTCTTGGTGGCGCGCGAAGCCAAGGAGAGCAATTTGGTGGTCGTCGAAACCACCCTGCTCGGGACCGATAGCTTCAGCAATGCCGTTAAGGCCGGCATGGCCACTTTTGCCAAATGGAAGAAAGAAGTGCCCAGTTCAGATCCTCGTTTCCAAGTCATCGGCGTGAGCGACGCGCGCAAGGCGGGTGTCATGCCCATACCGCTTTGACGCGACTGCTCATCGTCGGCTGCGGCGACGTCGGCCAACGCCTGCTCCGCCTGCTCCCCAAGCCGTATCGGCCCTGGGTGCTGAGCCGCCGCCCCACGAGCAGCTGGCGTGGCTTGAATGTGCGCCCCATCGCCGGCGACTTGGACGAGCCCAAGAGCTTGACGCGCCTGGCCGGCTGTTTTGACGCCGTGCTGCACTTGGCTCCGCCGCAGGGCCAAGGCGCCACAGACGAGCGCACCCGTGCCCTTATCGCGGCGCTTTCACGTAATGCGCCCCCCCGGCGATTCGTTTACGTATCCACCACCGGTGTTTATGGCGACTGCCAAGGCCGCCACATCGACGAGACCGAGCCGCTCCATGCCCAAACCCCCAGGGCCCTGCGCCGAGTGGACGCAGAGCAGCAACTGCGTCTTTGGGCTCGCCGCGAGGGCGTGCGGCTGTCCATCCTGCGGGCACCCGGCATCTACGCCGCCGATCGCGAAGGTCACCCGCGTGAACGCTTGCTCGCCGGCCGCCCTTTGCTTCGACCTGAAGACGATGTGTTCACCAATCACATTCATGCGGACGACTTGGCGCGCGCTTGCTGGCGAGCGCTCTGGCGGGGCGCACCGCTGCGCACCTACAACGTGGTGGACGACAGTGAGCGGCGCATAGGCGAGCACTTTGACAAAGCCGCCGATGTGCTGGGCCTGCCCCGCGCCCCGCGCCGGAGCCGTACTGAATTGGCCGAGCAACTCAGCCCCATGCAGCTGAGCTTCATGGGCGAGAGCCGGCGGATTGGCAATGCGCGCTTGAAGCGGGAGTTGGGATTGCGCTTGCGTTACCCGCTGCCAGAGCTGGGCTGGTAGGCGCCTTACTTCTTCTTGAGAACGTGAACGAACTCGTCGCCGGCTTGGCTTTGCTCTAGCAGCTCATGGCCGGTCTGTTTGGCGAACGCCTGGAAATCACGGGTCGACCCAGGATCGGTGGCGGTCACGCGCAGCACCTCACCGCTGGCCAGGTCAGCCAATGCCTTCTTGGTTTTCAGGATCGGCATCGGGCAGCTCAGGCCGCGTACGTCCAATTCTTTCGGGCTCATGTTCACATCCATTGGGGTTCTATGTCTTTGCTGCGCAGCCACTTGGCCAGCGCCTGCCCAGTGCCTTGCGGCCAGCAGCGCACCGCCTGCGGGGCCAGCAGCTTGTACTCGGCCAGTTCGGGGCTCAGCCGAATCTCGCCTTGAACCGGCAAGTGGTAGGCCACGATGAGCTGGTTCATCTTTTGGAAATCCCACACGCCAATCAGGCTGGGCGGGGCGACCGCTTGGAGCGAGGTTTCTTCGGCCACCTCGCGCACGATGCCTTCTTCGGGTGACTCACCCGCTTCCATGAATCCGGTGATCAAGCCAAAGAAGCGCCCAGGCCAGGCCGCATTGCGCGCCAGCAACAACTGCCCGTCGCGGTCAACACACTCCAGCACGGCGGCCAGCACCGGAACCGGGTTATTCCAGTGCGTGTGACCACAGGCGGGGCAACGCAGCCGCTCTTTGGGGCCGCCGTCCTCTTGCTGCGTGATCAGTGCAAGTGGCGTACCGCATTGCGAGCAGTGGCTGGCGTTCATGCCGGGAAGACGCCGGTCGACAAGTAGCGGTCGCCACGGTCGCACACGATGAAGACGATGGTGGCATCGCGCTGTGTGCGCGCCAAGCTCAGGGCCACGCAGCAAGCGCCGGCGGCTGAGATGCCGCAGAACAGGCCTTCCTCGCGCGCCAGCTTTCGCGCCATCTCTTCGGCATCGCTTTGGCTGACCAGCACGATCTCGTCGATCCCCGTGGGGTCGTAAATCTTGGGCAGGTAAGCCTCTGGCCATTTGCGGATGCCGGGAATGCGCGAGCCCTCTTGCGGCTGCGCGCCGACGATGCGAACGGCGGGGTTCTGCTCCTTCAGGTAACGCGACACACCCGAGATGGTTCCCGTCGTGCCCATCGCGCTGACAAAGTGGGTGATGCGCCCGCCGGTGTCTTGCCAGATCTCTGGGCCGGTGGTTTCGTAATGGATGCGCGGGTTGTCGCTGTTGGCAAACTGGTCAAGTACGCGCCCCTTGCCTTGCTCTTGCATCTGAGTGGCGAGGTCGCGGGCGTACTCCATGCCGCCGCTGCGGGGCGTCAGGATGAGCTCAGCACCGAAGGCCTTCATGGTCTGAGCGCGCTCGATGGACAGGTCCTCCGGCATGATCAAGACCATGCGGTAGCCCCGCATGGCCGCGGCCATGGCCAGCGCAATGCCGGTGTTGCCACTGGTCGCTTCGATCAGCACATCACCCGGCTTGATGTCGCCGCGCTCCTCGGCGCGCTTGATCATGCTGATGGCCGGCCTGTCTTTGACCGAGCCCGCTGGGTTGTTGCCTTCGAGCTTACCGAGCAGCAAATTGCCGCGTGCTTCGATCTCAGGACCGGGCAGCCTTTGGAGGCGGATCAGCGGCGTGTTGCCGATGGTTTCTTCGAGAGTTTTGTAGCGCGGAGGGAGGCTCATGGAGTTGCATTGTGCAGTTCTGAACCAGCGACTTCAAAAGTCGTGCAACAATCCGCGCCCTCCGAGCAAGGCATTGCCTTGACGCGCAATTCAAGTGATTGCGAGCAACCTGCCCAGGTGGCGAAATCGGTAGACGCAAGGGACTCAAAATCCCTCGCCGCAAGGCGTGTCGGTTCGAGTCCGACCCTGGGCACCAGATGATTGCAAGAAGCCCCACCCGAGGGGCTTTTTCTTTGGCCGCTCGGATCGGGGGTCACCGGATGGGCTTCGATGGGCGCCGCCTACACTCGCTTCCCCCTCCTAGAGCCAAAGAGTCTCATGCCCCCGATGCCGCCGATTACCAAGGCTTTTTTGCTGGCCATCGTGGGCATGTTTTGCCTGAGCTTGTTGCTGCCATCGCTGCAGTTTTGGCTGGCGCTGTGGCCTTTGCAGTCGGGCGCCTTCATGCCCTGGCAGCCGGTGACCTACGCCTTCCTGCATGGCGACCCCATGCACCTGTTCTTCAATGCGCTGGGCCTGTGGATGTTCGGCAGCGAGTTGGAACGTGTTTGGGGCGCGCGCCGCTACTGGCAGCTGCTTTTGGCGAGTGTCTTGACTGCCGCCCTCGTGCAATTGCTGTTGACGGCCACGATGGGCAGCGCACGCCCGACGGTGGGCGCTTCAGGCGCGCTCTTTGGGTTGTTGCTGTCCTTCGGGATGCTGTTCCCCGACCGGATCATCATGCCGCTGTTCCCGCCGATCCCCATGAAGGCCAAGATCTTCGTGGCCGTGTTTGGTTCGCTGGAGTTGGTGCTGGGCCTCATGGGCGGCGGCGGCATCGCCCACTTCGCCCACTTGGGCGGCATGCTGGGCGCCTGGCTGATGATGCAGTACTGGCGGCGCGGCGGCCGCCGCTGATCAAAGGTCGAGGCTTTTCAAGAAGGCCTTGAAGCCTGGGCCCAGTTGTGCGTGGGCGAGGGCCAACTCCACATTGGCCTCCAAGAAGCCTTCCTTGCTGCCGCAGTCGTAGCGGCGCCCTTCATAGCGGTAGGCAAAGACCTTCTCGCGGCGCAGCAGGCCTGCAATGCCGTCTGTGAGCTGGATCTCACCGCCCACGCCGCGCGGTTGGTTGGCGATCTCGCGCAGAACGCCCGGCGTCAAGATGTAGCGGCCGGCCACGCCCAGTCGGCTCGGGGCGACCTCAGGGGCTGGCTTTTCAACGATGCGATTGACGTCGACGAGGCGGTCGTTGATTTCGGTGCCCGCCACGATGCCATAGCGGCGCGTGTGTTCCGCCGGCACTTCTTGAACCGCAATGATGCTGGCTTGCCATTCGGCGAACTGCTCCACCATTTGCGCCAAGATGGGTGTGCTGCCCACCATCAGGTCATCGGCTAAAAGCACGGCGAAAGGCTCGTTGCCAATCAAGCGCTGGGCGCAGAGCACGGCGTGGCCGAGGCCCAAGGCCTGCGCTTGGCGCACGTAAATGCATTCCATGTCGTCGGGCTTGACCGAGCGAACGACTTTCAGCAGTTCGTGCTTGTTGGCCTGCTCCAGTGCCACTTCAAGCTCATAGGTCATGTCGAAGTGATCTTCGATGGGGCGTTTGTGGCGGCCCGTCACGAAGATCATTTCGCGCACGCCAGCGGCGTAGGCTTCTTCCACGGCGTACTGAATCAGCGGCTTGTCGACCACCGGCAGCATCTCCTTGGGTTGGGCCTTGGTGGCCGGCAAGAAGCGGGTGCCGAGCCCTGCAACAGGGAACACGGCCTTGGTCACGGAGCTGACGGTCATGCGAGCCTTTCAAGCATGCTGCGTTGTTGGATCAGTTGTTGCTCGAAGTCGGCGAGGCGTGCGCGCTCTTGCGCCACCACGGCCTCGGGCGCGCGCGCCACGAAGCTTTCGTTGCCCAGCTTGGCGTGCGCCTTGACGATCTCGCCTTCGAGCCGCGCCACTTCCTTGGCCACGCGCACACGCTCGGCCTCAATGTCGATTTGCACTTCAAGCGCCAGCTTGGCGGCACCGAAGACCAGCACGGGCGCCAGTTTGGTCGCCTCCGTGAAGCCAGCGTCGTCCAGGAAGCGCAACTCGCTCAGCTTGGCGAGGGCCTTCAGGAGCGAACCGGCTTCCGCCAAGAAACCATCGGCGTCGCCACACACCAGCAGTGGCACGCGCTCGGCAGGGCTGAGCTTCATCTCGCCGCGCAGGCTGCGGCAGGCGTTCACCGCTTCCTTCAGGCGGGCCACCCAGGCGTCGGCCTGCGGGTCGATGCGCTCCAACTGCGCCACTGGGAAGCTGGCCTGCGCGAGGTAGGGTGTGCTCTTGCGCTGCGCCACGGGCGCAACCGCTTGCCAGAGCTCTTCGGTGATGAAGG
This sequence comes from Burkholderiales bacterium, assembly GCA_046317675.1. Classification (GTDB taxonomy): domain Bacteria; phylum Pseudomonadota; class Gammaproteobacteria; order Burkholderiales; family Burkholderiaceae_C; genus Inhella. Next base: position 9,962 of record JBKCVH010000256.1, read on the forward strand.
GTGTGATCGGGTGCAGCAGGCGCAGCACGGTTTCCAGCACGCGAATCAAGGTGCGGCGCGTGGCGCGCTGCTGGGCGGCGTCGCCCACTTGGATCTGCACCTTGGCAATCTCCAAGTACCAGTCGCAGTACTCATCCCACACAAAGCGGTAAACGGCGTTGGCGACGAGGTCGAGCCGGTAGTCGGCGAAGCCCTTGGCCACATCGTCTTCCACGCGCTGCAACTCGCTGGTGATCCAGCGATCGGCTTGGCTGAAGCGGTTGAAGCCAGGTGGGCAAACACCGCCCGGGTGCTCCTGCAAACCGCAGTCCTGTCCCTCCGTGTTCATCAGCACGAAGCGCGTGGCGTTCCATAGCTTGTTGCAGAAGTTGCGGTAGCCCTCGCAGCGTTTGCTGTCGAAGTTGACGCGGCGGCCCAGCGTGGCCATGGCCGCGCAGGTGAAGCGCAGCGCGTCGGCGCCGTAGCCGGGAATGCCCTCGGGGAATTCTTTCTCGGTGGCGGTGCGCACCTTGGGCGCGGTTTCGGGTTTGCGCAGGCCTTGGGTGCGTTTGTCCAGCAGGGGCGCCAGTTCAATACCGTCGATCAAGTCGACGGGGTCCAGCACATTGCCTTCGCTCTTGCTCATCTTCTTGCCTTGGGCGTCGAGCACCAGGCCATGGATGTAGACATGCTTGAAGGGCACCGTGCCAGTGAAGTGCTTGGTCATCATGATCATCCGGGCGACCCAGAAGAAGATGATGTCGTAGCCGGTCACCAGCACCGAGCTGGGCAGGAACAGGTCCTGCTCCACCGTTTTGGCCGGCCAGCCGAGGGTGGAGAAGGGCACCAGGGCCGAGCTGTACCAGGTGTCCAGCACGTCTTCGTCGCGCGTCAGCGTCTTCCCGGGCGCTTGGGCCTGCGCTTCAGCTTCGCTGCGGGCCACGTAGACCTTGCCGTCTTCGTCGTACCAAGCGGGAATTTGGTGGCCCCACCACAGCTGGCGGCTGATGCACCAGTCCTGGATGTTCTTCATCCACTGGTTGTAGGTGTTGACCCAGTTCTCGGGCACGAACTTCACGTCGCCCGATTCGACGGCCTCAATGGCGCCTTGGGCGATGGACTTGCCGCTTGCGCCCGGTTTGGTCATTGCCACGAACCATTGGTCGGTGAGCATCGGTTCAATGACTTGGCCGGTGCGTGCGCAGCGCGGCACCATGAGCTTGTGCTTCTTGGTCTCGACCAGCAGGCCTTGGGCATCCAGATCGGCCACGATTTGCTTGCGGGCCTTGAAGCGGTCCAGGCCCAGGTAGGCGGCTGGAATGTCGCTGGCCTCGTGGCCGCTGACCTTGGCGTCCAAATCAAAGATGGTGAGCATGGGCAGGCCGTGGCGCTGGCCCACTTGGTAGTCGTTGGTGTCGTGCGCTGGGGTGACCTTCACCACACCGGTGCCGAAGGCCTTGTCCACGTAGGCGTCGGCAATCACCGGCACCAGGCGGCCGGTCAAGGGCAAGCGCACCTGCTTGCCGATGAGGTGTGCATAGCGCTCGTCTTCCGGGTGCACCATCACGGCGGTGTCGCCCAGCATCGTCTCGGGCCGCGTGGTGGCCACCACCAGGGACTCGCTGCTGCCTTCGACCGGGTAGCGGATGTGCCAGAGGTGGCCGTCTTCCTCTTCGCTCTCCACCTCCAAGTCAGACACGGCGGACTTCAGCACCGGGTCCCAGCTCACCAAGCGCTTGCCGCGGTAGATCAGGCCCTCTTCGTAAAGGCGCACAAAGGTTTCGGTGACCACGGTGGAGAGCGCCGGGTCCATGGTGAAGTACTCGTGCTGCCAGCTCACGCTGTCGCCCATGCGGCGCATTTGCCGGGTGATGGTGTTGCCGCTCTCTTCCTTCCACTCCCACACCTTGGCCACAAAGTTTTTGCGGCCGAGGTCGTGGCGGCTGATGCCTTGCGCTTGCAACTGGCGCTCCACCACGATCTGGGTGGCGATGCCGGCGTGGTCGGTGCCGGGCACCCACAAGGTGTTGTGGCCCTTCATACGGTGCATGCGGGTCAGGGCGTCCATGATGGTCTGGTTGAACGCGTGGCCCATGTGCAGCGTGCCGGTCACATTGGGCGGCGGCAGCTGGATGCTGAATGAGGGTTTGGCGGTGTCCAGCGTGGGGGCGTAAAGGCCTTCGCGCTCCCATAGCGGGCCCCAATGGGCTTCAAGGGCGGCGGGTTCGAAGGATTTGGCGAGTTCGGTCATGGAAACGGCTCAAGAAAAAGAGGCGGGGCAGGAGGCTCTGGGCCTGCTGCCCCGTCGATGCTTGATTCTAGGGAGCCCGCATGTCAGAGCCAGCTCATCCGGAGGCGCACCGAGCCATCGTGGCAAAACTACACTTCGCGCCCCCGTTTCGCCGAAGACTTCGCCATGCACACAGCCGTCATCACTGGCACCGGTTTGTACCGGCCGCCGCACGCCATCAGCAATGCCGAGTTGGTGGCCAGCTTCAACGCCTATGTGGAGCGCTTCAATGCCGAGCATGCTGCCGGCATTGCCGCCGGCACGGTGCAAGCGCTGGTGCCTTCGAGCGTGGAGTTCATTGAAAAGGCCAGCGGCATCCAGAACCGCTATGTGATTGACAAGGACGGCGTGCTCGACCCGGCGCGCATGTACCCGCGCATTGCGGCGCGGCCGGATGATGCGATGTCGGTGATGGCCGAGATTGCCGTTGAGGCCGCTCGCCAAGCGTGTGCGCAAGCGGGGCGCGACCCCAAAGAGATTGACGCCGTCTTCTGCGCGGCTGCCAACATGCAGCGTGGCTACCCAGCCATGGCCTGCGAAATTCAGGCGGCCTTGGGTGCGCAGGGTTACGGCTTTGACATGAATGTGGCCTGCTCCTCCGCCACCTTTGGCATTGAACAAGCGGTCAATGCGGTCAAGGCGGGTAGCGCCCGCTGCGCCTTGGTGGTGAGTCCGGAGATCACTTCGGCCCATTTGGAGTGGCGCGACCGGGATTGCCATTTCATCTTTGGCGACACCTGCACCGCCGTGCTGGTCGAGCGTGCCGACACGGCGGTTGCGGCCGAGCGCTGGGATGTGGTGAGCACGCGCTTGGCCACGCAGTACAGCAACAACATCCGCAACAACTTCGGCTTCATGAACCGCTGTGAAGACAGCGACGGGCGAGAACGCGACAAAACATTCCGCCAAGAAGGCCGCAAGGTGTTCAAGGAAGTCGTGCCCATGGCCGCCGCCCACATTGAGGCGCATTTGGCCGATGAAGGCGTCGCGCCCGGCGCTGTGCGCCGCTATTGGTTGCACCAAGCCAACCAAGGCATGAACCAGTTGGTGATCAAGAAGCTGGTGGGCGCTGATGCCGGCTCGGACGTGGCACCGCTCATCCTCAATGAATGGGCCAACACGGCGTCGGCCGGCTCCATCATTGCGTTCCACGAACACCGCGCCGACTTGCAGGCCGGCGATGTGGGCGTGATCTGTTCCTTTGGCGCCGGTTACTCCATCGGCTCCGTCATGGTGCGGAAGCTGGCTTGATCGGCTGAGCGGCGGGCGGCTGCAGGGCCAGCAAGTCGCTGGCTGACTCCCTGGGGGCACTTGCTGCCTCGGCAGGCGGCAAGCCGATGCGGTCTAGCGCCATATCGCCGGTGAATTCCTCGTAGAACCAGTTCCCGTCGATCAGCAGCAAGCCCTCCAGGGGCGGTTCGATGGGGGCGACCGGCTGGCCCTTGAGCGCAACGGCCATCGTGGCCGCCCAGACGGGCAAGGCCAAGCCGCCGCCGGTTTCGCGTTCACCCAGGGAGCGGGGTTGCGGGTAGCCCACCCACACCACACCGACCCGGCTGGCTTGAAAACCGGCAAACCAAGCGTCCACGGCGTCGTTGGTGGTACCGGTTTTTCCGTACAAGTCCCAGCGCTGCAGCATGCCGCTACCCCTGGCGCCAGTGCCTTCCTTCATCACGGCCGACAGCAGTTGGTTGGTCATGAAGGCGTTGCGCTCACTGATGACGCGGCGGCCTTCGCCGGGTTCTGGTGCTTCAAAAAGGATTGCGCCGTTCTGGTCTTTGATGCGCTCAATCAGCTGCACCGGCTGCGACAAACCCTTGTTGGCAAACACGGCGTAGGCGCTGGCCATTTGCATGGGGGTCACTGCCCCCGAGCCCAGGGCCAAGGTCATGTTCAAGGGTTGCTTGTCGGCCTCTAGGCCAAAGGTCACCGCCCAATCCCGCACCAGGCGCACACCCAGATGTTCAAGCAGGCGGATGGTGACCATGTTCTTGGAGCGGGCGATCGCCTGGCGCAGGGTCAGCATCTCCTCGTACTTGCCGTCGTAGTTCTTGGGCGCCCAGTCGCCTTGCTCGAAGGGTTGGTCGCTGACCAGGGTTCCTGACCATGCGCCCTGCTCAATGAGGGCCGAGTACACGAAGGGCTTGAACGAAGAACCCGGCTGGCGGTAGGCCTGCGTGGCGTGATTGAACTGGCCACGGGCAAAGTCGAAGCCGCCCACCAAGGCCCGCACGGCGCCCGTCTTGGGGTCCAGCGACACCACGGCCCCTTCCGCTTGTGGCGCTTGGCTCACCGCCCAGCGTGGTTTGTCGTCAGTGCCGGTGTTGAGAAGGCGCAAAAGGCTGCCGCGCTTGACGGGGTTGTCAGCCCCGGGCTTCAGCCGCGTCTGCAGGCTGCGCAGTGAATCGGCAGCCAGTTTGATCTCCGCACCATCACTCAGTTGCAGTTGAAGTGCTTGTGGGCTGGCCGAGAGCACGAGGGCGGAGCGCAGTTCGCCAAGGTCTGGGTGCCGGTCAAAGGCGCGGTCCACGGCGGCGTCGAACTTGGCGGAATCGGCATCGGGGAGTTCGAACTGCGCTTCAGGCCCCCTGTAGGACTGCCGGCGCTCCAAGTCGAACAAGGCGCGGCGCAGGCCCGCCTGTGCCGCGCGCTGTTCCTCGCCCATCAAGGTGGTCTGGACTTCCAAGCCGCGTTGGTAGGCTTCTTCGCCAAAGCGGGCCACCACCTCGGCGCGCACCATCTCGGCGGCATGGTCGGCAATGGAGCTCATGCGCTTGGGCCGGCGGATGCTCAGGGGCGTCTCTTTGGCGGCATCGGCCTCTTCGATGGTGATCAAGCCCACGGCCGCCATGCGGTCCAAAACAACGGCCTGACGGCGTTTGGCGCGCGGTAGATTGGCAACGGGGTTCACCCGCACCGGGTCTTTGGGCAGTGCCACCAACATGGCGATTTCGGCGGTGTTCAGTTGCGGCAGCGTCTTGCCAAAGTAGCGCTCAGCCGCTGCGCCAAAGCCATAGGCACGGTTGCCCATGAAGATTTGGTTCATGTAGATCTCAAGGATCTCGCGCTTGGGCATGGCGCGCTCAATCTTGACCGCCAGCAAGAGTTCAATGAACTTCCGGCTCCAGAGTTGCTCCTTCGTCAGGAAGGTGTCGCGCGCCAACTGCTGGGTGATGGTGGAGGCGCCGTGGCGTGGGCCGCTGTGGGTCAGGTTGCGCCAGGCAGCGCGCACCATGCCGCTCACATCAAGCCCCGGGTGCGTCCAGAAGTCGGTGTCTTCCACGGCCAACAGCGCATCGCGCAAGGGCTTGGGAATTTCCTCCAGAGGCACGAAGCGGCGACGCTCGGTTCCGAACTCGCCGATCAGCACGCCATCGTGCGTCAGGATGCGCAGGGGCTCCTTGGGCTGGTAGTCGGTGAGCCGATCCAGCGCGGGCAACTGCTGCCAAGCGGCCGCCGCCGCAATGCCCAACACACAAAGTGGCACCAAGACCAAAACGAGCAGGGACATGCCGATCCAGCGCCAGAGCTGGCGGGGGGCGGCGGGGAGGGGGGGTGGAGCGCTGCTCATGCTTGGGGCGGCGATTATGCTGACCGCAAAGCCCTTCCCAAGCCATGTCACACACCTTCTTCTGGCACGACTACGAAACCTTCGGCCGTTCGGCTCGCTTTGACCGCCCGTCTCAATTCGCCGGCATTCGCACCGACGCAGAGCTGAACGAAATCGGTGAGCCCTGCATGTGGTACTGCCAGCCGGACGCTGAACTACTGCCCGAGCCAGAGGCTTGTTTGCTGACGGGCATCCTTCCGCAAACTTGTGCCGAGCGGGGCATTCCGGAACCGGACTTCGCAGCCGCCATTGAGGCGCAGTTGGCCCAGCCCGGCACCATCGGCGTGGGTTACAACACTTTGCGTTTTGACGATGAGTTCACCCGGCACTTGTTCTGGCGCAATCTCATCGACCCCTATGCCCGGGAGTGGCAAAACGGCTGCGGCCGCTGGGACTTGCTGGACCTCGTGCGCGCCACCTATGCACTGCGGCCTGATGGCATTGAATGGCCCGTGGGTGACGATGGCAAGACGAGTTTCAAGTTGGAGCGGCTGAGCAAAGCGAATGGCTTGCTTCATGAGGCCGCCCACGACGCCTTGTCGGATGTGCGCGCCACCATTGCTGTGGCCCGCTTGATCCGTCAAAAGCACCCGCGCTTGTTCGATTTCGCCTTTAAGCTCCACAAGAAGGAAGCTGCCTGGGCGGAGATCGGCAGCGCGCCGCGCCCATTGCTGCATGTGTCAGGGCGCTATGGAGTCGAGCGAGGCTGCATAGCGATCGTTTGGCCGCTCGGCCCTCATCCGCGCAACAAGAACGAACTCATCGTTTGGGACCTGTCCAGTGACCCCTCGGAGTTGTTTGACCTGCGCCCAGAAGCCATTCGAGCTCGTCTGTTCGTGGCGCGAGACGACTTGCCCGAGGGCGTCAGCCGCTTGGCCATCAAGACCTTGCATGTCAACAAGTCGCCCTTCGTGTGCGCCAGTTTGCAAACTTTGAGCGCGGCCCAGGCCGAGCGCTGGGGTATGGACCGCGCTTTGGCGCTCAAGCACGCAGCCCAACTCCAAGAGAAGGGGAATCTATTGGATGGCTTGTGGTCTGAAGTGTTTTTGCCCCCAGAGGGCCTGAATGACTTGGAGCCCGAGGCCAATCTTTATGGCGGCTTCGTGCCTGATGCCGACCGCCGTCTTTTGCAGCAGGTGCGGCAGTGGACGGCCGAACAACTGGCTCAGCGGGTCCAAGAAGGGCGCCTGCATTTTTCAGATCCTCGGCTGGAGACCTTGCTTTGGCACTACCGCGCTCGCCACCACAGCGCTTTCTTGACGCCAGAAGAAGGGCAGCGCTGGCTGGCCGAACGTGCTCAGCGCCTCCACCAAACGGGCCGTACGACCATCGCCGCCTACCTTGAACGGCTCGATGTGTTGCAGTCCGAGCTGGAAAACCCCGTCCAGCAAGCACTTTTAGAAGGCTTGGTGGACTGGGTGGAAACCATTGCCCCGCCCCATCCCGACGAATTGGGGTTTGGCAGGGCTTGAAGCTCCCCATAGTTCGCCGATGATGGTGCGAAATACTTCCAGGAGACCTCGATGACTGAATCGACGACCGACAGCGCTCGCCTACAGGCCTTGCTGGTGCGCTCGCCGCTGGCGGTGGCCTTTGTGGCCGGCGGTAGCTTTGCGCAGGTGAGCGAGCCGTTTAACCACCTGTTTGGCCACCATGAAGACACCGCCTTGAGCGGTGCCGCCACGCGTGGCAGCTTCGTTTCTGATGCCGCGCACTTGGCCTGCACCGAGCAGCTGCGCTCCAGCTTTCAAGCCGGTCAGCCCGTCGACGATGAGATTGAGTTCGTGCGGCGCGACGGCTCGCGCTTTTGGGGTCGTTTGCAGGCGACTCCGGTCGATTGGCAGGCGCCGCAGGCTGAAGCCATGTGGGTGGTCACTGACGTCAGCATTGCTCGGGCAGCGCGCCAAGCGCCGACTTGGAGCGCCAAGCACGATTTGGTGACGGAGCTGTCGAATCGGCGTGAGTTTGAGCGCCGCCTGGCTGAGCATGTGGGCAGTCGGCGCAACGAGCCGGTGTCGGTGCTTTGGCTGGATCTTGATCGGTTCAGCGACGTCGTGACCGGCATGGGCAATGAGACCGCCAACCACTTTCTCTACGGCATCGGCCAGTTGCTGCAAACCAAGGTGCGCGCCTCTGACACGGTGGCCCGCATTGAGCAAGACCGCTTCGCGGTGTTGCTCCCAGATTGCGACCAGCACTACGCCGAAATCGTGGCCGAGAAGATTCGAGCCGCCATTGCCGTGTACCGCCTTCGTTGGGGCTTGCACCGCGCCAGGGTGAAGGCCAGCTTGGGTGTCGTGCTGCTTCAGCCCGTTCTGGAAACCCCCGATGCGGTGCTGGCAGCTGCAACGCTTGCCTGCGGCGAGGCCAAGGCTTCGGGTGGCGACTGTGTGCGAGTCTTTGTCTCCAGCGGCTCCTTTGAGGCGACCACGGGCTGATCACGGTCAATCTATCGCCACTGGCGGAGCAAGCTCAGTGGTCCGATACTCCGCCCATGCATCCCGACCTTCGCCATCATGCCGGTTGAACTGTCCACCGCCTTGGCCGGCTTGGCCAACGCCCAGGAGCGCCTGCGCGCCTCGGCGAACAATTTGGCCAACGCAAGCTCGCGCCTTCAGCTGACGGACACGGACGCCCAGACTTTGAACCAGGGTGCAGAAAGCGAGTTCAAGCTCACCCAGCAGGACCCCGACTTGGCACGAAGTCTCGTAGAGCAGCGCAGCGCTGCTTACCAATTCGTAGCCAACCTGCGGGTGCTGCAAACGCAATTGCGCATGTCCGGGGTGATGCTGGATATCTACGTGTAAGCCTGGCCTGCGCCTACCCGCCCCTGAAATCGGGGGGGGGCTGTGAGGTATTCCCTTGCACGCCGACCGAGCCGACCCCTACATTGCTCCAAGCAACTCACTTGTTTCGATGAATTCGCCCGCTGACTCCCAAGATTCGCCCAATCCGGCGCCCTGGCTCTTGAGTGCCGAGGGAGCGGGGCGCTTGATCGAGGTGTTGACCACCTTGGGCGCGGGTTTTGCCGTCAAGCAGATTGACACCGGGCTTTATGTGCAGGCCTCGCAGAGTATTGACAAGTTGTTCGAGCGCAGCGAGTCCAGCCTCGTCGGCTCCTCTGACGGTGAATTGATGCGAGCCGACGAGGCGCAGTCCATGCGGCGCGTGGAACTGCAGGCCATGCATGCTTCGCAGGTTGTCAACAGCGAACACCGCCTGGATTTGGGCGGTCGGCGACGGGAGTTCAGCGTGGCCCGCGTGGCGCTTGATCCTCGCCACTTGCTGTCGGTCTGGACGGAGAAGACCCAGGAGCGGCAGCGCGAGGTGCATTTGCAGCGGGCGCTGGCCCAAATTGAGCAGCATCAAGCCGAGATCGAAGCCCTCAGGCGAGAAGTGCAAAAGGGCAGCGGTAGAGACGAGGCGACTGGGCTGCAGCAGCTGGGTCTATTCAACGAACTGTTGGAGCGGGAGATCGACCTCTCCACGCGCGAGCATCGCGAGTTTTCGCTTGTCATGGTCGGCCTGGATGTGCCTGAAAGCTTGGCGGCTGATGAGGTCGCCCAGAAGCGCTTGCTCGAGGCGCTCGGCCGACTGCTGCGCGCGAATACCCGCGCCATGGATGCGGCCAGTCGTTTGGATGCCAGCCACTTTGCCATCTTGCTGTCTGGGGTTGGACTGGCCACCGCTCACGCTCGCATGGAGCAACTGCGCCGGCAGTGTTCTCAGCAAATCGTGGCCTACGAAGGGCGGGATCTGGGCTTGTCGGTGTCGCTGGGCGTTGCAAGCTTCCCGCACTCAGCTGCTAGCCATGAAAAGCTGCTGGCAGCGTCGCAGCAGGCGCTCTGGATGGCGCAGCGGCGTGGGGGCAATCAGGTTGGCCTGGCCGCCATTTCCTTGGGCGGCTAGAAGGCTTTGGTCGCCATGTAGGCGGCCAGTAGCATCAGCAGCACGGCGAAGGCGCGCTTGAGTTGCGCAACCGGCAAGGCATGCGCCGCACGTGCGCCGAGCGGCGCCAGCAAAACGGTGATGGGCATCAGCACCGCGAGCGCTGGCAAGTAAAGGTAGCCGAAGGCGCCTGGAACTGGGTTCACCAGACCCCAGCCGCCCACCACATAGCCCAGGGTGTTGGACAGGGCCACTGGCAAGCCGAGGGCGGCGCTCGTTGCGACGGCAGTGTGGATCGGGACCGAGCACCAAGCCATGAAAGGCACGGCCAAGAAGCCGCCCCCCGCGCCGACCAGCCCTGACAAAAGGCCGATCACACCACCCACCCCCAGCAGCGCAGCCGGTTTGGGCAGCGGGCGAGCGGCTGTGGGTTGCTTTCCTCGCCACATCTGCCAAGCCGAGAAGCCGACGAAAACGGCGAACAGAGCGGCGAGGCCTTGCCCCTTGACCAATGCAAATAGGCCTGCGCCCGAAACCAGGCCGCCGATCACGATGCCGGGTGCAATGGCGCGCACCAAAGGCCAGCGCACCGCACCCCGCGCATGATGCGCTCGGGCCGAACTGAGGGATGTGGCAACGATGCACGCCATCGAGGTGGCAATGGCCATCTTGACCGCGAGCGCCTCCGAAGCCCCTTGCGCTTGCAGCAGGGCCGTTAGAAACGGAACCATCAGCATGCCCCCGCCAATGCCCAGCAAACCGGCGAGGAACCCGCTAGCGGCCCCGAGCGCGAGCAGTTGCAAGAGCAGCAGCAGCGTCATGCCGCCACCCCCATCAGCGGTGCCAATGCGGCCCACTCCGCCGGGCTCACGGGGGTGATGGAAAGGCGGCTGCCGCGTTGCAGAACCTGAAGGCTTGCCAGCGCAGGTTGGGTGCGCAGGTGGGCGAGGCTCAGGAGCGCAGTTTTGGCCACAAAGCGAACATCCACCATCAGCCAGCGCGGCGTCTCTTGCTTGCTTTTGGCATCGAAGTACGGGCTTGTCGGGTCAAACTGCGTGGGGTCTGCATAGGCCGAAGAGCACACCTCAGCCAAGCCGGCGATGCCGGGCTCTGCGCAGGACGAGTGGTAGAAAAGTACACGGTCACCGAGCCGCATGGCATCGCGCATGAAATTGCGGGCTTGGTAGTTGCGCACGCCCGTCCAAGGGAGCGTACCTGCAGCCCGGAGGTGATCAATGGAAGCCTCGTCGGGCTCCGACTTCATGAGCCAGGTTTGCATGTGCGTCGCGAGCCGGTAAGGGTGTCCGCCGCCCTCCGCGGGCCGCATTCCTGAACCCTAGGGGTACAGGTGGGCGAGGTCAGCAAAGCTTCGGGTTCATCTGACGCGAGACGATCACGCCTGCCACGCATATTCCAAGCCCTTGCTTGCGAAAGCATCGGTTCAAGGAAATAAAAACCCGCGCAAAAGCGACGGACAGCGCGATTCTGTCAGAGGAGTTGGCCGTCGGCTGCTAAAGCTTTGTCGAGGCGAGAAAGGAGTTCAGTGAAGTCGCCGCCCAGTGCCTCAGCAGACGGTGCCGAACTGGGCGCCTGCACCAACTGGTACGCGAGGTTGAGCGCCGCCAGCACGGCAATGCGCTCCCGCGCACGGATGCGGCCGGCATCGCGGATGGCGCACATCTCTTGGTCGACGCGCGAGACGGCTTGGGTCAGCATGGCTTCCCCACCTGCAGGGCAAGCCAGCAAATAGCTTTGACCCATGATGGTGACTTCGATTTGGTTCATGCGTGGCCACCGCCTTGTGAATCGTCCATGGGCAGTCGCTGAATGAGGGTGTCGATGCGCTGACGAGCGGCAGATAGCCGCGAGCGCAGGCTGTCACGTTCCTGCGTGACCACCTCCAGTTGCTCGGTCAGGAGGGCATTGGTGCGCTGCAGTTCATCGTGGCGCAAGAGCAGGCGCTCTACGCGTTGCAGCAAATCGGTCAGGGTGGCCATAGGCGGGTGATTCTAGAGACGCTGATCGCAATGGACTTGCACTTGGCAGGCTTGGCATGCCGGGCTGCGCGCCTTGCAGACGTATCGCCCATGCAAGATCAGCCAGTGATGGGCATGGAGCATGAAGCGTTCGGGGATGCGAGCGAGCAGGCCGCGCTCCACTTGAGCCGGCGTGCTGCCGATTGCGAGGCCCGTGCGATTGGCCACTCTGAAGATGTGCGTGTCAACGGCCATCGTGGGCTCGCCGAAGGCCACATTGAGCACGACATTGGCCGTCTTGCGACCGACGCCCGGAAGGGCTTCAAGCGCTTCTCGGCTGTGTGGCACTTGGCCGTCATGCTGCTCGACCAGAAGCCGGCAGGTCTCGATCAGGTGCCGCGCTTTGCTGCGAAAGAGGCCGATGGTTTTGATGTGTTCTGTCAGGCCGGCTTCACCCAAAAGAAGCATGCGCTCGGGTGTAGGGGCAACGGCGAAGAGGCGGCGTGTGGCCTTGTTGACGCCGACATCGGTGGCCTGGGCGGATAGCAAAACGGCTGCAAGGCACTCGAAGGGGCTGGCAAACACCAACTCGGTCTCCGGCTCTGGGTTGGAGCGCTGCAGGGTGTCGAAGAAGTTGACGATGGCCGTTTCGTTCACGATGCCGCCTTGGCGCGCGCGCGCTGCAAGGCCGCTTCAATGACGGCCCGCTTGCGATTTTTCTCGTCCGAATCGGCTTCTTGCCCGAGTGCCAGCAGTTTGGTCTCGGCTTTGGCGGCCAGCCGCTGTTCCTGTTCTGCGCTTTCCTTGACCAGCCGCTGCGCCCTCGCTTCATAGCGCTGCCGAGCCAGTTGAGCCGCCTCGTTGCTCCAGGCCGACCAGCCGGTCAGACCCGGTGTGACGACCGGTAGCTCAATGCAATCGACGGGGCAGACCGGTATGCACAGTTCGCAGCCGGTGCAGTCGGCTTCGATCACGGTGTGCATGTGCTTGGCCGTGCCCACGATGGCGTCCACGGGGCAGGCTTTGATGCACAGGGTGCAGCCGATGCACCAACTCTCGTCAATGCGCGCCACGCCGCGCTCCGCTTCAATGCCTTGCCGGGCATCCAGCGGCAATGCCGGGCTCCCGGTGATGGCTGCGAGCCGTTCCACCCCCACTTGCCCGCCAGGTGGGCAGCGGTTGATCGGCGCTGCGCCACGGGCAATGGCCTCTGCATAGCGGCGACAGTCGGGCTCGCCGCAACGCGTGCACTGCGTTTGAGGCAGGGCCGCGTTGATGCGTTCGACATAGGCCAGAAAGGCCGGACTTGCTTCTGCCGTCACGCCTTGGGCTTGCGGGCCGCTACTGCGGGTACGGCGCGGCTGTGATCGTGTTCGGCAATGAAGTCGCGCACCACGGGGTAAGCGATGTCGCGCCAGCGGCGACCACTGAAGATGCCGTAGTGGCCGGCACCTTGAACCGTCAAGTGCTTTTGATGCTGCTTGGGAATGCCCGTGCAGAGGCCATGGGCCGCTTCTGTCTGGCCTGCGCCTGAGATGTCGTCCAGTTCGCCTTCAACGGTCAAAACACCGCAGCCTTTGATGTCTTGGGGCCTCACCAGCTCGCCCCTGACTTTCCAAGTTCCGTTGACGAGTGCGAAGTCCTGGAAAACGGTCTTGATGGTGTCGAGGTAGTACTCGGCCGGCAGATCCAGAACGGCGTTGTACTCGTCGTAGAACTCCCGATGGTGATCGGCACTGTCGCCATCGCCCCGAACCAGGTCCAGAAAGTAGTCGTAGTGGCTGGTGAGGTGCCGGTCCGGGTTCATGGCGACAAAACCGGTGTGCTGCAGGAATCCGGGGTAGACCGGCCGGCCGGCGCCTGGGAAGTTGGTGGGCACCCGGTAGATCACGTTGTTCTCGAACCAGTTGTAGCTCTTGTTCATCGCCAAGTTATTGACCGCCGTTGGGCTTTTGCGGGCGTCGATGGGGCCACCCATCATGGTCATGGAGCGGGGCACGATCTTGTGCTGTGTTGCCTGGAGCGATACGGCTGCTAGTACCGGCACGGTGGGCTGGCACACGCTGATGACGTGCACTTTCGGGCCAATGTGCTGAATGAACTCGCGGATGT
>JBKCVH010000257.1:0-24725 GCA_046317675.1 Burkholderiales bacterium
GGATGGAGCTTCGCCGCATTCCTGAACCGCACAGCGAAGCCACCTACGACACCGTGTTTGCCGAGGTGCTTTGGGCTCAGGCGGATGAACGCATCTTCAAGAACGGCCGCCGGGACTTCCGCCCCGACAACGCCGACCTGCACACCCTGCGGCACCTGAGGACTGGCACCCTTGCGGTGCCGTCGTGACGGTTGCAGACCAATCAAGCCAGCCGCACTAGGCGGCGGGGAGGACCAAGCTCACTTGCAGCCCGCCCATGGCGCTACGACCCAGTTCGAGTGAGCCGCCGTACAAGGCCGCCAACTCCATGACGATGGCCAAGCCCAGGCCGCTGCCCGGCGTGGACTCGTCCAAACGGCCGCCTCGGCGCAGCGCATCGCTCATGTGCGCTTCCGGAATGCCGGGGCCGTCGTCTTCAATCGTGATGCGCAACTGCAGGTCGGTTTGCTGGGCGGTCAGCTGGACCTGGGAGCGAGCGGCCTTGCAGGCGTTGTCCAGCAAGTTGCCCAGCATTTCTTGCAGGTCTTGCGCTTCGCCCGCAAAGGCCAGCTGCTCGCCGGTTTCTAGGCCCATGCTGAGGCGTCGCTCGGCATGGATTTTTTCCATCACCCGCAGCAGGCCTTCGGCCACGGGCTGGATGGGCGTGCGCAAGCCCAGCAGGCCTTGGGCGGCGGCGGCGCGGGACCTTGCGAGGTGCCAGTCCACGTGGCGGCGCGCCAGCAGCACTTGCTCGGTCACTAAGTCCGGCAGCTCCGCCTGGGCGGGTGGGTTGGTTTGCGCGTTGGCGGCGCCTTGAGACAGCACGGTGAGCGGCGTTTTGAGGGCGTGTGCCAAGGTGCCGGCTTGGGCGCGGGCGCGTTGCAGCATCTGGGCTTGCCGGTCGAGAACGCCGTTGAAGTCGTTGACCAGGGGCTGGACCTCGTTCGGGTACTGGCCCTCCAGGCGCTGCGCCCGGCCGTCCCGCAGAGCCGTCAAGGCGTGGTGCAAGCGCGTCAAGGGCGCCAAGCCCAGCGCCACTTGCAGCAGGGCTCCGGCCACCAAGAGCAGCAGCAAGGCGAGCAAAGACCAAGCGAGCACGGCATTGAAGCGCTGCGCCGCTTGCTCCAGCGGGCGCAGCTCGGCCGCCACCATCACGCGCCAGGGCGCTGCGGCGCCTTCTGCGCGCAGGGTGCGCTCGATGAGCAAGAGCGGCTCCCCATAAAAGCCCTGGAGTTCATGGACGTGCAGCTCGCCCTGCGTAGGCAGGTCGGGCGGCGCGGTCAGTTGTTCGTCCCACAAAGAGCGGGAGCGGAGCAGGGCGGGTTGCCCGCTTGCGCCGGCGCCGTCCACTTGCCAATAGAGGCCCGAGCGGGGGCGTGTCCAGCGGGGGTCGGAGAGCTGGGTGGCGTCCAGCGTGGGCTGCCCGCTGGCATCGACTTGGAGCCGCGCCATGACTTGGTCGAGGTCGGCACTCAGGCGCACCACGAGTTGTTGCTGCACTTGATCTCGAAACAGGCCCGACAGGATGAGGCCCGCTGCCACCAGGGTGACGCCAGCGGTGAGGAGCGTGACCAGCAGCAAGCGCTGCTTGAGGGAGTGCAGGTAGCGCACGGTGCTCAGCCCGAGCTATTGCGGTGCATGGGCCTGCGGCAAGGCCGCGAGCCGGTAACCCAGGCCGCGGACGGTTTCAATGCGCTCGTTGCCCAGCTTGCGGCGCAAGCGGCCCACGAACACCTCGACCGTGTTGGAGTCGCGGTCGAAGTCTTGCGCGTACAGGTGCGAGATGAGTTCCGTCCGAGACACCGCCTGCCCGGCACGGTGCATGAGGTAGCTCAGCAGCCGGTGCTCGTGCGCGGTGAGGCTCACGGTGCGGCCGCCCTGCGTGACCGTTCCGGTGCGCGTGTCGAGCGTGATGTCGCCGCACTGCAGCAAGGGCGAGGCCAAGCCATGCGAGCGGCGCACCAAGGCACGCAGTCGGGCCAGCAGCTCCTCGGTGTGGAAGGGTTTGGCGAGGTAGTCGTCGGCGCCGGCGTCAATGCCGGCCACCTTCTCGTGCCAGCCGTCGCGGGCGGTCAGGATCAAAACCGGAATGGCCTGGCCCTGCTGGCGCCAGCGCTGCAGCACGGTGAGGCCGTCCATGACCGGGAGGCCCAGGTCGAGCACGATGGCGTCGTAAGGCTCGGTGGCGCCCAGGTGCAAGGCTTCATTCCCGTCAGCGGCTTCATCCACCGCGTAGCCGGCTTGCTCCAGCAGGCTTTTGAGCTGCCCGCGCAGCACCGCTTCGTCTTCGACCACCAGCACTCTCATGGGCTCTTCCGGGTTTCGGGTTGGGCTTGGGGCGAGCCTTGGCCGGAGCGCTGCCGGCTCTTCAAGACCTCGCCGGTCTTCGCGTCCACGTCAAGGCGCATCAGTACGCCGCCTTTTTGGAGCAGCTTGAGCTCGTACACCCAGCGCCCGTGTTCGCGCTCCAGTTCCGCCTCCAGAAGCTCGCCCGGGTGGCTGCGCTGAATCTTTTCCAGCACCTTCTGCAGCGACAAGACCTCGCCCGCCTGCAGGGCAGCGCGGGCGCGTTCGTGGTCCTCGCTGGCCTGTGCCAGCGGCAGGGCCAAGCCCAGCAGCAGCAGGGCGGCGCTGGCCCATGGCCAAGCGCGCGGTAGGGGGTGTCGCCAAAGGCTCATGCAGCGAGTTTGCGCCTGCAAGCCTGAACGGTAGATGAACAGCGGGTTCAGCTGAGGTTCAAGCGGGGTTCTCGAACATGGCCCCATCGCAACCCAAGGCCACCGCCATGAATGCAAAGCTCCTTCCCACCCTGCTGGTTTTGGCCGCAGCCTTTGCCGGCTCGGCGGCCCGTGCGCAGCTGACAAGCCCGCAGCAGCAACTGCGCGCCTTCGAGGCTTTGGCCGGTGCGCCCGGCCGGGCAGAGCGCGGGCAGGTTTTCTTCACCAGCCGGCATGGCGGCGATTGGTCTTGCGCCTCCTGCCACGGCAAGTTGCCCACCGGCACCGGGCGCCACGCCATGACGAACAAGCCCATGGACGCCTTGGCGCCCGCCTTCAACCCCAAGGCTTTCACCGACGAGAAGCGCGTGGAGAAGTGGTTTCGCCGCAATTGCAAAGACGTGACCCAGCGCGAGTGCACAGCCGGCGAGAAGGCCGATGTGCTGGCCTGGTTGTTGACGCTTCGTTGAACTCTTGGAGAGCAGCATGACGACCAACACGAACACCCCCTTCAGACCCCTGAGCCGCGCCGCACGCCTGGCAGCCGGCGCCCTTTTGCTGGCCGGCGCAGCCCATGGCAGCGACGGCGAACGCACGCCCCGGGTGACGCTCATCAAGCCCTATGTGGCCGAGTGCGCCGCCTGCCACATCGCCTTTCTGCCCGGGCATTTGCCGGCGGCCTCTTGGGCGCGCTTGATGGGGGGCCTCGGCAAGCATTACGGCACCGACGCCACGCTCGACCCCAAAGACATCCAGCTCATCAGCCAATGGCTCAACGCGAACGCCGATGACCGGCCACGGGCAGCAGCTCCTGTGCCAGAGGACCGCATCACACGAACCGATTGGTTCGTTCGCAAGCACCGAAGCATCGAAGCCGCCACCTGGCGACTGCCCAGCGTGAAGTCCGCCTCGAACTGCATGGCCTGCCACACCGGGGCGGATCGCGGTCAGTTCGGTGAACACGCCCTGCGGCGCCCGGAGGGCTTGAGTGCCCGCCAGCGTGCCGCTTGGGATGACTGATGAGCACGCCGCCCTGCAACCCCTTTGGAGAAAGACCATGACTCGTTCCATGCCCACCAGCGCCAGCAGCGCCACTGCTGCAGCCCCAACGCCCAAGCCCATGCCCCAACGCAAGGGTCGACTGATGATCGACGCGCCGACGCGCGCATTCCACTGGCTCTTTGCTTTGAGCTTCGCGGGCGCTTGGCTCACGGCAGAGTCCGAGCGCTGGCGCGGCGTTCACGTCACCCTCGGCTACCTGTTCGGCGCCTTGCTGCTGTATCGATTGCTGGATGGCTTGCTGGGGCCAAGGCAAGTGCGCTTGGCCTTGATGGGGCGGCGTGTGGCGGGGCTGGGCGATTGGTTTCGCGCGGCAGCCAAAGGGAACTTTGACTTGCCGCGCTTGACCGCACTGGGCGTGGGCCTGTCGGTGTTGCTGCTCTTGGTGATGGCGGCGCCCTTGGTGCTTTCGGGCTACGCCGCCCATGTGGAGTGGTTGGGCTTGGAGGACGCGATGGAGGAACTGCACGAGTTCTTCGCCAACGCAGCCATGGCCTTGGTGCTCGCGCACTTGGTGCTGCTGGTGCTGCTCTCGGTGCTGCGCCGCAAGAACTTGGCCATGCCCATGGTGACGGGCCGCACGGAGGGCCCCGGGCCTGACCTTGCGAAATCCAACCGTTCATGGCTCGCCGTTCTGGTGGTGCTCGCCAGCGTGGGGTTCTCGGGGTGGCAGGCTTATGTCGACCTGCCCGCTTGGAACTCGGCCCAGCCGGCTGCCGCTTCGCAGCGCGAAAGCGACGACTGACCTCAGGGCTCAAGTGGCATCAAGCGGCATCCAGCAAGCAGGCACGTGCCGGATTTGGGTTCAAGCCGGTTGGCCCGGCCGTGCCCGCATCGCATTGATGCCATAAAGCCAGAGCCACAGCGCCAGCATCAAGCCAGCGGATGCGCCCAGTAACCACGCAGAAGGCATGGCGAACTTGAAGAGCGCAGCCGCTTCGGGTACGCCCAGCGCAATGCCGAGAAAGGCCAGGGCCCCAGCGCTGATCCAGCGCAGCGCTCCATTGCTTGCGAGACGCGCCCCATGTGCGGCAGACCAAGAGCGGTTGGCCTGAATCAGCGCGAGGTTGCCGAGCACCAGCACCAAAAAGGCGATGGTCCGCCCCACGTCGTGGGAAGCGCTCGAAACGATCGCCATCTGATACCCGGCCAGCACGACCAACAACAGACCGAGTCCCTGCAAAAGGCCGCGCCGAGCGATCTCTGCGTCGAACAGCCCGGCGCCCGAAGGCCGCGGTGGCTGCTGCATCGCGCCGGCTTCCAGGGGTTCGGCCTCGAACACGATCGAGCAGGCAGGGTCAATGACCAACTGAAGGAACAAGATGTGGGCGGGCATCAAGATCATGGGCCACCCCATCAGCACCGGTGCGACGGCCAGGCCAATGATGGGCACATGCGCAGCCAATACGAATGCAACGGCCTTGCGCAGGTTGGCAAACACCCTGCGGCCATAGCGAATGGCCTTGACGAGGGAGGCGAAGTCGTCGTTGAGCAGCACCAGGTCGGCCGCTTCGCGGGCGACGTCCGTGCCGCGCGCGCCCATGGCCACACCGATATGGGCTGCCTTGAGCGCTGGGGCGTCGTTGACGCCGTCGCCGGTCATGGCCACCACCTCGCCCCGAGCTTTGAGGGCTTGAACGAGGCGAAGCTTTTGCTCGGGCCGAATCCGACAAAAGACATGCACGGTGCCGAGTTTGGCGTCCAGAGCCTGATCGTCTAGAGCGTCGAGCTCGGTTCCGGTGAGATGACCGCCTGCCGTGTCCAGCCCGGCTTGTCGTGCAACCGCCATGGCCGTCGCGGGGTGATCGCCCGTGATCATGGTCACTCGAATGCCCGCTGCGCGGCATTCTGAAATGGCCGCCGGCACGTCGGGTCGGACTGGGTCTTCAAGACCTATCAAGCCCACGAACTCAAAGTCGAAGTCGTGCTGGATGGGCGGCAAGTCTTTCGCCCCGAAGACGGCGCGTGCCACTCCCAGCACGCGCAGCCCATCGGCAGCCATGCTGGCCACTTGTTGTGTGATGCGTTCGCGTTGGGGCGCTGTCAGGTGGCAGAGGTCGAAAACGGCTTCCGGGGCGCCTTTGGCTGCCACGAGGAACTCGCTGCGGCTGCTGGAGCTCCATACGCGAGACATGGCCAAAAGGTCTTTCGATAACGGGTATTCCGAGACCAAGCTCCAGTCGGCATGCAGGTGCTCAGAGTCCCTTAGCCAGTACTGACCTGCAGCGCCAATGGCCGTCTCCATGGGGTCAAAGGCTTGGCGATGGCTGGACAGCACCGCGTACTCCAGCACCGGGTGAAAGGCATGGGGCATGGCGTCTGGCAGCTCCTCCCCCATTTCAAAGAAGGCGGGATCTGCCCAAAGGCGCCGCACCTCCATTTGGTTGCGCGTGAGCGTCCCGGTTTTATCAACACAAAGCAGGGTGGTGGCGCCAAGCAGTTCCACCGCCGGAATGCTTCTTGTCAGGACGCGCTCATTGGCCAGGCGCCATGCGCCAAGGCCCAAGAAGATGGTGAGAACCACCGGCAATTCCTCGGGCAAGATCGCCATGGCGAGCGTGAGTCCAGCCAGCAGCCCTGTCAGCCAGTCGCCGCGGGTCACGGCCCAGCCCATGCCCAGGGCAAGGGCAATCAAGCCCCCAATGACCGCCACCAGCTTCACCGCGCGCTCGACCTCTGCTTGAAGAGGCGTTCGGCCAGCCGCAATGGCGCCGAGCGAACTGCCGATCTTCCCCAGAGCACTGCGTGCCCCCGTCGCGACAACTCTGGCTCGGCCAGTGCCCTGGGTGACCAGCGTTCCGGAGAAGGCCAGATGCGTTTGTTCTTGCGCCGCCTCGCTTTGCTTGCCGCTCAAAGCACGCTTTAGCACCGGCACCGCTTCACCCGTTAGAAGGGATTCATCCACTGTGAGGTAGCTGGTTTCAAGCAGCTCAACATCTGCGGGCACTCGATCCCCCTCGGCCAGGAGTACGAGGTCGCCCACCACCAGTTCGTTGCCCGGAATTCGTGTCGGGGCGCCATCACGAATCACGAGGGCGCGGGGACTCGACATGTCCCTCAGGGCTTCAAGTGCGGCTTGGCTCCGCCGCTTCTGCACATAGGTCATCGCGATCACGACCACGACAAAGCCCAGCAGCATCAAGGCCTCGTTGCGGTCACCCAGCGCCAAGTAGATGGCGCCACAGGCAACGAGCAGCAAGAACATGGGTTCTCGCAGAACCTCCCACAGCAGTTGATAGGCCCCATTTCGCGTGGCGGCCGGCAGCTCATTGGGCCCGTCGCGGCGAAGGCGCTCGCTGGCCTCTCGGCGGCTCAGTCCTGCTGGGGGTGGCGCCATCACAAGCAATCAGCTCAATGCAGTCGATGCGCTGGCATCGTGGTCGCCATCCGGCCGGCGCCAAGGGTCAACGTGCGTCATGAGGTTGAGCACGCGGTGGCGCTGCATCACACGGCGCCGCGCCTCCACGGCGATGTCGTGTCCCGCTTCCACCGTGAGGGTTGCATCGACCTCCAAGTGGGCATCCACCACGATCATGTCGCCCATCTTGCGGGTGCGAATGTCGTGCACCGCCATCACACCGGGCGTCTCTTCCAGGGTGCTGCGAATGGCGGTGAGCTCTTGCTCGTCAATGCCGCGGTCCATCAGGTCGTGCAGGGCATCCCACGCAAAGCCCCAGCCCATTTTGATGACCATGAAGCCCACGATGAGCGCGGCGATGGGGTCGAGGATGGGGTAGCCCGCCAAGTTGCCGATGATGCCCACGGCCACCACAAGCGACGAGGCGGCGTCCGAGCGGGCGTGCCAAGCGTTGGCCACCAGCATGCTGGACTTGACCCGCTTGGCAACGGCCAGCATGTAGCGAAACAGCGTCTCCTTGGCCACCAGCGTCGCACCGGCCACGTACAAGGCCACCACGTGCACCTGCTGCACCGTCTCAGGGTTCTGCAGCTTGCTCACGGCAGACCAGAGCATGCCGACCCCCACCGAGAGCAACAGCAAACCGAGCACCAAAGAAGCCGCCGTTTCAAAGCGCTGGTGGCCGTAGGGGTGGTCTTCGTCGGCCTCTTTGCGCGCATGGTGGCCGGCAAACAGCACCACGAAGTCGGACACGAGGTCAGACAGCGAATGAATGCCATCGGCCACCAAAGCCTGTGACTTGGCGGCGATGCCGACGGAGATCTGGATGGCTGTCAACACCACATTCACCACCACGCTGACCCAGGTGCTCCTTGACGCCGCCGCAGCCCTTTCCGCCGGGGAGTGGTCGTCGTCTTCGGTGTTGTCGGCGAGGTCGGTGAACTTCATGGGGCTGGTACCTTTGGGGCTTGGTCGTGAACAGGCTCTTGCTAGGCGCTCTGCGGCTGCTGCGCCTCCAGCATTCCGGCCGCAGCGGCTCGGCCTGTGGCCATGCAGGCATTGAGCAAGTAGCCCCCAGTGGGCGCCTCCCAGTCCAGCATTTCGCCCGCCACCCACACGCCCGGGCGGGCCTGCAGTTGGTAGTGCCGGAGCGCTTCAAAGCGCACGCCACCGGCGCTGCTGATGGCTTCATCAATCGGTCGCGTGGCCACCAAGGTGATGGGCAGGGCCTTCAACGCTTCGGCCATCGGCAGAGCGCCCACGCATTCGTGCAGCAAGGCGGGCTTGAGGCCGCTGAGTTTGAACTGGCTCTTCAAGAAGCTGCTCAAGCTCTTGGCGCCTTGTCCGCGCTGCAGCTGGGCTTGCACTTGCTCTGCTGGCGTTTGCGGCAGCAGGTCCAGCGTGAAGGTGGCGTGGCCGTCGCGGGCAATGGCGCTGCGCAGGGCGGCGCTGAAGGCGTAGATCAGGCTGCCTTCCACACCGTGCTCGGTGAGCACGAACTCACCCTGCTGGCTGCGGCCTTCAAAGCTCAGCGCCACCGGCTTGATGGGCTGGCCGGCAAAGCGGCTCTTCAGGAACTCACTCCAACCGCCTTTCACCTCAAAGCCGCAATTGCTGGGGGCGAGTGGGGCGAGGTCAACGCCGGCTTCGCGCAGGAGCGGCTGCCAAGCGCCGTCGCTGCCGAGGCGGCTCCAACTGGCGCCGCCAAGGGCCAGCAGGGTGGGCGCAGGCGCTCGTTCGATCTCGCCCTCAGGCGTGGCAAAGCGCAATGCGCCGCTTGGCGTCCAGCCCAGCCAGCGGTGCCGCGTGTGCAAGCGCACGCCCTGAGCGTGCAGCTTGCGCAGCCAAGCGCGCAAGAGCGGGGCGGCTTTGAGCTCCACCGGAAACACGCGCTTGGAGCTGCCCACAAAGGTTTCAACGCCCAGGCTGGCGGCCCAAGCGCGCAGGGTGTCGGGGGTGAAGGCGTCCAGCGCGGCGCGCAGCTCGGGGGAGCGCTCGCCAAAGCGGGTGACGAAGCGCTCGTAGGGCTCGCCGTGGGTGAGGTTCAGCCCGCCCCGGCCGGCCAGCAAGAATTTGCGGCCGCTGCTGGGCATGCCGTCGTACAGGTCGACGGCCCAGCCGGCGCTGCTCAGGACTTCAGCGGCGGCGAGGCCTGCGGGGCCTGCGCCGATGACGAGGGCGCGGTTCTCAGGGGTGTGGGCTTCGGACATGCGGGGCATCATCGCCGCACGGCGTTCGGCTCAGCCTTCTTGGCGAGCCAAGCGCCGCGCAGCAGCCCGCAGCAGCGCCCGTGAATAGCTTTCGTGCAGGCCGAGCAGGGCCTTGGCCGCTTGGCTCATGATGGGCTGGCCATCCGGCCCACGCCGCCGCGTGACCAGTGCCGAGCCAAACCACAGCCGCGTGCCCCCGCCCTCGGCTTGAACGAAGAACCAAGAGCGCGTGGCGCCTTGGGCGTCGGTCATCAAAAGCTCGTTGGGCCGGCGCGCTTGAAGGCGCCAGGCGGCGAAGCGCTCACCTTGGCCCTGCAGCAGCTCGCGGGCCTGCGCATCGCGCGACGGGTAGCCGAACACCGTGAGCACGACGCGTTCGGCGCGGAACAAGGGCGTGCAATAGAAGGCCTCAACAAACGCCTCCAGCGACACCGGGCTTTCAAACGACAGGGCATAGGCGTCGATGTATTCGCCGGCTTCTTGGCAGCCTTGCAGAAGGCTTCCGGCTGGGGCTTTGCTGTCTTCAACGGTGTGCATGGCGAACATCATCCATGCGCCGTCTTTTGCGCTTTGAATTTAAACGTATACACTTGCATTCATACGAGTTCAAAGCGAATGAGAGTGTGTTCATGGCCAATCCCCCTGTCTCGATGGAGCCGCTGTCGGCCCGCATCCCGAGTGATCTCTACCTCTGGCTCGCCGAGCTCAAGGTGGACGGCGCCACCACCAACAGCGACAAGCTGCGCGTGCTCTTGCAGCAACTCAAGCGCCAGCACGATGGCAGCTTTGACTTCGTGGCCGCCCACGCCTGGGCGCGCGAGATGACGCACCCCTTGCGCGAGGCCTTGGTGCGCATTGAGGGCACCGAGGGCCGGCATTCCGAGGTGCTGGCGCAGTTGCTGGACCACATCACCTCTCTCATGGCCTTGGTGCTGAGCGCTGCCCCTGCGAATGCTGCGGCGGGCGAGAAGCTCGAAGATGCGCTGGTGCGCCGAACGGCGCTGATGGCGGAAACCCTGCTGCGCCAACGCGTGGGCGCCCAGGTGCTGGACGCCGGCGTGTTGGAGCGCCACTTGGCCACCACCCTGGCACTGGCACGACAAGGAGCTTGAACCGATGAGCGAGACCGAATCCCTGAAAGACCGCCTGGCCCGTGTGGCCGCGGGCAGCGTGCACGCGCTGCTGGATGCCCTGGAGAGCCACGCCCCCGACGCCATGAAGGCCCAAGTGCTGCGCGAAGCCGCCCAAGCCGTGGACGAGCTTCGCCACGCCCTGGGCCGCGCCACTGCGCAGCGCCATGACGCACAGCAGCGCCACGCGAACCTCAACCGCGAGCACGAAGCCTTGACCACGCAGGCGGAGCTGGCCCTGAGCGAACAGCGCGACGACCTGGCCCGCACGGCATTGGCGCGCCAAATCGACATCGAGGCCGAATTGCCCTTGGTGGAGAGCCAGTTGGCGAGCCTGACCCGGCAGGAGCGCGAGCTGAGTGGCATGCTGAACGCCCTCATGCAGCGCCAGCGTGAACTGCAAACCTCAGCCGTGATGCCGCCCGCCGCCATGCCCAGCAAAACCAGCAGCAGCCCAGAGGCGCAATTGCAAGAGCTCAAAGCCTTGATGCGCGAACAGCAGTTGGCGGAGCGCTTGGCCCGCCTCAAAGGAGACCCGCAGCCGTGAACCTGTTTACTGCGCCAGAGACCTTGCCCTTCGGCATTGCGGTGGCCTTGATCGTGGCCATTGCCTTGCTCGAAGGCTTCGGCATGCTCGTTGCGCTCAGCCCCAGCAACTTGATCGACGACTGGCTGCCCGATGTCGACAGCGACAGCGGCCTGGACCGCGTTTTGGGCTGGCTGCACCTGGGCAGGGTGCCGGCCTTGGTGCTGCTCATCTTGTTCTTGCTGGGCTATGCGCTCTTTGGCTACGGCCTGCAAAAGGTGGCCTTCAACCTCTTGGGCGGTTTCTTGCCAGCCTGGGTGGCAGGTTTGCTGGCGGTGCCGCCTGGGCTGGCCACCGTACGGGCGCTGGGTGCCTTGGTGGCGCACATCATTCCGCGCGACGAAACCAGTGCCGTGAGCGAGCAAAGCTTGGTGGGCCGTGTGGGCGTCATCAGCGGCGGCTGCGCGCGGCGTGGCATGGCGGGCCAAGCCCGTGTGCGCGACAGCCATGGCCGCATGCATTACCTGATGGTCGAGCCCGACCTTGAAGACGATATCTTTGAAGAGGGCGCCCAGATCCTCATCGTGCGCAAAGCAGGGGTGTTCTACCGCTGCATTGCCAACCCCCATTCCAACCTAGGGACTATCTAACGTGGACCAACTGATTCAACTTGGCGTTTTGGCCGGCATCGCGCTTCTGGCGCTGCTCACCATCGGCTTCATCTTTGCGCGCCTCTACAAGCGCTCAACCAAGGAAACCTCCTTTGTGCGCACCGGTCTGGGTGGCCAGAAGGTCATCATGGACGGCGGCGCCATCGTGCTGCCGGTGTTCCATGAGCGCGTGCTGGTGAACATGAACACGCTCAAGCTGGAAGTGCTGCGCCGCGAGCGCGACAGCTTGATCACCAAAGACCGCATGCGCGTGGACGTGACGGCCGCCTTCTTCGTGCGCGTCAAGCAAACCGAAGAGGCCGTGAGCATTGCCGCGCAAACCCTGGGCGCCCGCACCATGAGCCCGGAAGAGCTCAAGGCACTCGTCGAAGACAAGTTCGTCGACTCGCTGCGCGCCACGGCCGCCACCATGACCATCCAGGAGCTGCAAGACAAGCGCCGCGACTTTGTTCAGGCGGTGCAAAACGCCGTGGCCGAAGACTTGGAGAAGAACGGCTTGGAGCTGGAGTCGGTGTCGCTGACCAACCTCGACCAAACCGACAAGCAGTTCTTCAACCCCAACAACGCCTTTGACGCCGAGGGCTTGACCCGCCTGACCGAGCAAACCGAGGCCCGCCGCAAGCAGCGCAACGACGTGGAGCAGGACACCGAGGTGCAAGTGCGCACCAAGAACCTGGAAGCCTCGCGCCTGAAGCTGACCATCGAGAAAGACCAAGAGTTCGCCAGCCTGGCGCAGCGCCGCGAGGTGGAGATGGCGCGTGCCGAGCAAATCGCGCAAATCGCCAGCCAGCAGGCCGAGCGAGGCCGCGAAGCCGAGACCGTGAAGATCGAGGCCGAGCGCCAAGTGGGCCAGCGCCGCATTGAAGCCGAGCGCGAGCTGAAGGCGGCCGAGATCGAGAAGAACCTCGTGGTGCAAACGCGCGAGATCGAGCTGGAGCGCCAGACCGAAATGAAGCGCGCCGAGCAGCGCAAGCAAGTGGAGATTGCGCGCCAAGACACGCAGATCGCCATTGCCACCAAGAGCCGTGAACAAAGCGTGGCCGACGCCGAAGCCAACCTGGCCCGCGCCGAAGCCGTGAAGGCCGAAGAAACCGTGAACACCGCGCGCCAAGTGGCCGTGGCCGAACGCGACAAGGCGATTCAGCTGATCGAAGCCAGCAAAGACGCTGAGCAGAACGCGATTGCCGTCAAGGTGTCAGCCAGCGCCGAGAAGGAAGCCGCCATTGACCGCGCCGAGGCACTCACCATCGAAGCCAAGGCCAAGCAAGCCGCCGCCATGGCCGAGGCCGAAGGCCGCCGCGCCATCAACGACGCCATGAACACGCTGAGCGCCGCCCAGATCGACCTGCAAGTGCGCACCCAGCTGCTGCAGCAACTGCCGGCCATCCTGGCCGAAGCCGTGCGCCCGATGGAAAAGATCGACTCCATCCGCATCGTTCAAGTCAATGGCATGCCCGGTCAGGCCGGAGCCGCAGGCCAAGCGGCGGCGAATGGGGCCACCTTTCCGGAGCAGGTGATGAACTCGGCGCTGCAGTACCAAATCGCCAAGCCCATCGTCGACGCCGTCATGAAGGACGCCGGGCTGAACAACGAGGGCATCACCGGCATGGCGCAAACGCTGGCGGGCATGTTGCAGTCGGCGCCGAAGGCGGAGTGAATTTGAAAGCCGCCGAGCTTGCGCCGCCCTGCCGCTTCCGCAGCAGTTAGGGGGTGGCCGGGCTCCCGGCGGGCAAGCTCGCGGCCAAGAACGAACGCGCTGCCTCGCGGTAGCGGGCATAGCTGGGCACATGGCATTCGCCGTCCAACACCAGCAGCTGACTCGGCTTGGCGAAGCGCGCTTGCAGCGCCTGGGCATGCGCCAGCGGGCTGACGGGGTCGGTGGCGCAGTGCACCTGCAGCACCGGCGCTTGAACGCGGGGCGCAGCGAGGTCGGCCCGGTGCGGGTCGCGCATCAAGAGGCCAACGGGCAGCCAGGGGTAGATGCCGGAGGCCAGGGCGCGGGCCGAGTCGAAGGAGGAGTCGAGCAGCAAGGCGGCGACGGGGCGCTCGGCCGCCAGCATGACGGCGTGGGTGGTGCCCAAGCTTTCTCCGTAAGCCACGATGCGCTCGGGCTTGATGCCTTGCTGCAGCAGCCAGTCGTAGGCGGAGCGGGTGTCCAGGGCCCAGCCGGCTTCGCTGGGGCTGCCTGCGCTGCCGCCGTAGCCGCGCCAAGAAAGCGCCAGCACACCGGCGCCGTCTTGGTGCAGCGCCTTGATGCGCTCGGCGCGGTTGTCGAGGTTGGCGCCATTGCCATGCAGGTAGAGCACCACGGGGGCCAGCGCATTGGGCGGTGCCAGCCACCAGCTCTTGAGCTGAACGCCGTCGGGGGTCAGGAGCGGCAGCAGCTGGGCTTGGATGGCCTCGGTGCGGCGCAGGGGATTCGGGTCCGGAAAGTAGAGCAGCTGGCGCTGGGCCGCGAACACCAAGGCGCACAGGCCGGCGTAGGTCAGCAGCAGGCCCAACGCCAAGCGCTGCAATGCTCTCACAGCGCCGCCCAAGAACCGGTCAACTTCGGCATCAAGAATTCCTCGTCAAAGCCGTGCGCATGGGCGGGCTCAGCGCGTGCTGACGATGTCCCGGTGCATGGGCGCCAGCAGCGCCAACATCCGGTTCTGTGCCGCGAAGGGGATGCCCCGGCTCTCCATGCTGAGCTGCAGTTGCTCCACCAAGGCATTGAAGTCGGCGCGGCGCAGCCCCATGCCCTCGTGGGCGGTCTTCATGTCGGGGCCGTCGTACTGGCAGGGGCCGCCGGCCAATTGGCAGAGCTGCAGGGTGAGCTGTTCCGCAAGGTGCTTGCTGTTCGTGTCTTTGAAATGACTGCCAATGCGGGCGTCGGCCTTCAAGCGCGGCACGAAGTCGTTCATCACGGCCTGAATGCCGGCTTTGCCGCCCCAAGCGAGGTAAAGCGCATCGCTGCCCTGCGCGAAGGCAGCCAGGGGCAGGGCGAGGAAGAGGCTCAGGGCAAGGTGCTTCATGGCGCAGTGTTGAGCAGGTGTTTGAAGAGAGTCAGCTTTCTACGCCGGCTCGGTGCATCTGGGCGCAGCCACTCATGCGGCGTAACTCAAGAGCCGGTTTTTGCCGCTGACCTTGGCCGAGCGGCAGGCGTTGCCAGCGGCCTTGGCCAAGCTCATGGCGTCGTCAATGCCGGGCTGCAGCCAAGCCAATCCGATGCTGGCGCTGAGCGCCAGGGTGGTTCCGTCGGGCGCTTGCAGCCTCAAGCTCTGCACGGCCTGGCGCAGGCGCTCCAGCACGGCCAATGCCGCCGTGGGGTCGGTGTCGGGCAGCACGATGGCGAACTCCTCACCCCCATAGCGCGCGGTCCAGTCCACCAGCCGGGTGCCGGCGCGCACCTGAACGGCGAACTGGCGCAGCGCGGCGTCGCCCGTGGCCCAGCCGTGCTGCTTGTTGATGAGGCCGAAGTCGTCGAGGTCCACCATGGCCATGGCCAGCGGCTGGCCGATGCGCAGCGCGCGCTCCACATCGCGCGGCAGGCGCTCATTGAAGTAGCGGCGGTTGTAGAGGCCGGTCAGCGCGTCCAGCAAGGCCTGCTGGCGGGCCGACTCCACCAAACGCTGGCCCAACTCCGACACCATGCGGCTGAGCCGGTCGCTGTGCAGTTGGGTCAGTTCGGCGAAGCGGCGCAGGTCGGTTTGCGGGTCGGGTGGGTCGTCGTCGCTGATGAGTTCGTGGTGCACCAAGCGGCCGCCGCCCAGCTGCTTGGCATCGAAGCAACCCAGGTCGGCGCGTCGCAGCATGGCGTCGGCATTGGTTTCGGGGGTGAGCAGGGCCAGGCCGGCGCTGCAACTGGGGCTGATCTGGCTGCCGTCGGGCAGCAGCAGCGGCGCGGCAATGGCGGCAAGCAGGGCCTCCACCGCGTGCGGCAGTTCGTGCGGGCGTTCGCGCTGCAAGAGCAAGGCGAACTCGTCGCCGCCCAGGCGAGCCAAGAGGTCGTCGCTGCGGGCCATACCGCGCAGGCGGTGGGCCACGGCGCTGAGCAGGGCATCGCCCGCCGATGCGCCCTTGGCTTCGTTGATGGCGCGAAAGCGGTCGAGGTTGAGCACCACCAAAGCGCGAGCGTCGCGCCGGCGTCCTTCGCGCAGCGCTTCCCCCAGCTTGTGCAAAAAATGCGCGCGGTTGGCCAAGCCGGTCAGCCGGTCGCTGCCGCTGCCATGCAGCTGTTGGGTCAGCTCCTGCTGCCGGCTCAAGCGCGCCAAGAAAAGGGCCAGCGCAGCAGGCGTGTCAGCCGGCCAGCGGCACACGGCATCCACGGGGCGCGCCACGGTGAGCGCGCGCAATTCGTCGGCGTCGCTGTCCACCAAGAGCAGGGTGGGGCGTGGCAGTGTGGCTTCGAGGGGGTCGGTCCAGCAGCGCAGTGCGAGGTCAATGTGGTCGAACACCAGCGTTTGACCCGGCTCAAACCCCAACTCGCCCAGCGCTGCGCGGCGCAGCTGCAGGCCTTGAGCCAACAGCGTTTCGCGGAGCAACTGGGCGCGCGCGTGGCGGCGCTCCAGTTGCTGGCGCCAAGGCGGCAAGCCGCTTTGCTCTGGGTCTTCAACCCACACGATGTGCTGGGACGTCATGCGAGGTGCTCCTCCGGTACGCTTGGATTTCGATGCAGCATTGTGTTGGCTGCGAAGCATCCAGGAGCACGCAACGATGAGCGAAGAGAGCTGGGGTTTTGCCCCCCCGCCGTTCAAGGCCGAAGAGGCGCTGGTTCAACTCAAGCGCAGCTTGCGCGACTTGGGCTTGACCGAGCGCAGCGGCGGCTTTGAAAGCCAGGCCAAACGCGCCTTGGAGTTCGAGCTGCAAGAGGGCGGCATCGCCATCCGCCTAGCGCGGCGTTTGACCCGCACGCCGGACTGGGACAAGAGCTTGATTCGGAGCGGTGCCGATCAGCGCAAGCTGCTGGACGAGCTGAAAAAGCGCCTGGCGCGCTGGAGGGATGAGGAGCCGTGAGGGGCGCAAGTCATCTGTGGCGGTCTTCGCGCCGCAGCACAAACTGGCTCACCAACTGAGCCAGCTTTTGCGCCTGTTCGCGCAGCGACTCCGCAGCTGCCGCAGATTGCTCCACCAAGGCTGCGTTTTGCTGCGTGGCTTCATCCAGTTCATTGATGGTGGCTTGCACCTGCTCCACGCCGCCGCGCTGCTGATGACTTTGCTGGGCAATGGTGCCCACTTGTTGGCCGAGCGCCTGTACGCCGCTCACGGCCTCTGAAATGGCTTGCCCGGCGGCATCCGCCAGGCGCTTGCCTTCATCGACTTGTTCGGTGGAGCTGCCGATCAAGCGCTTGATTTCACGTGCTGCCTCGGCGCTGCGGCTCGCGAGCAGACGCACCTCAGAGGCCACCACGGCAAAGCCCCGCCCGGCCTCGCCCGCCCGGGCGGCTTCCACGGCGGCATTGAGCGCCAGGATGTTGGTTTGAAAAGCGATGCCGTCAATGGTGCCAATGATGTCGTGGATGCGGCGGCTGCTGGCGTCGATGGTGTGCATGGTTTGCACCACCTGGGAGACGAGCTGAGCACCTTGCTCGGCGCGCTCTGTGGTGGTGCGCGCTTGGGCATCTGCGGCGGCCGTTGCGCTACTGGCAGCGCGCTGGGCTTCGCTTAGCGTGGCCATGGAGGAAGAGGCGCTTTGCAGTTGTGCGGCACTGCGCTCGGTGCGCTGCGACAGATCTTGACTCCCGCTCGCTACTTCCTGACTGGCGGTCTGCACCTGGTCGATGCTGCTTCGCATCTCGCCCAAGGTGTCGCGCATGCGAGCTTGCATGCCCGCCAGGCCTTCCAGCAACTGTGCGAGCTCATCGCTGCCCTCGCGGTCCAGGGTGGAGCTCAGGTCGCCGCTTTCAATGCGCTGCGCCACCACCAGTGCGCGGCTCAGCGGCCGGCGGATTTGGCCGCTGAGCTTCCATCCCACGAAGGTGCTCAGCGCCAAACCCACCAAAGCCAGCCCCACCTGCCACTGCAGCAAACGTCGGCTCGCGGCGTGAAGGCTGTCGCGTGCCGATTGGCTGCGGCTGACCTGACGCTCGACGAGCTGCTGCACCTGCGAGCGCCAGCGTTGTTCAATGGGGGCAACCCGCCCTGTTAAGGCCATCATGGCCTCGGGCACGGCGCCGTCTTGAGCCGCCTTCACGGCCTCGTTCATGGCGACTTCTTGGGCGTCGGCTTGTTGCTGAAGGGTCTTCAAGGCGGCCGCTTCTTCGGGCAGCAAAGCTTGCAGTTGCTCCAGTGCCTTTCGGTAGGCCTGCCGTGCTGCAGAAACCTTGGCAGCTTCGGCGTCCACGGCTTTGAGGTCGCTGAACAGGGAGGTATTCCGCGCGTGGACCGCCATGCTCAAGATGGACAGATCGAGGTCCTTGGCCAAGGCGACGGCGGCTTGGTCTCGGTCGACGATGGCATCGACCCCAGCCGCTTGACCCCGCAGCGAGCCCAGTGCGAGCAGCGTCATCGAAAGCATCAGCACCAAAGGCAGCGCGAAGGCCAAGGCCAGTCGGCGTGAGAGGGGTAAAGAGGTGAGCATGCGTTGAGTATGCCGGCGCACCCAGCACCTCGGAGAGGTGGGAAAACCTAGGAGTCCTCGGCCTTGACGCTTACTTTAGCCCTTGCCAAGCCTGCGGCTGGCTGCCGCTGACGGCGCAAAGTTGGAGCACGCGCTCCGTGCTTTCGTTGATCAGCGCCTGCACACTGTCCGGCTTCAAATAGAAAGCGGGCAGGGGCGGAAAGATGATGCCGCCCATCTCGGTGACGGCCGTCATGTTGCGCAGGTGGGCGAGGTTGAAGGGGGTCTCCCGCACCATCAGCACCAAACGGCGGCGCTCTTTGAGCGTGACATCCGCCGCCCGCGTGAGCAGGTTGTCACCAAAGCCGTGGGCGACGCTGGCCAGCGTCTTCATGGAGCAAGGCGCCACCACCATGGCCGTGGTGGAGAAGCTGCCGCTGGCAATGCAGGCACCGACATCCCCCGGGGCGTACACGGCGTCGGCTTCGGCTTCGAGTTCACGGCGGCTGAGCCCCAGCTCGTGATGCGCGTTGAGCACACCAGCCGGCGTGACCACCAGGTGCGTTTGCACGCCCAACTCCCGGGCGCGGCGCAGCAACTGAAGGCCATAGGCAGCGCCGGTGGCGCCGGTGATGCCGACGACCAAGCGCTGCGGCGCAGTCGACGCGTTCAAGCGGCGGCGAGCAACTGCTGCAATTCGCCCGACTCGTACATCTCCATCATGATGTCGGAGCCGCCCACAAACTCACCATTGACGTAAAGCTGCGGAATGGTGGGCCACTGCGCGTAGTCCTTGATGCCTTGGCGAACGTCTGGATCTTCCAGAACGTTGAAGGTTTGCAGGTCGGTGGCGCCACAGGCCTTCAGGATTTGCACTGCGCGGCCGGAGAAGCCGCACATTGGAAACTGGGCTGAGCCCTTCATGAAAAGCATGACCCGGTTGCCCTTGACCATTGCATCAATGCGTTGTTGTGCGTCGCTCATGGAAAGTTCTCGCTGGAAATCGCGCGATTATCGGGGCCTGCGCTTTTCCCTTGAAGGAGTGGTGATGCCCCGCAAGACCCGTGTTCCCCATGCGGTTCGCCTGGAGTTTGGCGCCGGTACGCTGGTGCAGAGCAATCTCTCAGGTGCTGCCTTTACCGGTTCCGATTGGCTCTGGGTGGCTGGCGACGAAGCCTGCGGTGTGGAACGCCTGCAGCGCCTGAGCCCAGTCAGCGGAGAGCCACTGCGCTTCGGCGCGGCGCGCGACTTTCCGCTGGCGGACTTGCTCGACCTGCCCGGCGAAGCCACCGAAGAAGCCGACCTCGAAGGCCTTGCCGTTGCCGATGGCTGCCTCTGGCTCGTGGGCTCCCACGGCTACAAGCGCAAAGGCGTGAAGCCAGATCGGACCCATGCCGAAAACGCCAAGCGCTTGGCCAAGCTGAGCCTCGACGCCAACCGCCGTTTGCTGGCTTGCATTCCCATTGAGGCGGATGCCGAAGGCCGCCCCATGCTGCTGCGGCAAGACAGCCTGGGACGCCGCGCTGCCCGCTTGCCGGGCGATACCAAGGGCAATGTGCTGACCCAGTTGCTGATTGACGACCCGCACTTCGGGCCCTTCATGAAGATTCCGGGCAAGGACAACGGCTTTGACATCGAAGGCCTGGCCGTTCACGGTGACCGGCTCTTGCTCGGTCTTCGTGGCCCGGTGCTTCGGGGCTGGTCGGGCGTCTTGGAGTTGTGTGTTCAGCGCAAAGGCAATCAGTTGCGCTTGCTGCCCCTGGACGATAGCGGCCTCCTGATGCGCAAGCATTTCCTGCAGCTCAACGGGCTGGGTGTGCGCGACTTGCATTTCAGTGGCGAAGACCTGTTCATCTTGGCCGGCCCCACGATGGTGCTCAATGGCGAAATCCGATTGTTCCGCTGGAACGGCGCGCGGGCTGCCTTGGCCGCCAATTCCGAGCCGGTGCAGTTCGTTACCGACTTGCTCAGCTCAGAAGCCTTGCCCCATGGGGTGGGTTGTGACCGCGCCGAGGCTATTTGCGCCTTGCCCTCGCAGTTGGACGGCGGCAAGCCCAGTTGGCTGGTGCTTTACGACGCCCCGGGGCCGGAGCGCCGAGTGGGCGAAGACACCGTGTTCGGTGACCTGCTCGTTAGAAACGGTAGCTGAGGCCCATTTGCAGCATCGGCGTCCATTGCAGGCGCCGCATGCTGTCGTCTAGGCTCTGGGCGAAGGCGCTGGTGGAGCCCAGGCGCAAGCCGCGCGCATCGCCTGAAACGGCAACACCCAGGTCGGCGCTAAAGCCCCATGCGGAGCCATACCGACTGAAACCAATGCCCAAGTAGGGTTGGTTCAAAGTGGTCTCGTCCAGTTGGCCGCCGAGGAGCTTGCGCTGGCCAAGCCCCAGGCCGCCTTTTGTGGTGGGCGCCGCACCGCTCCCCAGTAGGGATAGCGGGCCAACCATCAGACCGCCGCTCAACCGCAAGCCGCTGCCTTGGCCAATGAGGTAGTAGTCGCCCAGCAACTGCGCACCCAAGAGGCGAGAGCCACTGCCGGTGTCGCTCGCCAGCAAGTTGATGCGCACTTGGAGTGGGGATTCGGTGCTGGCCCGCAGGCCAAGGCCTTGGGCCTGGGCCGCAGTGGCCAGGAGGGCGGCTGAGAGGAGCGGAATGACACGGCGCAACATGACGGTCTCCGGCAAGGTTTGAAAGAGTGTGCGCTTCCATACTAGCGCGCTCGCGCCGTATCGAAGTGATCAGATTTAACGGACTTGTGCGCCCGTACAACGCCGATGCCCGCCTAAATCGAGCCGGTGTTCGGCTTTGGCGAAGGCCGGCTGGGCTGCGAACAAAGCGGCCACCGCGGCGGCCTGGTCATAACCATGCTCAAGCAGCAGCCAGCCGCCGGGGCGCAGGTGCGGCGCGGCGCCGGAGATCAGCGTTCGCAAATCATCTAGGCCATCGGGGCCTGCCGTTAAAGCGCTGAGGGGCTCGTGGCGGAGCGCAGGGAGGTGCGAATCGCCGTCGGCGATGTAGGGCGGGTTGGAGACGATGAGGTCAAAGCAGCGACCAACCAGCGGCTCCCACCAACTGCCCAGCAGCCACTCCAGCGACAGGCCCAGGCGCTCCCCATTGCGCTGGGCCACCGCCAGTGCAGCAGGGCTGGCATCGGTGGCGCAAAGGCGTGCGTCAGGACGGGTGTGCTTGACTGCCAAGGCGATGGCCCCGCTGCCCGTGCCCATATCCAGCAGGCTGGCCTGCGCTGGCAGCCGTTCAAGGGCCCAGTCCACCAGGGTTTCGGTGTCGGGTCTTGGCACCAGGGTGGCTGGCGTCACTTCCAGGGCAAGCCCGTAAAACTCCTTTTGGCCCAAAAGGTAGGCCACCGGCTCGCCCGCAGCGCGGCGCTTGATCCAAGTGGCGAATTGGGTGGTTTGTTCGGCGTTGAGTTCTGCGTCGTCGTGCGCAATGAGCCAACTGCGCGGCCGCTGCAGCAGCGCTTGCAAGAGCGCATGGC
Source organism: Burkholderiales bacterium (assembly GCA_046317675.1). Taxonomy (GTDB): domain Bacteria; phylum Pseudomonadota; class Gammaproteobacteria; order Burkholderiales; family Burkholderiaceae_C; genus Inhella. The sequence goes on from JBKCVH010000257.1 coordinate 21,682, forward strand.
TGTCAGGGCGGTCAAGCCCTGCGGCTTGCGCTGCAGCCAGCGCCTCAAGCACCGACTGCGTCAACGGCCTTCTTCCAGTGCAGCCAATTGCTCGGCCGCTTGGGCTGCTTGCAAAGCCGCCATCACCTCGTCCAACTCACCTTCCATGACTTGCCCGAGCTTGTAGAGCGTGAGGTTGATGCGGTGGTCGGTCAAGCGCCCTTGCGGGAAGTTGTAGGTGCGGATGCGGTCGCTGCGGTCGCCGCTGCCCACCAAGCTCTTGCGGGTGGCCGCTTCCTTGGCCTCCCTTGCAATGCGTTCCCGGTCCCGCAGGCGGGCCAGCAAAACGGCCATGGCCTTGGCCTTGTTGCGGTGTTGGCTGCGGTCGTCTTGGCACTCGGCCACGATGCCCGTTGGCAAGTGCGTGATGCGAATGGCCGAGTCGGTTTTGTTGACGTGCTGCCCACCGGCACCGCTGGCGCGGAAGGTGTCGATGCGCAACTCAGCCGGGTTGATGGCGACCTCGGCCGCTTCATCGGGCTCCGGCATCACCGCCACCGTGCAGGCGCTGGTGTGGATGCGGCCTTGCGATTCGGTGGCCGGTACGCGCTGCACCCGGTGGCCACCGCTTTCGAACTTCAAGCGGCCATAGGCGTTGGCGCCTTCAACCCGCAGCACCAGTTCCTTGTAACCGCCGAGGTCGGAGTCGCTCTGGCTCATCACCTCGGTGCGAAGGCCGGAACGGTCGCAAAAGCGCAGGTACATGCGGGCCAGGTCGCCAGCGAACAGCGCCGACTCGTCGCCCCCAGTGCCGGCGCGAATTTCGAGGAAGGCGCCCTTGGTGTCGTCTGGGTCTTTGGGGAGTAGCGCCAGTTGCAGGGCTTCGTGGAGCGCAAGCAGGTCGGCTTGCGCAGCCTGTATTTCTTCGCGCGCCATCTCGGCCATGTCCGGGTCGTCCAGCATGGCCTGGGCGTCGGCCAAGTCGCGCTCGCGCTGTTGGTAGCGCTGCCATTGGCCCACGAGCTGCCCCACTTCGGACTGCTCTTGGCCCAACTCGCGCAAGCGCTTGGGCTGGCTGTGGATGCTGGGGTCGCCCAAAAGGGCATCGAGTTCAGCCAGCCGCATGCTCAGCCGGCCGAACTGTTGGCGCAGGCTTTCCTTCATGAGCGGCGCACCAGCAGCTTGGTGAGCAGCGCTTCGAGCCGCTCGCGCTCGGCCCCCTCGCTGGCATGAAGCTCGGTCCAAATCCCGTGCAGCATCTTGTGCGAGAACTGGTGGGCGAAGGCTTCCAGAACCGCCTCAGGCGACTCCCCCTTGTGCAGCGCTTTGCGCGAACGCGTGAGCACTTGCTCGCGCCAGTCGTCCACTTGCTGCTGCAAGGTTTGGATGAAGGGCAGGGCCTGCCGTTGATCTTGCCAATGTTGAAAACTTTGCACGCCGGTCTCGATGATGGCTTCCGCCTGTGCCACGGCCGCCTGACGCTTGGCCCCCGCCGTTTGCACCAATCCGCTCAGGTCGTCGACGGTGTAGAGGTACACATCCGAGAGCTCCCGCACGCTGGCCTCGATGTCTCGCGGCACCGCCAAGTCCACGATGAACATGGGCCGCCTTTTGCGGCTCTTCAAAGCCCGCTCCACCATGCCTTTGCGCACGATGGCCTCGGGCGCTGCCGTGCAACTGATGACGGCATCAAACTCAGCCAAGCGCGACTCCAATTCGCTCAGCGGCAACGCTTGACCATTGAAGCGGTGGCTCAGGGCTGTGGCGCGGTCCAGGGTGCGGTTCATCACCACCAGGCGCTTGGGGTGTTTGGCGGCAAAGTGCGTGGCCGCCAGCTCGATCATTTCGCCAGCGCCAATGAAAAGCACCTGCAAGTGCGCCAAGTCTTCAAAAAGCTGACCCGCCAGGCGCACCGCCGCTGCCGCCATGCTGATGGAGTGGGCGCCAATCTCCGTGCTGCTGCGTACATCCTTCGCCACCGCAAAGCTCCGCTGAAAGAGCTGGTGCAGCGTGGTGCCCAAGGTGCCGGCATCACCCGCTTGCCGCACCGCATGCTTGAACTGCCCAAGAATTTGCGACTCCCCGAGCACCATGGAATCCAGGCCGGAAGCAACGCGAAAGGCATGGCGTGTCGCAGCGCCATCGTGGTGCAGGTAGCTGTGCGCCTTCAAGGTCTCAAGCGGCATGGCCGCAGCTTGCGCCAGCCATTCGAGGGCGGGTTCGGCCAGCTGGGTTCCCCCGGCTACGTACAGCTCGGTGCGGTTGCAGGTGGAGAGCAGCGCCGTTTCAGGCTGTCCCTGAGGCGCAGAGGCTTGCAAATGGCCGTGCAATGCCTGCACTTGGGTCTGCAGGGCATCGGCTGCTACGGCGATACGTTCGCGCAGGGCCAGAGGGGCGGTGGCATGGTTCAGGCCGAGGGCAAAGACAGTCATTGGCCGCGATTCTAAAATTTTGAGCGACATGAGCCCCATCGACCTGCTTCTTCACCTCGCCAACTTTCTGTTACCGCCCCTCGCGGTGGCCGCCATCTTGGTGCTCTTGGCCAAAGGCCTGGTGTGGCGCGCCCTGCTTTCCAAGGTGCCTTGGCGGCCGCTCTGGCTGCAATGTGCAGGGCTTGGTTTGCTTGGGCAACTCGGTGCCCTGCTTTGGTTTGGCGTGGAAGGGAAGCTGGCGGGCTATGCGCTCTGGCTCGGGCTTCTCAGCCTGCCTTTGGCTTGGCGTTTGGTGCGCTGACTTGGACTGAGGCCGGGTTCACGCCAACGGCTGCGGCTGCCCACCCAAGCGATTCGCCAAACCTGTCGCCAGCCGATTGACCAGGCCGTAAATGCTCAGTTGCGGGTTGGCGCCGATGCTGGTGGGGAAGAGGCTGCCGTCGTGAATGGACAGGTTGTCCAGTTGCCAGTGCACGCCATCCAGGCGCGTCACGCCGCGGCTTTCGTCGGGCGCCATCGCGCAGCCACCCATCACGTGGGCGCTGACGACGCGGGTAAGCAGGGGTTTCATGGGCAAGGCTTCAATGCCTGCCTGGGCGGCCGCCCAGCTGGTGTAGGCCGGCGCCCGTTCGG
>JBKCVH010000258.1:0-3457 GCA_046317675.1 Burkholderiales bacterium
GGCTTGACTCATTTCGAGGATTAAGCGTCCGCCTTGGTCTTCAGGACCTTGCGCCCACGGTAGAACCCATTGGGGCTGATGTGATGACGCAGATGCACCTCACCGGTCGTGGGCTCAACGCCGGTACCGGGAGTACCCAGCGCATTGTGGGAACGGTGCATACCGCGCTTTGAAGGCGACTTCTTGTTTTGTTGGACGGCCATGTGGAGAGCTCCGAAAGTGGGATTGCGCTAGCGAAGCCTAAAAAAGATGGGCCGAGCGCCGAAAAGCCCACGAGTCTAGTGCAAACCCGGCGCTCCAATCAAGCTTTGCCGCCGCCCTTGTCTTTCAGGCCCTGCAAAAGCGCAAATGGGTGGGGCCGCTCTTCCACCTCCACCACCTCTTCAAGATCAGGAGCCGGCATTGGCAATGGCTTGGGGCATGACTCGTGCAGTGGAACGATAGGAAGCTCCAAAAGCAGCTCGTCCTCGATCCATTCCTTGGCATCGAAAGCACGACTCCAAACCAGAACATCGTGCTCGCTGTCCGCATCCAGTTCAGCTGCTTGAACTTCGTCGCTAACGAATCGAAACCAACGGCTCACACCAACGGTCAAAGCAACGGGTTGTAAGCACCGCTGGCAAGTCGGATGGACTTCAGCCTGAATTGAACAATGGAGCCAAACTTCGGCCGCACCGCCCTGTACGGCACGCTGCTCACCTTTCAATTCCCACCGCACATCGGCCCAATCACGTACGGGGGCCTCCGGCGCTCCAGCCGAGGCAAAGCGGGGCAATTCCTGTGCAGGCCAAGCGCCTTCAACCTGCCCAGCCTCGCGAGCAAATGCGGGCACGTCCAGGCGCAGTGGATTCCAAAGTTTGGCGGGCATGCCGCGAGTGTACGAATGGAACAATGCGGTGCATGAATGAACCCCGGCTGATCCTTGGCTCCACCTCCCGCTACAGGCGCGAGTTGCTGGAGCGACTTCGCGTCCCTTTTGAGGTGGTTTCTCCGCTTGTTGATGAGACCCCATTGCCGCACGAGATGCCAGCCGCGCTGGCCGAACGATTGGCTTTGGCGAAGGCGCTCGCCGTGGCGGCACTTCATCCCGGTGCTTGGGTGATTGGGTCCGATCAGGTCGCTGACCTCGATGGCCTTCCGCTGGGCAAGCCTGGGCAGCATGAGATAGCAGTCGCCCAGCTTCGCGCCATGCAGGGCCGCACCGTCATCTTCCAGACAGCGGTTGCGGTGGCCGCAGCAGGCTTTGCGCAAGTCCGCCGCGTCCCGGTCAGCGTGCGCTTTCGCCGTTTGAGTGAGACGGAGATCGAGCGCTATCTGCGGCTCGAGGAACCCTATGACTGCGCAGGAAGCGCCAAGAGCGAGGGGCTTGGCATCACCTTGCTGGAAGCCATCGATTCGAGCGACCCGACAGCGCTTGTCGGCCTTCCGCTCATCCAAACCGCCGAACTGCTGCGCGCCAGTGGCTTTCCGCTGCTGGAGTTGGCGCGATGAGCGCCCAACTTCTGCTGGTACCCACACCGCTCGACTTCGGTATCGAGTCCACTGCATCCGTGGATGAGCTACTTCCCCTCGCCACACTGCGCGCCGCCGCCGGCCTAGAGCACTGGGTGGTTGAGAACGCCAAGACGGCTCGTGCTGTGCTCAAACGCATTGATGCAGTGCAAGCCCTTGCCTTGCCGCTTCAATCGATAAAAGTCATCGAGTTGCCGCGCCCTACCAAGGGCAGCGGAAATGCGAGTCCTGCAAACCTCGGCCCACTCCTGCAACCGCTGCGCGAGGGCAAGTCCATGGGCCTGATGTCAGAAGCCGGGCTTCCGGGCGTTGCCGACCCCGGCGCGCAATTGGTGGCGCTGGCGCACCAACACGGCTTTGCGGTGCGCACGCTGCCCGGCAGTTCCAGCTTGACACAGGCTTTGGCTGCAAGCGGGCTCAACGGCCAGAGTTTTGCGTTCCAGGGTTACTTGCCGCAAGAGTCAGCAGCGCGCCTGTCTCGCATTCGCGAATTGGATGCAGCCTCACGGCGGCTGCAACAAACGCAGTTGGTGATCGAAACCCCCTACCGTAACGCTGCGTTGCTGGATGCACTTCTTCAAGGCCTCCAGCCGACCACTCGACTTGCAATCAGTGTGGCGCTGACCAGCCCCAGTGAATGGACTCGCAGCGAACCCGTTGCCCGCTGGCGAGCACAAGCCAGCGCGCTACCCAAAGATCAGCCTGCGATCTTTTCCTGGCTCGCGTTGTGATCAGAGCTGTCGTCAGCCTCCACCACTTGCTTGGGGGCGAACAAGGCAGCCATTTGGCGCTTGGGCTTGATGTAGCGCGAAGGACCTGAGGGCTTGCGCTGCGCTTCTGCCGCTTGCTCCCAAACAGGCGAAGTGGCCCCGGTGCTTGCCTCATAAGGCCGGTCAAAAAACGGGTCTGTGGAACGCGGCGCTGGGCGTGGGCTGTAGCTGCTCCGAGCACGGGGGGCGGCCGCCTCGTCATCACGCCGCTCACTGCGAGCCGGCCGCTCCGCGAAATCACTCCTCGGAGGGCGCTCTGAACGTGGCGGCCTTTCGTCATCCAAAGCCGGCAATGGCTCGCAGTCCAGCTTGCGCTTGATGAGCTTTTCAATGTCGCCCACCAACCTAGCGTCGCTCGGCGAAATAAAGGTCACCGCCACACCGAGCGCACCCGCCCGGCCGGTTCGGCCAATGCGGTGGATGTAATCCTCGGCATTGAACGGAACGTCGAAGTTAAAGACCAGCGGCAGCTCGGCAATGTCAAGACCGCGGCCGGCCACGTCGGTGGCGATCAACAAATCGATCTCACCCGCCTTGAAAGAGGCCAAGGTCTTCAAGCGCTCGTCTTGACTCTTGTCACCGTGCAAGGCGCTGGCCTTAATGCCCTCGCGCTCCAGGGTGCGCGACAAGCGCGCCGCACCGAGCTTGCTGTTCATGAACACGATGGCCTGCTTACTGCCCTGCTCGCGCCAGATGTGCTTCATCAGCGCGCGTTTGCTGTCATCACCCACCGCGAAAAAGCGCTGCTGCACGTTGGTGGCCGTGGCAGTGGGTCGCGCCACCTCCACCAATTCAGGGTTCTGCAGGTAGCTCGAAGCGAGGCGCTTGATCTCAGGCGAGTAAGTCGCAGAGAACAAAAGGGTTTGGCGCGTCTTAGGCAAGTAACTCAAGATGCGCTGCAGATCGGGCAAGAACCCGATGTCCAGCATGCGGTCAGCCTCATCGAGCACGACGTACTCAACTTGGTGCAGCGCGCAATTTTTGGCTTCGATATGGTCGAGCAAGCGCCCTGGCGTTGCAATCAGCACCTCAACGCCGGCCTTCAGCTGCGCTGCTTGAGGCTTGATATCGACCCCACCAAACACGCAGGCCACGCGCAACTGGGTGTGCTTGGCGTAGGCAAGAATGTTCTGCGCCACCTGATCGGCGAGTTCCCGCGTAGGTGCCAGCACAAC
>JBKCVH010000259.1:0-5749 GCA_046317675.1 Burkholderiales bacterium
GGCTTCCCACTGGCTGGACAGCTTGCCGGCCAAGTCAAACTCAAACCCGGCCACATGCCGCTTGCCGGAGAGCGTCACGGCGTTGACCAGCGGGTCGGTATTGCGCTCGTGCAGTTTGGTGGCGCGGAACACGGCCACCCGAGCGCTCCACTTGCCGTCGGCACTGTCGATCTTGGCGCCTGCCTCCATATTGATGGCTTGCTCCGGTGGGATGTCGACGCTCTGCGGGCTCAAGGAATAGGCGTCGCCCGAGGTGTTGAACGAGGTGGCTGCCGAAAGGTGGAAGCTCATGCGCTCGTTGGGCTGGAACAGCAGGCCGCTGCGGTAGCTCCATTCCCCCACTTGCATGCGGTAGCTGCTGCGGGTTTCTGGGGCGGGGGCGGCGGCCGGAATGGCAAAGGCGTTGTAGTCGCCGCGCAGGCGGTCGTAGCGTGCGCCGAGCAAGAGCTTCAGGTCTTGGCGCAGGCGCACCAGATCCTGCACATAGGCGCCCCAGCCGGTGGACTGGTACTGATTTGCCAAGCGCAAGACGCGGCTGTCTTCGTCGACGCTGAAGCCGTCTGACGGCGTGCCAATGCGGGTGGGGTTCTTGATCAGGTCCACACCACCTTGTGCGCGGCTGCGTGCGGCGAAGACGTCTTTGTTCTCACGGGCGATGTCGATGCCAGCTTGCAGGCTGTGTTGCAGGCCCAAGGCCTCGAAGCGGCTGTTGAAGTCGCTTTGCAACATCAGCGTGTCGAGGTTTTGAATCTTCAGGGGCGAACCCCGGTTCAAGAGGGTGTTTGCGCTGAAGGTTTGCAGCGAGACCGGCAACCCGCCCGGCTGCAGCGCGGCGGCGGCAAAGCGGATGGTGCTGGCGCGTTGGTCGCGCTCGTAGGCGCCTTGGCGCAGCGTGGTGGTCCACTCGGTCTTGGCATCGAAGCGGTGGGTGTGGCGCAGCGTCAGCGTCTGGGCTTCTCCGTTGTTGCGATCGCTGGCCGAGGCGTAGCTGGTGCTGGGGTCCAACGGCAACACGGTGGTGTGTTGCATAGGCGAGGTGGCGCTGGGGCGAATCCAAGGCAGACCGTAGTTCATGCCATTGCGGTTGCGCAGCACGTAGGCGCTGAGCAAGAACTCATCGCGTTCGCCAATGCCGGTGCGCCAACTCGCGGCCAAGCCTTGTTTGTTCAAGGGTGTGCCGGCGCCGTTGTTGTCGGCCACGGTGGCCATGGCGGAGACGCGCGCGGTGCTGCTGTCGCCCAAGCGCAAGTTGAAGTCGCCCACGGTGCGCAGGTAGCCGTGACTGCCCACGGTGAAGTCGCCTTGGTGTTGGTCCAAGAGTCGCGGCACCTTGTTGACTTGGTTCACGGCGCCGCCGGTGGAGCCGCGCCCAAAGAGCATGGAGGCCGAGCCCCGCAGCACTTCGCGGCGTTCGTAGTTGAAGGTGTCGCGCTCGTAAAAGGCGGGGTCGCGCAAGCCATCCACAAACACATCGCCCGTGCCTTGCAGCGGCAGGCCGCGCAGACGAATGTCTTCCTCGCCACCTTCAGCGGCCAAGAAGCTGACGCCTGCGGTTTGTTTGAGGGTGTCCCTGAGCGTGTCGAGGTTGCGGTCGTCAATGAGTTTTTCGGTCACGACCGTGAGCGATTGGGGGATGTCGCGCAGCTCTTGCTTGCCCTTGCCAATCTGCGTCTCCGTGGCTTGCAGGCTGTCTTTGCCTTGCGGCTCCTTGGCGGCTCTTGCCTTGATGGTGGGCAGCTCGCGCGGCGGCTCGGCGGTTTGCGCGAATGCCGTGCTGGCCATGCCAAAACCTGCGGCCAGAGCGCCCAGGGGGAGCAGGAGTTTGTTCTTCGTCTTCATCACTTCAGTTCAGTCGAGTTGGTATTCAAGGGTGGCAACGGCCATCACTTCAATGGCTCGGCCGTCTTCCAAGTAGGGATTGATGCGTGCCGCTTGCATGGCTTCGATGGCTTGTGCGTCTAGGCGCGCGAAGCCCGAGCCGCGCAGCACGTGGACGTCTCGCGGCCGACCTTCGGCGTCGAAGACCACTCGCAAAGCAACGCGGCCTTGCTCACCGGCACGGCGCGACAGGCGCGGCACTTCCACGGCGGGCTCCACCCGGTAGCGCAGGCTGCTGGCGTTGATGGGCTTGGGCTGAGCCGGTGCCGCGCGAGGGCTTGGTTCGCTCGTCGCGGCCGCGATCGGAGCCGGTGCGGGCGCTTGCAGCGCCGGCTGCACTTGCAGGCTGAGCGCCTCTGGGCTGGCGCTGTGGACCATTGCGACTTCCGGCACCGGCAAGCTGGAAGTCGACCAGTTCGGCATCGGCACCCGTGCGCTCGCCGTGGGCAGAGCGGTCTGCGCCTTGGGCAAGGCTTCGGTGAGCAAGCTGATGCTCACCGGCGTAGGCGCCACCGCCCGCACGGCATGCCAACCGAAGCGCAGCAAGCCCAGGATGGCCATGACATGCAGGGCCAGCACGAGCAAGGCGGCGCTGGACCGATCCAAGCCGGGGCGCCAGTCGCTGGCTCGGCTTGCAGGGCTATGAGGGCGGGGCAGTGAGAAGGTGGACGGGGTGAGGCTGGGCACAGAGGCCTCCAAGACAGAGCGCGGCTGCAATGGATCGCACTTTATCGCAAATACGAACGATTCGCATTTGCATATTTGATTGGGCCGTACGACGTGGACTTGGAACGTTCAAGCCACTCGGGCTGGCGCCCGGCTCTGGCCCACGACAATGCGCCCCATGCCCGCGCCAGATCCTGATTTCAAGCCCGAAAGTGCCCCAGAAGGCGCCCCCATGCCGAGGGCTGGTGCCGATGCCCCCTTCTGGACAGGGCTGGACCGCTTCCTCACCAAAGTCCGCCCTCACCGCGAGCCCTTGAGCCTGCTGCTCGACGCCATCGTTGTGCTGCTGGCCTGGAACGCCACCTACCTGTTTCGCCTGGGCTTTGAGCGCTGGATGGAGGCAAGGCCGAGCTACGACAGCGCGGTGGCCGCTGGTCTGGTGCTTCTATATGTTGGGGTGCTCTGGCTGCTGCGCGTTCCCAAAGGCGTGTGGCGCTTCAGTGGCTTTGGCGAGTTGCAACGCTTGGCTTTTGCCTGCTTGGTCGCCGGCTTGATCGGAGCCACCGTGGTGCTGATGTTGCAGCTCACCAAAGTCCCTCGCGCCGTGCTGGCCTTGCATCCCTTGCTCGTGCTCATGGGGCTGGCCTTGATGCGGCTGATCTACCGCGCCCTCTACGAGCAAATGCTCGCCCGCCTGCGCAGCCGCGACGGCCAAATGCGCCGCGCCTTGGTTCTGGGCGCTGGTGATGCCGGCCGCATGGTCCTGGCCGGCATTCAGCATCGCGGCTGGTGGGTCGCCGGCTTCTTGGACGACGACAGCAGCAAGCAAGGCCAACGCATCGCAGGCGTGCCGGTGCTGGGCACCCTGGCGGATGCTGCAAGACTCGCCCAAGAACAAGACGCCACACACCTCATCGTGGCGCTGCCCGCAGCCACCGGCACCACCCGGCGCCGCGCGCTAAGCCTGGCAGCGCAAGCCAAACTCCCCGTGCTCACAGTTCCCAGCAGCGACGAACTTCGCAGCGGCCACCGCCCAGAACAGCTTCGCGACATTCGGGCTGAAGACCTGCTCGGCCGCGAACCCGTTGTGCTCGATGAAGCCGGCATCAGCGAAGCACTTTCTGGCAAGGTCGTGCTCATCACCGGCGCTGGCGGCAGCATTGGCAGCGAACTCTGCCGCCAAGTGGCCCGCTTCGGCCCCAGCAAACTGGTGCTCTACGAGCTCTCGGAATTCGCGCTCTACCAAGTCGAACAAGAGCTGAGCGAACAGTTCCCCCACCTGCCACTCGCGCGGGTCATGGGGGACGTCAAAGACCTTGAACACCTGCGCGAAACCTTCAAGGTTCAAGCCCCGCAGATCGTCTTCCACGCCGCCGCTTTCAAGCACGTTCCCCTCATGGAGGAGCCACAAAACAGCTGGGCCTGCCTGCGCAACAACACCCTCGGCACCTACCACGCAGCACTGGCTGCGGCAGAGCGGGGCGTTGAACGCTTTGTGCTGATCAGCACCGACAAGGCCGTCAATCCCACCAACGTCATGGGCGCCACAAAGCGTGCGGCCGAACTGGTGATCTCTGCCCTCGCTCAAGAACACCCTGGCACCCGTTTCATGGCGGTGCGCTTTGGAAACGTGCTGGGCTCCAGCGGCAGTGTCATTCCAAAGTTCAAAGAGCAGATTGCCAAGGGCGGACCCGTCACCGTAACCCACCCCGACATCATTCGCTACTTCATGACCATCCCAGAAGCTGCCCGATTGGTGCTGCAAGCAGCGGCCATTGGGGAGAGTGGTCAGGTGCTGGTGCTGGACATGGGGGAACCAGTGAAGATCGTTGACTTGGCCCGAAGCTTGATTCTGTTGAGCGGGCACTCTGAAGATGAGATCGCCATCGCCTTCACGGGGCTTCGGCCGGGAGAAAAGCTCTACGAAGAGCTGCTCGCCGATAGTGACAAGAGCCAGCCGACGGTCAACAAGCGCCTTCGTGTCGCCCTGCTGGATGACCTAGCCTCAAGCCAGCGCGTAAGAACAGGCTTGGCACAGCCAGTTAACACTCAGGTAAGTGCACAAGAGCTGCTTGCTTCATGGATAGGCGCTGAGTACTGCTCAAGCCCTATTCGCATTGCTTCCAATTGAACTAAATCAGTTCTTTCGTTAAACATGGTTGAAACCTACCGCGCAATTCCCCGCCGCCAAGCCCTAGCCTGGGGCCTCGGTCTTGGTCTCGGCGTCATGGCCTCAGTAGCCAGGGCTTCGGAACGACTCGTCCTACCCGACACGCCGAGCGCAATGCTTCGTGCACCGGCCGCCGTTTGGGCACCTTTCTTAGCCCGTCTGCAAAAGGACGTAGAGGTGCTGCTAGCCGATGGGAGCGGGCGCACGCCGGGCCAACAAAGCGAGCTCTACGTCCATTTGGTGTTGCTGGCGCAGGCTCAGGGTCAGTGGGAGCGAGTGCCTGCTTTGACTGAACGGGCTAGGCGCCTTCAAGAAAATCCATCGGGCCGCTTGGTGGCTGGTGTCCTGAACGAATTGCTCGCCAAAGCGCGGCTCGCGCGTCTGTCTGCGAAAGGCCTGAGCGACATCACCCGTGATCGTTTTGCGGCCATGCCGTGGACGCTGGTCGGGCCAGCCTTGCGCACCATGCACCAACAACTGCGCGACATGAAGCCCGAACACGTCGAGAACATAGTGGCTTCGCGTCTCGATCCTTCTGCAAGCATTGCCAAGGGAAATGTCAATCTTGGCTTTGCGATGCAGCTGGTTGGTTTGCAACTTCAACTGACTCAGGTGCTGCCAAATCGCGACGCTTTGGTGGAAGGTCTTGCAGCCGTGCTCGCAAAGCATCCAGCCGAGCCTCCGGCGCCCAAAGTGGAGCCTTCAGCCGGTCCAGCTTCAGCGGTCTAGAGGGCTCTCAAACTAAAGCTGGCGCCGCCCCTTTGAGGCTATGCGCCAGACTCACAGACCAAATAGATGCTTGAGCACAGATCGGGGTACTGCTGGCCCAGGGCATAGCAGCCATCCAGATACGCCGGGCTGATGATGTCGGTCTTTAGCAGCCGGTCCCACTGGAAGTTCGCCATGGCTTTGAAAAAGATGCCTGAGCGGTGCAGCACCTCGTGAGCCAGGCACACCAGCTGGTTGTTGGAGGTGACGTACAGCTGCACCCTCATGGTTTCTCCTTGAGAAAGGGCGCGCGGGAGCTGCTCGCGC
>JBKCVH010000260.1:0-27322 GCA_046317675.1 Burkholderiales bacterium
TACGAAATCGATGTGACTACCGGGTTCGATGCCAATAATGGCATTCTGAACTTCGCTGGCTTGGTGCTCGCGTCGCATGGCCTGGGCACCGTCGCCGCTACCGAGACCATTGGTGTTGGCGTTTGGGATCTGGGTGAAACCGCTCGTATCGACAACTCGGCGGATCTGACCAACACCGTTGGCCAGACCTACCAAGGCGTCACCCTGACCGCCACGCAAGACACGGGCACCACCACGAACGTGGATGACACCCGTGGTCCTCTGTTTGGCTTCTTGGCCGCCAATGACGACACCGTCAACATCGCTTCGGCCAACTTCGCGCTGAACATCAACGGCAGCTTGTTGACCAACGCTGGTGCTACGTTCACCAACGCCGCTTTGACCAACGTCACCTTCACCGTCACCGGTGACTTTGACGGCGTGTCGACCAACTTCACGGCAGGCAGCAACGCCTCTGTGAACGCAGCAGCGATGACCGTGACCGTTGCTGGCACTGGTGCCAGCACCACCGCCAGCTTCACCGCCACGTCGGCTCAGTTGAACGCAACTGGCGCGACCAACGGCAATGTGGGCCTGCGTACCCTGGGCACCAAGTCCCTCGGAACCAGCCGCACCTACGGCCTGTCGGCTGTGGTGAACCCTGCTCTGGCTGGCGTCGCCGACCAGAACTTGGCTGGCAACGCTTCGTGGTGGGTGTGGGGTGCGAATGCAGTCGAACTGCGTTCGGCATTCTTCAACAACGACACGACCAACGGCAACTTCACCCGGTTCTTCTTCCAGAACACCGGTGCAGCCGCAGCCTACTCGGCAGTTTGCTACAGCGATGACGACGCGAAGACCGTGACCTACGGTACCGCCAAGACTGGCACGATGCGTTCGGGTCAAACGACCATCGTTGCTGCTGACATCTGCACGTTCAGCGCTGGTCAGCGTGGTGCGATCACCTTCACGGTGAACGCTCCTGTGTCGAACATCAAGGGTGTGTACCAACAAGCGTTGAATGGCGCTGCTGCTGGTTACATCGCTCTGGAGCGTCCGTACGGCAACAACAACACGTCGAACGGCAAGAACTTCTAAGCTCTCGCTTAGATATCTCTTGTGTTCTTCAAGGGCGCCTTCGGGCGCCCTTTTTCATGCCCGCTCTGTTTACACTCCGGCCCCTTCGCGGCCAATCGATACGCCCTCCATGACGCCACACTCCCGGCCTACTCCATTCGCCCATAAAGGTTTCACGCTGCTGGAAATGTTGGTGGTGCTGGTCATCATTGGCATGTTGGCGGGCTTGGTCGGTCCCAGGCTCTTCAAGAGCGTGGAGAAATCCAACCTCACAACGGCTAGCGCGCAAATCAAGATGCTGCGCGGCTCCGTAGAAAACCTTCGCCTAGACATCGGCCGCTATCCCAGTGCTGAGGAAGGCTTGGCCCTTCTCCAGCGCGCGCCCGCCGACCCTGCCACTGCAGCACGCTGGCGTGGCCCTTACCTCGATGAAGCGGTCCCACTGGACCCGTGGGGCACGCCTTACCAATACGCCGTGCCGGGGCGCGACGGCCAGCCGTTCGCTCTGTATTCCTTTGCTGCCGATAAGCAGCCCGGTGGACAGGGGGACGCGCAAGACCTCGGGGTGTTGCCCGCGCAGTGATCAGCATGGATGCTCTGCCGCCTTGGCAGCGCGGCTTCACGCTGCTGGAGCTTTTGGTGGTGCTGCTCATTTTGGGCATGGCCAGCGCAGTTGCAGTACCGCAAGCGGGCCGCTGGTTAGATGCCGCGCAGTTGCGCGGTTGGCGAGCGGACCTGCGTGCCCAGATTGAGCACTACCCGGTCAAGGCCTTCCTATCGGGCGAAGCGCTTGAGATTGACGCCGCTGCATTGCGCGGTAGCTTGCTCTCCACGCCTGCCCAGGCCGAGCTCATCATGAAAACCCCACTTCGTTATGCCGCCAACGGAGCCGCAGAGGGGGGAGAGTTGCGCGTGCGGCTGGGCGATTGGCAATCCACATGGCGCGTCCTGCCGGTGACGGGCGTGATTGAGGAGCGCCCCCAGTGAGCAGGCAGCGTTTCCAATCCGGCTTTGGGCTCTTGGAGTCCATCGTGGCCATGGCGCTACTGGGTAGTGCGGGATTGGTGCTGTTTGCCTGGTTGCAATCGAGTCTAGAAACGGCCAGTCGCCTGCGAGAGGCTGAGCAACGAGCTCGTTTACAGCTAGAGGCTCAGGCTTGGGTGCGCAGCCTGAACCCGATGTTGCAGCCGGAAGGAAATACCGAGCTGGGCGGAATTCGCCTGCAGTGGCGAAGCGAGCCCGTAGAACCCGTTCGTGACGAATACGACTACAACGGGCAACTTCAACCCATATGGCGCGTGGCGCTTTACGTGGTGCACTTCGATGTGTCGCAGGGGCCGGTGAAGGCCAGTTGGTCCCAGCAAGTGGCGGGCTTCGAGTCACGTTTCAAGCAGCCCCGTTCGGACCCTGGCGGATGAGTCGTAGCCAGCGTGGTTTCACGCTTCTTGAGATGCTCGTGAGCTTGGTCATTGTGGCCATGGTGAGCACGCTGGTCTTTCAGGCTATGCGCCAGGTGGCACGTGTCGAGCAAGTTCTAGAAGAAAGCGGCAGTGCAGGCCAGCAGCGGCTCGTACGGCGCGAATGGTTGCGCGGCCTGCTTACCGCTGCTTTGCCTGAGCAAGTGAACCAACCCGTGCAGTTCAAGGGCACAGCGCTTGAGATGAGCTTGATGAGCAACCACCGTGCCGATGGTCTCGGAACTGTGCTGACCCCTATGCGCTTGCAAATTCACCAGAGCGATAGTCAGGGCCGGAGCGAACTCCGACTGTTCACGGCGCCCGAAGATCGTCTTTCATTGACTGAGCCGAAGCCTCCCGTGGTTCTGTTCACCTGGACCGGCACTGCTGGCAAATTCAGCTACCAAGACGACAAAGGGGTTTGGCACGCCCAGTGGCCCGTCAACAGTGAGACCAGCAAGCGCCTGCCGACGCTGTTGCGCATCGACCTCGGTGAGGAAGCCGGCGGCCTTCTGCTGGCTGCGCCCGCCAGCACCGAGGCGCCCCGTGTGCGACTGGCGGATTGGGTGGATTGAGTGAAGACCAAAGCCAAGCGACAGGGCGGTTACGTCCTCATTCTTGTTCTGGCTCTTCTGGCCGTGGGCAGCTTTGTCGCACTTCGTTTTGCGGAACGCAACGACGCCTTGCGCCGGAGTGCACTGGGCTTGGCCCAATACGTAGAGGCGCAGCAGCAGGCTGCCAGTGCCTTGGCGGCTGCGCGATATTGGATGGCCACACGCCCATTTCATCCCATGGGGCACGCAGAGGGCCAGCGCGTGCTGCGCGAGGATGGCCGCTGGTACCGCCACCCCAACGGCGCCTGGGTGGCAGTTCAAGACCACCGTGGCTTGCTCTCCGTGAATGCACTCGACCGAGAAGCGTTACTGCGCCTGTTGGTCAGCGAAGGTCTGGCGCCTCAGGCCGCGCAGGCCTGGTTGGATGTGCTGCAGGATTACCAAGACACCGATGCCCTGCGCCGCCTGAATGGCGCCGAACGAGATGAGTACCGCGCGCTTGGCCTGCCGCCGCCGAGAAACGATTGGTTGATCAGCCTTCGAGAGTTGGAGCAACTGCCCCGCTGGCGGGAGGAGCCTGCCATTGCAAGGCGCGTATCGCGTTGGCTGCACACCGCAATCAACAACCAGTTCAACATCAACACGGCGGCTCCTGTCGTGCTGAAGGCTCGTTTTCCTGGCATGAGCGATGTGCAGCTGCGCATTGTGGAAGGCTTGCGGCAGGCCGACCAACTTCGGCAGGTGCGCAGCGCTGCTGCCGCGACAGATTTGCCGCTGGATGAAGACACGGTGATCCTTGTTCCGGGATACACCTCACGAATCACCGTTTGGGCGCCGGGGCTACCCCAGGCGCTTGACTACAATTTACGACTCACGCCAGCCGGCCAAGATGGGCCCTGGACCGTTCGCGAGCAGCAACCCGCTCCCCGACCTGCCGCACTTGATGAGCCCAGCCGCGCTGCCCTCTTTCCGCTCTTCCAGCCTGTTCAAGCCACAGCCCCAGCAGCAGCCAACCCTGCTCAGCGCTGAAGGCTTACGGCTGTCTGCCGCTAGTACGCTCTTTGGTTCGACTTGGGTCGCAGTAGCCCGTGGGCTGTGCCGCATGCGCTGGGTTCGACTGAGCCAAGTGCCGGCAGCCGAACGCACGGCCGCACTGCGTGTTCAGGCCATGACTTGGCAGCCCTTTGAGGACACCGCGCGTGTCTTGCTGCTCCAAGGTGAGGAAGGTCTGGTGGTGGCCTGGGACCAGCAGCAGGCTGAAGCCGCGCTTCGCGCGGCGGGTCTGGACCCGGCCCGCGTGCGTTGCATACCGGAAACCCTGCTGCGTGAGCCGCAGTCCGAAGGCCTTCACTTGCTGGATGGCGCTGATGGATTCGAAGCCCAGTGCTGGCAGGGCCCGTGTGCGTTACGCGCGAGCCGCTGGTGGGCTGAAAGACCGACAGCCGCTGAGCTCGAGCAGTGGGCGCGTGCCTTGCCCATCGGCTTCGCCGGCAACCCGCTGCCGCAGTGGGTTAGTGCGCCTGCGTGGCGCAAGCGCCCTTGGGGCCAACTCGTTGGCCAGAGCGGCATGGGCGCCAACGCCGGCAGCGAAGCGCGATTGCTCTGGTGGGTGGGCGGCGCCTTTGCGCTAGCTGCTGGCCTAGTGGGTGCTCAAGTGGTGGGGGCTGAGCGCGCCGTGGCGCAGCTGCGAGCCGACAACGCCGCCTTGCGCGCGAGCATGGATCCGATCTTGAAACAAAGAGAGCGAGCGCTGGCGCAGGCGGCAGAGGCGGAGCGCTGGGCCCAGTGGCTCAATGCCCCGTTACCGATTGAATTGATCCAGCAGCTCCACGACAGCCTGGGGCGCCTTGGAGTGCAGTTGCGCGAGATGGAGTTGCGCGGCCAGAGTTTGCGTTTGGGTTTGCTGCTGCCGCCTCAGGTGCCACGCGCTGATTTGCTGAAGGCTTTGCAAACGAGCGGTTGGTTTACCCAGGTGACGGAAGCTCGCGTTGACAACCAACGTGACCTCTTGTGGTTGGAGTTGATGGTGCGGGGTGCCATTGCTCCGTCGCTTGCGCAGGCTGAGCCGCCGCCTGAATCCAGCCGGGCTAAAACTTTGCCTAGTGCCTCGCCTGCGCAAGGAACTGGCCCGGCACCGAATGCGACTGCGCCCGTGGCAGCTACCGCCGCCACGGCCACAGCCGCGCCGGCTCAAGCGGCATTGCCCCCCGCGAGAGCGCTGCCGGCTGGCCCGGGGCCAGCCCGAGCAGCAGGGCCGTCGCAGGTTGCGCCCAAGCCGATTGGTCCTGCCGCGAGCGCTGGTGAGTTCCCGCCGTCCTCTGTTTTTGACGCGATCAAGTAATTCATGGCACGCGATTTCCTTGCTTCCTTTCCTGCTGCACAACGGCAATGGGGCGAATTGCAGGCCCAGTGGCAAGCGTCAAAGCTGCTGCGCTGGGGTGTTTGGGCAAGTGCAGCTCTCTTCTTCACATGGATATTGTTGGTTGGCTTGGATCATGTGGATGCGCGGAGCGGTGACCTGCAGGCCTTGGTGGCTGAGCAACAGCGCTTAAAGGCAGTCCCATCCGCTCAAGCCTGGAGCGCGCGCGCTGACGAGGCGGGGGCCAGTGTGGCCGCTTTCTCCAGCATGGCTTGGGCCGAGCCTGATCTGGGTTTGTCGGAGGCGGCTTTGCAGGATGCGCTTCGCAGCTTGACAGCGCGACTTGGATTGACGGTTCGCGAGTTGCGCGTGGTGCGGGTAGAGGCCTTGGCGGTGCCAAACTCTCAAGGGCAGCCCAGCAAAGCGACGGGGTCTTTGCAATTGCCGGAAGGTCACGTGGAGTTGCGAGCCCGCTTAGTACTGGATTTGCAGCGTGGGCCAGTGATGCTGTTGCTGGCTGAACTGGCGCGTAGCGAACGCTCGCTGGTCGTTGACCGCATGGTCTGGCGTGGTACGGCTCAGCCGCCCCAGGTTGAGATGGAGCTGCGCGCGCTGGCCCGCGTGGTTCAGCCTGCAGCCAAGGAGCGACCATGAAAACTTCCTGGCGCTGGACCTTGATTGCTGGCAGTGCGTTGGTGGGCGCTGTGTTGGCCCCGTCACTAGAGACGCCCGTTACCGCACTCGCCAGCAACTCAGACCGCTGGCAGCTACCTGATCTGCCCAGAAAGCCCGATCAAGCCGCGCTAGCTTTGGCGCTGTCGAGCTCAACGATTTTTGAGCCGGAATCCAAGATGGCTGCGCAGGCGGCTGCGGCCGCACAGCCGCCGCCAGATGATCGCTGGCGAATTGCGGGCATTCTGGGGCGCGACACAGACCGCAGCGTGCTGGTGACTTTCAATGATCCGACCCAACCAGCACAGACTCTGCGGGTTGGCGACCGACTG
Source organism: Burkholderiales bacterium (assembly GCA_046317675.1). GTDB lineage: Bacteria > Pseudomonadota > Gammaproteobacteria > Burkholderiales > Burkholderiaceae_C > Inhella. Next base: position 6,431 of record JBKCVH010000260.1, read on the forward strand.
CCCAGCGGCCACCGTATTCAACGCATTGAACCCCATGCCGTCTGCGTTCAGCAGGGCCCCAAGATCCTCCGGATCGGAGTGCAGACACGTGACTGAAAGACCATTCTTGACCACTACGGCCCCGCGCCTCTCCACCCTCGCATTGATGCTCATGTTGAGCGCATGTGCGCCCCTCGTGCCGCAGTTGCCACCGAATATGCAGCCCGAAGAGCGTGCGCGCGGCGCGGCCGACATCCCCCCCGGGGACGGAAAGCGCGAGTTGCGCGTTGAATCCGCCCCGATCCCGCCGCAGGCGGAGCAGTCCACATCTGGCCCCTATGTCGAGAAGCCTAACTTCAGCGATGCCACCCTAGCGGCTGTGAATTTGCAGCAAGTGCCGCTGTCAAACTTCGTGCAACTGATTTATGCCGAGGTTTTGAAAAAGAACGTGAACCTGCACCCCCAGGTGCTGCAGCGTCAAGAGCCCATTACGTTCCGCACCGGTGCAGGCCAAACGGCAGGCCAAGTTGAGCAGGCGGTGCGCTTGGTACTCAAAAGCTATGGGCTGTCAGTGGTGGATGTTGGAGGGCTCACCCGCGTGATGCCAGACAACGCTGCGCTTGGGGATTTGCCTGCAATTCGCTTTGGATCTGCAACGCCGGAATTGCCGCTCTCTTTGCAGCCAGTGTTTCACCTGATACCGCTGCAGGCTGTGCGCCAAACCGACGTATCCAACTGGTTACGCACGATGTTTGCCGAGCGCGTCACCGTTTTGGAGGACGCCAGTCGCAATGCGGTTCTGCTGCGCGGCTCTCCCGACAACGTGAAGGCGGCAATGGATGCCATCGCTGCGCTGGATCAGCCCGCGATGAAAGGGCGTGCAAGCCTTGCCTTGACGCCTGCTTATTGGTCAGCCGATGAATTGGCGCGCCGCTTGGCCGAGGTTTTGTCCGCCGAGGGCTATTCAGTGCACCCCGTGGGCAACCCTGTGACGCCGGGTGCAATTCGTTCACCTGTGATCCTGTTGCCGGTGGCCGCAATCAATACCGTCTACGTGTTCACCACCTCCGAAGTGGTTGCGACTCACGTAGCGAACTGGGCGCGAACCTTAGACCGCCCCAGTGAGAGCGGTATTGGCAAGAACTACTTCACTTACGCAGTCAAACACAAGGATGCCGAATTGTTGGCGGCGACCTTGAATCGAATCATGAGCCCGGCTGCGACCGCGGGCAACGCGCCGGCTCAAGGCAACGCGCAGGCCCAGCAACTTGCCGCTGCGAGGACGTCGGCGGTGGTAGTGGATAAATCGACGAACACCTTGATTTTCCAGTCGCGGCCAGATGAGTACGCACAACTGGCCAGCCTGTTGCAGACCTTGGATCGTCCATCCAAGTCTGCGCTGATCGAGGTGACGGTGGCGGAACTGTCTTTGGACAATAACCGTGAAATCGGCGTTGACCTGCTGTCCAGTCGGATTGAGGCAGGTGGTGGGTACAGGGTGGGCACGCAGGGCGGAGGTGCTTCGAACGCCAGCCTCAACATAGCGGTGTTCAATGGCCTGAACGTGCCGAAGTTGGCAATCAGTGCGCTGGCCAGCAACAACCGCGCAACGATTCTCAGCAGTCCTCGCTTGATGGCTCGCAATGGCGAGTCCGCCATCATTCAGGTTGGCCAAGAAGTGCCCGTGATCAGTCAGCAACAGTCGACCGGCGCCAACAATCAAGGTGTTCTGCAGAGCGTTCAGTACCGCAACACGGGTGTGATTCTGCGCATCAAGCCGGTCATTCACTCGGGCGATCAAATCGATCTAGATGTCGTTCAAGAAGTGAGCGATGCGCGCGCGACGCTCACCGGCGTGACTGCTTCCCCCACGTTTCAGACGCGCAAGGTCGAGACCAAGCTCACATTGCGCCACGGTGCGACGGTGCTGTTGGGTGGTCTGATTTCTGAGAATGGCGATGACAACAACGGTGGTGTTCCTTTCCTCAAGGACATTCCGGTACTGGGCACCCTCTTCAGTCAGCAGAAAAAGTCAGGCAAGCGAACGGAGTTGATCATCTTGATCACGCCTTACATCGCCAATGACACTCACGATGCTGAGGCCATCACTGAAGCATTCCGCAGGCAGTTGGGCGCTTGGGCCGGTGGCGTCCAGCCCTCCACGCTGCCCAAGGCGGAAGCCGCCACGCCGAGTAAGTCCTTGACGGTGGCGCCACCTGCGACCACCACCGATCCGCAATGAGCGAGCTGCCTAAGCTCCGCTTGGGCGAGCGCTTGTGCGCTCTTGGCCTGCTGCGCGAAGCGGACGCTGAGGCAGCGCTCGCTTATCAGTCGGTGCACGGAGGGCGCTTGGGCGAGGTGTTGCTGCGCATGGGCGCCATCACCGTTGACACGCTTTGGCCTGTTTTAGCTGCACAAGTTGGCGTTCAGCCATTGCGCGGCGCCGAGCTAGACGAAGAACTGCTCCGATCCAGTCAGCTGGAATTGGGTGCACAGGGCCGGCGCATGCTGGCGCAGCGCTTGCTGATGTGGCGAGATGGGTCGGCGTGGTGCGCTGCCGCCTCCGATCCTTTGCAAGCCGATTTGCAGGAAACCGTCGCCGCCATGAATTTGGCGCCAGTCACGCAATGGCATCTGATCCCTGAGGCCGAGCTTGATACTTGGCTGCAGCGCTTGGCACGAAGTGCGGTGCACGGTGAGCGCCTTGACGAGCGGCAGTTGCGTGAACTGGCCGAGGATGCTCCTGTCATTGCGCTGGTGAACAACCTGATCGCTCAGGCCGTCGAAGCCAGAGCCTCTGACATTCACTTGGAACCCGGCGAACGCGAGTTTGAGGTGCGGCTGCGCATTGACGGCGTGCTTCACGTGCGCCAGCGGTTTGGCATGGACCGCTATCCGGCCGTGGCGTCCCGGGTCAAGCTGATCGCGGGCATCGACATTGCAGAGCGCCGCCTGCCTCAAGACGGGCGCATTTCAACCCGTGCCGCCGGTGCGGAGATGGATGTACGGGTGTCGTCCATCCCCGCCGTGTATGGTGAATCCATCGTGATGCGCCTGTTGCCCAAGCGGCGCGACGACCTGTCGCTGGACAATATAGGCATGCGCGAAGCGCAGTTGGCGCTGTTCAAGCGTTGGCTTGGTATTCCGAACGGCCTGGTGCTGGTGACCGGACCGACGGGATCCGGCAAGAGCACGACTTTGTATTCGGCATTGGCGGCGACCAACGACCAAACGCGCAAGATCGTGACGGTGGAAGACCCGGTTGAGTTTCGGCTGCCCCATGTCATTCAGGTGCAGACGCAAGCCGAGATTGGCTACACCTTTGCGCGTGCACTGCGGGCCTTCCTGCGCCACGACCCCGACATCATCATGGTGGGCGAAATCCGCGATCGAGAGACCGCAGAGATCGCCATCCAATCCGCACTCACCGGGCACTTGGTGCTCGCCACCTTGCACACCAATGACGCCCCATCGGCGATCACGCGCCTCGTGGACATGGGTGTTGAGCCGTTCCTCGTGGCTGCTTCACTGCGCGCGGTGATGGCGCAGCGCCTGGTGCGGCGTTTGTGCGAGGCTTGTGCCGTGCCCGCCGAGGCGCCCGCAGCTTTGAGCGAGGCGGTATTGCAGCAGGCTTTGATCGATAGCGGTGGCCGCACTCCAGCGTGGCGGCGTGCTGTCGGGTGCACCGCCTGTGACCACACCGGTTTCCGGGGGCGCGTCGGGGTCTACGAAATGATGGACGTCGGCGCAGAACTCCAACATGCCATCGCCCAGCAGGAGCCGATATCTCGCATTGAAGCCTTGGCGCACGCGGCCGGGCGCCGAAGCTTGGCGCAGGAGGGCTTGCAGCGCGTGCTCTTGGGTCAAACAACTTTGGATGAAGTGCTCCGCGCCACGGGGGGGCAGCTGTGAAGCTGAGTTACCGAGCGCGCGATGCGCAAGGGCAGCTTCATCAAGGACAACTGGAAGCCAGTAACGAGGCGGAAGCCGTGCAGCAGCTGGCTGCGCAAGGCCTTACGCCGGTGGCGCTGGAGGGGCAGGCAGCGCCAGCCGTCAAAAGGGCGACGGGGCGGGTCAAAGCGGCTGATCAAGTTCTGCTGCTGCGTGAACTGGCGACGCTCTTGAAAGCCGGTGTCACATTGGGCGACGCCTTGCCCAGCCTTGCCGAAGCCTATCGAACCCAAGCCATTGGGCCTGCGTTGGAGCGACTCAACACGGGCGTGCGCGGGGGCGGTCGGCTTAGCGAAGGCTTGGCTGACCCACAGCTGCAGTTTCCGGCCTTTGTGCTGGCGCTGGCACAGGCCGGGGAAGCCAGCGGCCAACTAGCGAGTAGCCTGAACGATGCGGCAGCGCAAATGGAGTTGGACCGCAAGAGCTCCGAGGAGCTGCGCAGTGCGCTGATCTACCCGACCGTGCTAGTGGTCGCCGGATTGCTAGCGGTGTTCATCGTCTTCGTTGGCGTTGTGCCGCGCTTTGCCCCCATGCTGCGCAGCACGCGCGGTGAGATGCCAGAGCTGTCGCGCTGGGTGATCGAGACGGGCGTCTTTGTACGGGCCCACCTGGGCGCATTTGGTTTTGGCTTGGGCGCACTGCTGGCTTTGGTCGGCGTGGGTGCCCAGAGTGCAACGTTGCGGCAGCAGGTGCTGCAGGCCCTCCTGAAACTGCCAGGTATTGGTCCTTGGCTACTGCAGGCCGAAATCGGTCGCTGGGCCACGGTACTCGGGGCCCTGTTGGCCAACCGGGTGCCCATCGTGGAGGCGCTGCAGCTTTCAAGCAAGGTTCTGAAGTTCGACCTCATGCGCAGCGGCGTGGAGCGCGCCTGCCGCTCTCTGCAGCAAGGCCAGACGCTGGCGGCTTCCTTGGAGACGCAAGGCTGGTTCCCGCCAACACGGTTGAACCTTATCCGAGTGGGCGAGCGAAGTGGCGAACTCCCAGCCATGCTGTTGGCGCTAGGTGAAGCTCAAACGGAGACCGCGCGCACCACCCAAAAGCGCCTACTCACCCTGATTGAACCAGCCGCCATCCTCATCATCGGGGCGGTCATCGGCGTGGTCATGGTGGCGGTGATGATGGCCATCACCGGTATGAATCAAGTGGCGGGCTGAGCCCGGATGGCCAGCGCCTGGGCCGCGTCCAGGCGCTCAATCGCAGTTTGAACGGCACCATCGAAGGCTTGCTCGGGGTAGCGTTCAACCCGCCCTTTGCTGACCCCTTCCAAAGTGGATTCGAAGGTCGAGGGCGCACCGTGGCAGTCGAGCGCGAGCTTTTTCAGCAATGCCTCTACCATCTCGCGTGGTCGTTTCAACAGCTCCGGTTGCCGGCATACCGCCCATTGAGAGGGACTCAGGCGATTGGGCAAGGCTTCGAGCATGTCGGCAAGGTGGGTGATGGCCCTCACGAGGAAGGCATCGAGCACGCCCGGATCCACAGGCCCGAGCCCATGCTGAGCGGCCATCTGCGTCCACATCTTCCTGTTCGACAGAAACACCTCACGCGCATCGCGCAGCATCCACACCACCTTGGCTTCTGGGAAACGATCCAGGTAGGCCGGCAGGCGGAAGCTGTGATTGGGTGACTTGATCAGCAAGCCGCCCGGAGCGTTGCCCTGCACGGCACGGGCAAAGCACTCCCAGGTATCCAGCCAGCGCATATCCGATTGCCAAAAAGCAGAGTCAAGCGTGTGTGCCAACTCGCCCAGCCGATGCGGCTGCCAGAAGCCGCGGTAGGCGGAATCGATGCCCAAGCCGAGCAAAGCGAACTCATCTTCCTGCGGTGACAACGGGCCCAGTTGCAGCCCATCCATCGGCCGCGCCACTATGGTGTTCAGGCGCGGTGCGCGCTGCAACTGGAAGGCGCAAGGGTCCATGCATTGCCAAGTGAGCGGCGTGGACCAGCCTAGCGCCGCACTCAACAGTTCGTGCATCACCGTGCTGCCGCTGCGCCAAGGGCCTGCAATGAAGAGCAGCGGGATGGCCCCTTTGCTGGCGGGCTGCTGCGCGCTCAAACCTGCGTTGATGCTGCCCCAATGCGCGCGCCAAGCCAACAAGGCGCGCAGCGCAATAGAGTGTTCTGTCCATTTGGAGTCGGTGCGTAACCAATCCAGCAGCGGGCGGCTGATGGGCAGAGTGGGGCGTTTCAATGGGTGTCTCGGCGTCGTTTTTCCGCTGCGGCCAGTGCCTGCTCCAAACGGGTGCGCAAGGTCTGAGCCAGCTCTGGGCGACTCGGAGCTAAGTCAAAGGCTTCCGCACCTGGTTTTCCGAGGTCGAAGAGCTGAGCCTTTTTCTCAGGCCAACGCAAGACCAACTTCCAGTTGCCGTCGATGAGCGCAAAGCTGCCGTGATGCAGCTGGGTGTAGCGGCTCTGTCGCTCCATTGCCATCGCGAACACGGCTTGTGCTGGCAATGATTTTCCATCCAGTAGCGGGCGCAGTGAGCGCCCTTCAGACTCACGAAGGGCAGGTGCAGCTGTGAGGTCAAGCAAGGTTGGTGCTAAGTCTGCTTGACTCACGGGCTGGGCGTGTCGAGCACCGGTTTGTTGACCGGGCAAGCGAATCACCAATGGGCCTCGGATCAGCGCGTCATGAAGCTCCGGCCCCGCATGACCTAAAAAACCGAGCTCGAAAGACTCGCCATGGTCCGTGCTGATGACCACGATGGTGTTGCGCAGATATCCCATGCGCTCAATGCGGTCGAGGAAATCGCCAAGCGCTGCATCCGCAGCCATCAAGGATTCGCGGTAGCGCAGCCGGTGCTTGTCCACGAGGGGCTGGAGCGGTGGCGCGTATGCAATGTTGTCGGGAAGGAGGTCGCTCCAGCGATCGAGTTCGCCCTTGGGTAGTAGCTTGTAGCGCGTACTGGCAGGTGGAAGATAGGGCGCATGCGGCGGCAGGGTATGGGCCCAGATGAATTGGGCGTGGCCGTTGCCGGCTTCTTGCTGCAACAGGCGCTCGACGTCGCCGTACACATGTTCTGACTTGTAGGGGCTTTGCTGATGGTGCAACCAACCATCCGACACGCTCAAGAACGCCATGCTGGTGGCCATGAGCCTCGGCAGCGTGGTGTCTGGAAAGCTAGCAGCCAACTTGCGGTACACGTTGCTGACCAAACCGGTGTCCGATAACCAACTGCTGTCGTAAGACTTGAAGCTGCCACGATGCCGCGGGCTGGCCAGCAGGTTGTCGGTGATTGAGTGCGTGCGATAGCCCGTGGCACGGAGTTGGCCAGGCAGGGTGTGCTGGGCGCTCGACTCGGTCATGGTCGCATCCGGCTGCGTCGCGTGGTGAGTCCAAGGCAACAGCCCAGTCTCAAGGCTGCTGGTGGTCGCAGTGGTGAAGTTGGACGCGGTGTAAAAGCGTTCGAAACAGTGCGCGCCCTGGGCGAACTGCGCGAGCCGAGGCATCACGGCGGACTGCGGATTGCAGGCGTCGGCATCAGCGGCAGCCACGGCATCCAAAGTGATGAGTAGAACGTTAGGGTGCGCTTCTCCCGCCGCCACGCCGGGTTTGGGGGGGCTTGTTTGCATCGGCACATAAGTTGGCGGGTGCCAAGCAACCAAGAGGCCTGCAGCGATAAGCAGCAGTGCCGTCAATCTGCGTGCTCCGTGCAAGGCATGCACACTGCTTGCGAGGATGCGTGGCCAGTTCATCCGCCAAAGCAACCCTAGGGTGCCGACTAGCACCAACAAGCCGAGGCCCAGTTTTAAGTCGGGCGGTAGTAGCCACTCCAGGTCGAAAACCGTGCGTGCCCACTGCCAAGCAAGGCGCGCTGCTTGGCGGGCAAGCAGCACCATGAGCGGCAGCAGCAATAGAGACCAGGCCCAAAGCGCTGCACGGGCGGGGCCGCGCACAGCCATCGCTCGATAAAGGCCCACGCACAGCAAAGCCAAAGCCATGGAGGGCAGAACCGCGAGCCAGGTGAGGATCGCCAGATCGCGGCTGATGTCCTTCCATGGCGCACCGAACAGGAGCCCATCCAAAATGGGCAATACCGTCAGCGGCACCCAAAGCAAGACCAGCGCGGTGAGCGCCACCGCAAAGGCCGCGCCAAGGCGCGGCGCAGGCAATGCCTTCACTGCTCAGGACGCCCCGTCAATCGGCGCCATAGCCGACGGCAGGTCTCGGCAATCCAGCGGCGCAAGAACAGCCAAACGCCGACGGCGGCGGCGAACAAGGGCGCCAGCAACTGGAACAACATGCCACCTGCATTCGGGTCGATATAGGCTTGAGCAGGCAGTGCGGTACACACCAGCACGCAAAGCGCGAGGAAGCGGATGACGTTGGACATTCAGTTGGGAATACTTTTGGCCGACTCTCAGAGTGATCAAGGGCGGCGGGGTGCCGATTCTAACGAGAGGGCTACATAGAATCCTGCCTCCTTGTATCCCAAGCGCCCGGTCGGTGGCCGCGCCCATTCTGCGGTCTTGAAACTCGCCCGACACACACTGTTCAACTTGCTCGGCCTTGGGCTCCCGTTGGTCGTCGCGCTCTTCAGTATTCCGGCACTGGTGAGTGGCCTGGGCGAAGCCCGCTTTGGTGTTTTGACCTTGATCTGGGCTGTTACCAGTTACTTCGGCCTCTTTGACTTGGGTCTAGGTAGAGCCCTGACTCAGGCACTTGCTCTTTGCTTGGCCAAGGGAGAAGCGGGGCAGGTTCCTGCTTTGACGCGGACTGCACTGCAGTTGATGGCACTACTCGGATTATTGGGGGGGCTCTTGATGGCCGCCTTGGCACCGCTGGGTCCCGATCTTCTTCGCGAACTGCCAAACGAGCACGAGCTAGTCTTGGCCTGTTGGTGGATGGCCATGGCACTACCGGCTATTACCTTGACCGCTGGCTTGCGTGGCGCACTGGAGGCTGTGAACGCATTTGGCTGGATCAATATCGTCCGCTTGCCGATGGGTCTTTTGACCTTTTTAGGTCCGTGGGCCGTGTTGGTGTTGCACGGCCCCGACTTGGTCGCCATGACTGCCGTCTTGGCGCTTGGCCGCTGGTTTGGTCTACTCGCACATGCTGTTCTGGTGGTCTATCTTGTCCCGGGGGCCTCCTTCTGGGGGGGCTGGAGCGGCGCTTGGTTGCCGCAACTGCTTCGCGCTGGTGGTTGGCTAACCTTGAGCAATGTGGTCAGCCCGTTTATGGGCTACGTTGACCGGTTTCTGATCGGGGCCATGGTGTCGGCAGCGGCGGTGGCGCATTACGCGACACCGCAAGAGATCGTGACCAAGCTATGGATCGTGCCGGGCGCACTGATGGCCGTGCTGCTGCCGCGCTTTGCGGCGGCTGGCCTAAAGGCTTGGCCGTTGATGCAGCGTTCCGCCGAACTCTTGTTTTGGCTGTTGCTGCCGGTCTGTTCAGGCTTGGCTGTCTTTGCCGAGCCATTGATGGCCGGTTGGATCAACCCAGGTTTCGCACAGCAAAGTGCTCCGATGCTCCAGTTGTTCGCGTTGGGCATTTTGATCAACTGCAGCGCTCATGTGCCGCTGACTTGGCTTCACGGGCAAGGCGCCTATCGACCGCCAGCGTTGCTTCACCTTGCCGAGTTGCCTGTGTTTTTGTTGCTGCTAGCCGGCCTGAGTCTTTGGCTGGGGCCCTTTGGTGCGGCGCTGGCCTGGCTGCTGCGTATGTTTGGCGACACCGTTGGCTTATTTTGGCTTGCCGCACGCCACGCCGGTATTTTGCCGCGCGCGATGCTGGGCAATGGCCTAGCTGGCTTTGGCCTGGTGCTGCTTTGCTTTGCGCCAACGCTGTTGCCGCCAGACTTTGCTGGCTGGCGATGGGGCGCTTGGTTTGCTTGCCTGTTGGCTGCCGCGACAATCGCGCGCCGCCGAGTTCCGGCCCTGCTGCACGGCAGCCCAGTTTCGATTTGATTTCCAGTTCCTGCATGCGTGTCACCCTCGTCACTCCCGTCTACAACCAGGCTGAATTCTTGGGCGCCACCATTGAGTCGGTGTTGGCACAGGACTATTCAGAGCTGGAGTACCTTGTCATAGACGACGGGTCCAGCGACGACTCTCTGCTTGTTGCCCAGCGCTACGAAGCGGCAAACCCAGGACGCTTGACCGTGCTTACGCAGCTGAACGCGGGCCAAGCCGCAACACTGAATCGCGGTTGGCAACTGGGCCAAGGTGAACTGCTCGGATACCTAAGCAGCGATGACTGCCTGTTGCCTGGTGCGATTTCGAGCGCGGTTTCCGCGCTTGCTGCGGCACCCGATGCAGCCGTGGCCTATTGCGATTTCGAACTGATCGACGTCGCGGGCCGGTCGATACGTGCCGTGCGTACCGAGGACTTCGATGCTAAGCGCCTGCAGGTCGATCTGGTTTGTCAGCCCGGACCTGGAGCCTTCTTCCGCCGCCATGTTTTCGACCAGACCGGAGGCTGGCGTGCCGATCTCCGCCAGGTGCCCGACTTCGAGTTTTGGCTTCGCGCCTCTCGGCTAGGGCCCTTTTTTCGAGTGCCGGCGATATTGGCTCAGTACCGGGTTCACGAAGGTTCGGCTTCGTTTCGGGTGATGCCGGAGGCACGGGCGGAGGAAATTCTTGGGGTGGTGCGGGCGTATTACGGTCCGGTCAGTTCGCAGCAGTCCTCAGTGGCGCTCAGCATGGCGCATTGTTTGGTTGCTAAGAACCATGCTCAGTCGGTTCGACTTTTCGCAGCGCTGAGCCATTGGTGGAAGGCATTACGTTTGGCTCCGTTGGCCGCGCTGCGTCCGGCGGCTCTGCGTCCCTTGTTCTCAGGTGCCTTGAGACGTCTGCGGTATCTCAAGCGGGCCTGAGCATGAACTCAAACTTTCAGGATGCCGACGCGACCAGTGCCGATGTTCGAACGCATCGTTCGGGTTTGATCACTTTGCTTTTGGTGACCTTTCTGCTTGGTCCTAGCTTGACAGCAGGCGCCGGTACGACGTTAGGCCCGCATGTTTTGGTTTCCCTTCTTGTTGCACTTTGGTTTGCAGTAGCCAACCCGACCGGGCTTGCAGGGCGGGATGGTTTGCGCGTTTTTGTTCTGGCACTGTGCCTATTGGCATTGCATGCCGTTGTCGCTGAGGCAGTTGGTGGTTGCCAAGACCTATTGACCAAGTCATTGGGCACCGCCTTGGTGCTTGCATTGCTATTGGGCGCGTTGGCTTCCTCGGCAGTCGCATTGCCGCAGCGCGATCCATTGCGGGTCTGTGCATACCTGCTAGGTTTCGTGCTTTTGACCGTGGTGGTCGAGCGTGTGTATCTAACAAGCAGCGGAGCCTCATCGATGATTCGGCCGAGTGGGGTCTTCTTGGAACCCAGCCACCTTGCACTTGCTTGTTCACCGCTGCTCATTGCACTCATGCTGGGTGGGCAACGCAACTATCGCTTGCTTGCTATTGCCATGACGGGAGGCTTTCTTTACCTAGCTGCCTCCGCCACTTTGTTCCTGCTCATTGCACTGGCGCTGCCGGTTTGCGCACTGCTTATGGGAGAGGGGCAAATCCGTGTGCTTCGAGTGCTGGGGCTGACATTCGCCATGGCGCTGTTCGGCGTCTTGGCATGGCAGTCACCGTTTTGGCCTGACTTCGTCGACCGCCTCGGAAGTTTGGGCGACCAAAGTGTTGGCGCCAACGTATCCAGTGTGGTCTATGTGATGGGATGGGAATTGGCCGATGCCAATTTGACTAGCAGCGCTGGATGGGGCTTGGGCTTGAATCGCATGGGCTGCTTTCCTCGTCCCTTTACACCCGGGGTTGAGGTCCTAGACCTCTTAGGGCTCGAAGACGGCAACTACAACGACGGTTCTTTTCTGGTCTCAAAGTTGCTTAGCGAACTGGGTTTTTGGGGGCCGTTGGCGCTTCTTTTGCTGGGTTTTCAGTTCGTACGCATGGCGCGTCGTGTCCGTGCGGCAGGCAAGGCGCCGGTGGGCTTGCAATCGTTCTTGGTTGCGGCCTTTGTGTGCGGAGTGTTCGGTGCTTTCTTACGTGGTACCGGATATTTCGCCGGCCCGGTCATGCTTGCAGCCTTAAGCTTTTTCTGGATGCAGGCATTGAGCCGCCCGATGCCGCTCAATGCGAAAAAACCATCAGAGACAGTTGATGGAGAGAGATCATGAGGTCCGTTGGCGGGGCGTCGTTACACGTATATGCGCCGAACATCCATACTGGCGGCGGTGCCGTCCTTTTGGACGCTCTGCTTGACGCCTTGCCATCCGACCTGCCAGTGCAGACTTGGCTTGATGAGCGTGGCCGCGCACGGTGGGTCTTGAAGTCTTGCCACCAAGTGCATTGGGTCAAACCCACCTTGGCTTCGCGCTGGCGTGCCGAGCGGGGGCTACATCGATCAGTTCGGAGTGGAGATCGGTTGCTCTGCCTGCATGGTTTGCCGCCGCTTTTGCGTAGCCATGCCCATACCACTGTGTTTCAGCAGAATCGACTCCTTTTTGGGCAAACGCCGCTGAGTCAGTTCGCTTTGCGAACGCGATTGCGCTTGTATGTCGAACAGCAGCTCAGCCAACGTTTGCGTCACCACGTGGATTTGTATTGGGTTCAGACTGAGACCATGGCCGACGCCTTGCGCGCATGGTGGGGCGACGGTGCCCGGCCGCCGGTGCGCGTGCTTGGTTTTGCGCCGACCTTGCCAACCGTTGCAATGCAAACGCGCCGATACGATTTCATTTACGTGGCGGATGGTGAAGCGCATAAGAACCATCGAAGGCTTCTCGAGGCTTGGTCTCTGTTGGCTGAAGAGGGCATTCGCCCCAGTCTGGCATTGACGCTTAGTGAGCGTGATTCACATTTGCGCAACGCTATTGAGGCCACTATGCGTGCCCAGAGCTTGCGTATTGAGTTTCTACCTAAGCTAAGCCACGATGAAGTTCTCATCGCCTATGCCCAGTCAGGTGCCCTGGTGTTCCCCTCTCTGACCGAGAGCTACGGATTACCTCTTGTTGAAGCGGCATCACTTGGCCTCCCGATCATTGCCTCGGAACGAGATTTCGTGCGCGAAGTCTGCGAGCCGGCGCAGACCTTTGACCCCGAGTCGCCGCGTTCAATCGCGCGTGCTGTCAGACGTCACCTCGGTCTAGATGCCGGGCCAGCGCACCCTGCAACGGCGGCCGAATTCCTGCGTGTGGTGTTCCCGTGAAGTTGCTGATCCTTAGCCAGCATTTCTGGCCCGAAGCTTTCCGCATCAATGAGGTAGCAGCTGCACTGGTGCAGCAGGGCGTGGAGGTGACCGTCTTGACCGGGCAGCCGAACTATCCCGAGGGCCGCCTGTTCCCTGGTTACCGCGCCTGGGGACTGCAACGCGAGCGCCATGCGGACGGCTACAACATCCTGCGCGTACCGCTTTTCCCGAGGGGGCGAGGAGGGGCGCGTCACCTGGTGTTGAACTACCTGAGCTTCGTCGTCTGTGGCGCGCTGCTTGGGGCGTGGCAGTTGCGCGGGCGTCGCGTCGATGTCGTGTTTGTCTATGCAACTTCGCCAATCCTGCAGGCGCTGGCCGCGATATGGCTGGGTTTCATCAAGCGCGCCAAGGTCGTGACCTGGGTGCAGGACCTGTGGCCCGAGAGCCTCGCCATCACCGGTTATGTGCGCAGCCCGCGTTTGCTGGCAGCTGTAGCTGGCGTGACGCGTTTCATCTATCGCCATTGCGATCGCCTGCTGGTTCAGTCGGCGGCCTTTGTGGCGCCGGTACGGGCCATGGCCGGCGGTACGCCAGTGGCCGTGCACGAGAACCCGGGCGACCGAGACGCCCCCTTGTTGTCTTTGCCGCAAGCTCTGCAATCGCCCCCCGGCTGCTTCACCCTGGTGTTCGCCGGCAACCTAGGTCGGGTCCAAGCGCTGGAGATGGTGCTGCAGGCTGCCGAATTGGCGGGCGACGGCTTTGCATGGATGTTGGTGGGCAGTGGCGCGCGCAGCGATTGGCTCGCGACCGAAGTGCAGCATCGAGGCTTGGGCCAGCGCGTGCTATTGCCTGGGCGCTTTGACGCAGCGCTGATGCCAGCCTTGTTTGCCCAAGCCGACGCACTGCTCGTGACCTTGAACCGCGCGCCGGCTCTGGCCCAAGTGGTTCCCAGCAAAATACAAGCGTATTTGGCCGCCGGGCGACCGATTCTGGCCGGATTGGACGGGGAGGGTGCGCGCGTGGTGCGGGAGGCGGGGGCTGGGATTGCCGTGCCAGCCGAGGATGCTGCTGCGCTTGCCGCAGCCGCACAAGATCTGCGGGCCATGAGCGCTGCGCAGCGTGCCGCGCTAGGTGAGGCAGGGCGGCGCTTTTTTGAAACCCATTACGAACCCATGCAGTCGGCGCGCCGGCTCCTGGCGCAACTGCAAGAAGCATGAAAACACCTTCCGTTCGAATCTTGATCCTCGGCGCCAGCGGCATGCTGGGCCACACCGCCTTGCGCTACTTTGCGCAGCAATCTGGCTTTGAGGTCTTTGGCAGCCTGAGGGCACCTAAGCCCGCGCTGCAGAAGCTGGCGCCGTCCGCGCGCTTGATCGCGGGCGTGGACGTCGAGAACTCGGATGCCTTGGCTGCGCTGATGGCCCAGGTGCGGCCCCATGTGGTCCTGAATGCCATCGGCGTTGTCAAACAACTCGCTGCTGCAGATGACCCTTTGGTCGCGCTGCCCATCAATGCTTTGCTGCCGCACCGGCTAGCACGCCTGTGCGAGTTGGTCGGAGCGCGTTTGGTCCACGTGTCGACTGACTGTGTGTTCACTGGCAAGGCGGGGCTCTACAAGGAAAGCGACGCGCCTGATGCCCTGGACCTTTATGGACGCTCCAAGCTGTTGGGCGAGGTGGACTATCCGCATGCTGTAACGCTGCGCACTTCCATCATCGGCCCGGAACTCGGCGGCGGCGCGCAGGGCCTGGTGGGCTGGTTCTTGGCGCAGCAAGGCATGGTCAAAGGTTTTAACAAAGCTGTGTTCTCCGGCTTACCAACGCTAGAGCTGGCGCGCGTCATTCACCACCATGTGCTGCCGCGCCCCGAGCTGCACGGCACTTGGCATGTCTCTAGCGCGCCGATCGACAAGTACGCGCTGCTGCAGTTGGTGAAAGCGGCTTGGTATCGCGACACGCTCATTAACCCGGAAGGGCAATTGGTCATTGACCGCTCGCTGGACTCCTCGCGCTTCCGCGAGGCTACCGGCTACCAACCGGCCGCATGGCCGCTCTTGGTGCAAGCCATGAAAGACTTCACAGAATGAACTCGTTCCACAACAAGACCCTCTTGATTACCGGCGGTACCGGCAGCTTCGGCAACGCGGTGTTGAGTCGGTTTTTGGCTTCAGACATCAAGGAAATCCGCATCCTCAGCCGCGACGAGAAGAAGCAGGAGGACATGCGGATCGCCTTGAACAGCGACAAGCTGAAGTTCCACATTGGCGATGTGCGCGACCTCGACGCGTGCATGGACGCCCTGTCCGGCGTGGACTATGTGTTCCATGCTGCTGCGCTCAAGCAGGTGCCGTCCTGCGAGTTCTACCCCATGGAAGCGGTGAAGACGAACGTCGTCGGCGCAGAGAACGTGATCCGCGCGGCAATGGCGCAGCAGGTGTCGCGCGTGGTTGTACTGTCGACGGACAAGGCGGTCTACCCGATCAACGCGATGGGCCTGTCCAAGGCCATGATGGAAAAGGTCATGGTGGCAAAGAGCCGTATTGCTGATCCTGCCAAAACGGTGATGAGCGCGACCCGCTACGGCAATGTGATGGCGTCGCGCGGTTCGGTGATTCCGCTGTTCCTGCAACAGTTGAAGGAGGGCAAGCCGCTGACGCTGACCGACCCGTCGATGACGCGTTTCCTGATGTCGCTGGACGAGTCCGTGGACTTGGTGCTCTACGCGTTTGAACATGCGCACCCTGGTGACATCTTTGTGCAAAAGGCGCCCGCCAGCACGGTAGGTGACCTTGCCGAGGCCATGCGTCAGCTGTTCCGGCCAAATGCCGAGATCAAGGTCATTGGTACGCGGCATGGCGAAAAGCTGTACGAGAGTCTGGTGTCCCGCGAGGAGATGGCGCGCGCCGAAGATATGGGGGGCTACTACCGGATCCCTGCTGACGCACGCGATTTGAATTACGAGAAGTACTTTGTGCAGGGTCAGCGTGAGATTGCCGAGATTGACGACTACACCTCGCACAACACGCACCGCTTGAGTGTCGAGGAGGTCAAACGAACGCTCCTCACGCTCCCTTTGATTCAAGAGGCGCTGCGCGATGCTTAAGGTCATGACGGTCGTCGGCACGCGGCCGGAGATCATTCGTTTGTCGCGCTGCATCGCCCAACTCGACCAGCACACCGAGCATGTGCTGGTGCACACCGGGCAGAACTTCGACTACGAACTCAATGAGGTGTTCTTCGAGCAGTTGAGCATCCGCAAGCCCGATCACTTCCTGGGCGCTGCAGGTGAGACGCCGGCGGAGACGATTGGGCAGGTGATCGCCAAGGTCGACGCGGTGCTCGCTGCCGAGTTGCCTGATGCGATGCTGATTCTTGGTGACACCAACAGCTGCCTCGCTGCCATTGCTGCCAAGCGCCGCAAGGTGCCCATCTTCCACATGGAAGCAGGCAACCGCTGCTTTGACTTCCGCGTGCCGGAAGAGATCAACCGACGCATCGTTGACCATACAGCCGATATCAATCTGCCCTACAGCCAAATCGCAAGGGACTATTTGCTCCGCGAAGGATTCCCCCCTGATCAGGTCATCGTGACGGGAAGCCCCATGCGCGAGGTGCTGGACCACTATCGCCCTGGCATTGAATCCAGCGAAGCGCTTCAAAGGCTGTCCCTGCAAGCTCAAAAGTACTTTGTGGTGAGTGCTCACCGCGAAGAAAACGTGGACGCGCCTGGGCGACTTCGGCAGTTGCTGGCCGTCGTCAATGCGCTGGCCAAGGACCACGGCCTACCGGTCATCGTGTCAACGCATCCACGCACGCGCAAGCGCCTGGAGGCCATGGGTGAGGTGCAGGTGGATCCGCTTGTGCAATTCATGAAGCCGTTTGGGTTCCTCGATTACGTCCAACTGCAGCGGCAAGCCCGGGCTGTGCTCAGCGACAGTGGCACGATTACCGAAGAGAGCAACATCCTGAACTTCCCTGCGCTGAACCTGCGGGACGTGCATGAACGGCCGGAGGGCTTCGAAGAAGCTGCCGTGATGATGGTGGGCTTGGATGTTGACCGTGTTCGAGATGGCCTGCGCATCTTGGCGACTCAACCCTCTGGCAACGAGCGATTGCTTTATGAGGTTCATGACTACAGCGCCAACAACGTGTCGCACAAGGTGCTTCGGATCATCCAAAGCTATACGGGCTTCGTGAATCGCAAGGTGTGGCACAAAGGTTGAAGCGCCGTTTGAGCATCGAGACCACCGAGGCTCACCCTTAGAATCGATGACGCCCTTTGTGCACGTTGTCGCCTAGTTGGGCAGCTCGTTTTTATCGGATTTCCATAGCGCATGAGTTTGCTCAGCCCAAAACGCACATCGTTCCGCCGGCTTTGGCTGGGTGTTCTGACCTCTTGTTTTCTGGGAGTTGCTATTGATGCGGTCGCTCAAGCCGCTCCATCGCAAGAGGTTCAGGCGGTCGGTGGTCCTGTCAAGCTGTCGGGGCCACAAGCCATTAAAGGTAAGCCGGGGTCGACCGACAAGATCAAGCGCAACCCGAACGAGGACCTTACGGTGCGGGAAACGACCGAGATCCGCGTGCGCGAGCAAGGTGTGATGGTGCGCGAGGCTTGGATACCCAGTGAGTTCGAGCTTTACGTCTCTCGTTTGGCATCAGCTGACCGCAAGGGAGCGAATTCGCCCAATGACATCACGGTGCCGGTGCGCCGTTTCGGTGCCGATTTGCTTTGGTCGGGTGTCGCAGGCTCTGAATTCGATGAAAGCAATGCCGTCCCCGAGGACTATCTCGTGGGTCCTGGCGATGAGTTGATCGTAGATTTGTGGGGCGGTGTCGAAGGCAACCTCCGGTTGAAAGTTAGCCGCAGCGGCTCGATCAACATTCCGCGCGTGGGTACGGTGGCAGTTGCTGGCGTGAGATTTGCGGACCTGCCCAAACTGCTTCGCCAGCGTGTTGGCCAGAATTTCCGCCAGTTTGACCTTGCGGTGAGCATGGGTGAGTTGCGCACCATGCGCGTCTTTGTCACCGGTTTCGTGGCACGCCCAGGCCTCCATGTCGTCCCCAGCCTGTCTAGTTTGACCCAGGCGCTTGCAGTGGCAGGTGGCCCTACGGCCATCGGTAGCTTTCGTACGCTTCAGTTGCGCCGCAATGGCCAGTTGGTGGAGACGCTTGATCTCTATGAGCTATTGCTCCGCGGACAATTGGGAGTGGATCGTCGCCTCCAATCGGGCGATGTCATCCATGTCCCGGCCGTCGGACCGCAAGTGGCAGTGATTGGCAGCGTGAACAATCAGGCGGTGTTCGAGCTCAGAGGTGATGAGGTGCTTGATGACTTGCTGCGAATGGCGGGAGGACTCGCTCCGGTTGCCAATCGCGATGTCGCAGTCGTGCTTGCCTTGGGCAACTCTATGCCTGTTCGTGAAGTTCAGTTGTCGAAAGACGTCCGCACCCAACTGAGGGCCGGCGAGGTGCTGCGGGTCAGTAGCTTGGCCGATGTCAGTCGTCCGAGCCTTGCGAGTCAAAAGCGGGTCCGCGTTGATGGTGAGGTAAGCCGGCCTGGAGACTATGTGCTGCCCGCTGGCGCGACCTTACGCGACGCCGTGACGGCAGCAGGCGGGCTAACACCGGAGGCTTTCCTTTTTGGATCGGAGTTCAAGCGAGAGTCTGTCTTGAAGGAACAAGGCAAGGCCTACGAGCGGACACTATCGGAGTTAGAAGCCGAGTTTGCACGCTCTTCAGTTTCGCGCAATGGACGGGTGGGGCCTCTCTCCGATGGTGAAAAACCGCCGCAGATTACCGAATACGGCCGACTCATTGAGCGGCTAAGAAAGGTGAAGCCGGTGGGTAGGGTGGTCTTGCAGTTGAAGCCTTCGGATAAAGAGGTACCGGCAATTCCTCTTGAAGACGGTGATTCGCTATCTGTGCCAGCTAAAGCTCAGTCGGTCAGTGTGTACGGCAGCGTATTCAACACTGGCAGCTACCTTTATGGCTCGGAAAGAAGTTTGGCGCATTACTTGAAGCAAGCCGGTGGACCGACGCGCAATGCGGATGAGGAAGGTGTGTTCGTGTTGCGTGCCGATGGTTCCGTGATTAGCAATCGAGCAAGTGGAGGCAGTGGATGGTGGAGCAGTGACACGGTGCAGCGACTGACGGCGCTGCCGGGGGACACCATTTTTGTGCCGGAGCAAATGGACAAGATAACCTGGACTCAGAGTCTTAGGGATTGGACGCAAATCTTGTCGCAGTTCGGGTTGGGTGCTATTGCGCTAAAGAATTTCAACAAATGAGTCCAGAAACCAATTCGCTTGCCTCGAGAGCGTTTGAGGCGCATGGGCCGGAATTGTTCGACTATTTGCTTGAGTTAGCACGAAGCGCGCGCTTCATCGTGCTGGGTAGTCTGCTCGCTGGTGGACTTGCCGTTTCCCTAAGTTTCTTGGTTCGGCCGACATTTACAAGTTCGACCATGCTCTTGCCTCCATCCCAAGCGACTTCGGGTGCCGCCTCGGCGCTTGCCTCTCTCGGTGCTTTGGCCAGCTTGGGCGGTGGTGCAGGTGGTGTGAGAACTCCGCTTGATCAGTATGTGGCATTGATTCAGAGCACCACGGTGGCTGATCGAATGATTGACCAGTTCAAGCTCTTAGAGGTCTACGAGGCGGACTTGCGCCTGGACGCTCGAAAGAAGTTTTGGAGCAGTTTGCGCGTGACGGCAGGACGTCGCGATGGCCTGATCACTATCGAGGTGGATGACAAGGACCCCGAGCGCGCGGCTGGCATGGCGAAGGCGATGGTGGAGCAGTTCAGGCGCATCGCAAGCGAAATTGCGATTACCGAAGCGCAACAACGCAAGGTGTTCTTTGAGAAGCGGGTGGCTGAGTCTCGCAAGGCCCTGGGCGAGGCACAAGCTGCCTTGCAGGCTGTCGGCTTCGCACCCGGCGCATTGAAGGCCGAGCCCAAAGCTGCTGCCGAGGCCTACGCCAAGCTCAGGGCTGAGTTGACTTCGGCTACGGTTCGTCTTCAAGGTGTGCGCAGCCAGTTTGTTGACCAAGCCCCAGAAGTACAACAGCAAAGTGCGCTGGTTGCCGAGTTGGCAAGTCAAGTGCGAAAGCTGGAGGCGGCGCAACCAGATCGTCAAGATGGCGAGTACTTGAACAGCTACCGCGACTTCAAGTACCAAGAAGCCTTGTTCGAGCAGTGTTCGCGTCAACTGGAGTTGGCGCGCGTCGACGAAGGGCGCGAGGGCGGTTTGCTGCAGGTAGTGGATGTCGCCCAAGTCCCAGAAAAGAAGTCCCAGCCAAAGCGAGCGCTGATTGGCGTCGGGGTCAGTGTTGCCACAGGGTTGCTTTTGTTGCTGTGGGTGATGTTGCGTTTCCAATTGCGAAGTAGTGATCCGAATGGCGAGCGCCGTGCGAAGCTGCGTTCCTTCTGGCCCGCGCTCTTGGGTCGCAACTAAAGCGCTTTGCCCATGCCGTTGTTGATCATCTGTGCCAGCTTGGGGCTTTTGGTTGCCACCTTGGTGGCATTGCTAACGGTTCGCTCGGCTCGACTTCATGCATGGTGGTCGGCCGACCATGACCTAAGTGGCCCACAAAAATTTCATTCGCGACCTGTGCCTCGTATAGGCGGCTTGGCACTGCTGACGGGATTTGTGGTCTCAGCCCTGGTTTGGTTGCTGATGAACCCCGCGCATCGGAGCTTCATCCTGGTGCTTCTGGTTTGTAGTCTTCCTGCCTTCGCTGGGGGTTTTGTGGAGGACCTCACCAAACGGGTCAGCCCAGCCAAGCGGATGCTGGCCTTGCTGACTGCGGCGCTGCTGGCAGCACTCCTGCTG
>JBKCVH010000261.1:0-17129 GCA_046317675.1 Burkholderiales bacterium
TCATGAACCACGTGATGCCCGACAACGCGCATCGCGTGAAGCGCTACCGGGACGACGCGCCGCTGTTCAGCCGCTTCCAAATTGAGCACCAGATCGAAACGGCCTTCAGCCGCACCGTGAACCTGCCTTCGGGCGGCGCCATCGTGATCGACCACACCGAAGCCTTGGTGTCGGTGGACGTGAACTCGGCCCGCGCCACGCGCGGCTCTGACATCGAAGAGACCGCCACCCGCACCAACCTGGAAGCGGCCGATGAAATCGCCCGCCAATGCCGTTTGCGCGACTTGGGCGGCCTCATCGTCGTCGACTTCATCGACATGGAGGAGAGCAAGAACCGCCGTGAAGTGGAAACGCGTCTGCGCGACTCCCTGCGCCCCGACCGCGCTCGCGTGCAGTTCAGCACCATCAGCAAGTTCGGCCTGCTGGAGCTGAGCCGCCAGCGCCTGCGCCCGGCCCTGAGCGAAGGCAGCCACATTACCTGCCCACGCTGCAACGGCACCGGTCACATTCGCGACACCGAGAGCTCGGCGCTGCAAATCTTGCGCATGGTTCAGGAAGAGTCCATGAAGGACAACACCGCCGCCGTGCACGTGCAAGTGCCAGTGGAGGTGACCAGCTTCTTGCTGAACGAGAAGCGCGCGGAAATCACCAAGATCGAGCTCAAGCAGCGCGTCAACGTGCTGCTGATCCCCAACCAGCACCTCGAAACCCCGAACTACAAGCTGGAGCGCCTGCGTCACGACGACCCGCGCCTCGACGCCTTCAAGGCCAGCTACACCATGATCGAGGAGCCAAGCGACGAGTTGGGCATCACCCGCCGCGAGAAAGCCAAGCCGCGCCAAGAGCCGCTGATCAAGGGCGTCCTGCCCGACCAGCCGGCTCCCATGGCACCGCCGCCGGCGCCCGCCCCAGTGGTGGCCGCCGCACCGGCCGTTGCGGCTGCCGCACCCACCTCCGCTGCCAGCAGCGGTGGATTCTTTGGCTGGCTGAAGAAGCTGTTTGGCGGCGCCCCAGACTTGGTGGCGCCCTTGCAGGCGCCGCAGCCCGCGGTCACGCCGGTGGAAACCAAGCCCCTTGAGGACCGAAAGGGCCGTGGCGATCGGGGCGATCGCGGTGGCCGTGACGGCCGCCGTGGCGAGCGCGGTGGACGCGACGGCAAAGACGGCCGCCGCGGCGAGCGCGATGGCCAACAGGCGCGCACGGAGCGCCCGGAAGGCAAGGATCGCCAAGAGCCCCGGCGCGAACGCAACCTCGAAACCCCCAGGCCTGAGGCCCTTGCGGGCAGCGAGGCCCGCGAGCCACGCGAAGGCAAGGGTCGTCGCGAGCGCGGAGACCGAGGCGACCGGGCTGAACGAGGCGATCGTCCGCCACGTCCAGAGCGCGGACCACGCCGTGAGCACAGCGAAGAGCAGAACGCCCAAGCCCAGGAGCTCATGGCCGCACCGGCTGACGTGACGCCGCAAGAGCGCCATGCCACGCCGCCCTCCTTTGTGGCCGAAGGCGCCCCTGACGCCAACGAGCGCATCGAGCCCCTGCACGGAGAGCCCACCAGCGGTTTGCTGGCCGATGAAAAGCAAGGTCGCCGCCGGCGCCGCCGTGGTGGCCGTGGTGGTCGTGGCGAGGGCCATGAGGCCGAAGCAAGTCAAGAGACGCTGGACGGCCAGTCGGATGCCCCGGCATCCGAGAGCGCTGAAACGAGCGCTGCTCCCCAAGCTGCGAACGCCGACTCGGCGCTGGACACGCCTGCAGACGACCAAGCCGAGGGTCATGCCCAAGAGGAGCGGAGCCGTCGCCGTCGCCGCCCTCGTCGCGAGCGCAGCGAAGAAGAAGGCGCCGGTCCGGGTGCGCAAGCTCAGGCCGAGCCTGCCGCCGATGCAGTTGCAGAAGCGCAAGCCCCGGCAGCAGCCTCTCACGCGGCAAGCCCCGAGCAGCTCGAACTGACCCCGCCGCAAGCCGAGCAACCCATCGTGGTGGCCGAAGCTGCAGCCCCGGCTGCACCGACGCCTGCGCCGGCCCCGGCTGCACCCCTGCGCTTCAAGCTGCCGCTCAAGGACCTGCAGCAGTTGGCAGAAACCGCCGGCTTGCAGTGGGTTCACTCGGATGCAGACAAGATCTCCGCAGTGCAAGCCGCAATGGCCGCCGAGCCCAAGCCGGTGCGCGTACCCCGCGAGCGCCCGCCGCTGGTGGTCCTCGACCAAGGCCCCTTGGTGCTGGTGGAGACCAAGAAAGACCTGTCCCAGGTCAAGCTGCCTTTTGATCAATAAGTCTTAAGTAACGTGGCGGGATGACCGCCTGTTCCGCAGAAAGCCGCTACCCGGAAGGGTTAGCGGCTTTTTTTTCGCCATACTTCGCGCGCCGTCGTTTGACGGTTTTTGCGCATTGAGGAGAGCAGCATGGGCCTGATGGATTTCATCAAGAAACAGTTCATTGACATCCTGCAGTGGACCGAGGATGGGGATGGCACCCTGGCTTGGCGCTACCCCGCGCAAGACATGGAAATCCAGTACGGCGGCCAGCTCGTGGTGCGCGAAAGCCAGCTCGCTGTCTTCGTCAACGAAGGCCAAGTGGCCGATGTGTTTGGGCCAGGCACGCACAAGCTGACCACCCAGACCCTCCCGGTGCTGACTTACTTGAAGAACTGGGACAAGCTCTTCGAGAGCCCCTTCAAGAGCGATGTCTACTTCTTCAGCACGCGCCAGCAAATCGACCAGCGCTGGGGCACGGCACAGCCCATCACGGTGCGAGACAAAGACTTCGGCGCCGTGCGCCTGCGCGCTTTCGGCAACTACAGCTTCCGCATCGTTGACGCGAAGAAGTTCCACACCGAGATTTCCGGCACCCGCGAAAAGTACACGACCACTGACCTGGAAGGCCAGTTGCGCGGGCTGATGCTGCAGCACATTGCCGATGGCATTGCGCAGTCGGGCATCCCCTTCCTGGACCTGGCCGCGAACCAGATCGAGTTCGCCAAGGCCATGGCCGGCGCCACCGCACCAGCCTTTGAGGCCCTGGGCTTGAAGCTCGAAGGCGTGACGGTCCAGTCGGTGTCGCTGCCCGAGGAGCTGCAAAAGATCCTCGACCAGAAGATCGGCATGGGCATGGTCGGCAACGACATGGGCAAGTTCATGCAGTACCAAGCTGCTCAAGCGCTGCCCAAGATGGCCGAAGGCGCTGCTGGCGGTGGTGGTGGAGGCGGCGGTGTGATGGGCGACGCCATGGGCCTCGGGGCCGGCGTGGCCATGGGTCAGGTGCTGGCGCAGCAGCTGCAAGCCGGCTTGGCCGGCGCCAATCCAGGTGCTGCACAAGCAGCAGCGGCCGCGGCAGTTGCCGCTGCGCCGAAAGCCGAGGATGTGATCGCGCTGATCGAGAAGCTCGGTGACCTGAAGGCCAAGGGCATCCTCAGTGATGAGGAATTTGCTGCCAAGAAGGCCGAACTGCTGCTCAAACTCTAATTGGCTGAAGAAAGCCCAGCGCCAGCGCAACGCCGCTGGCGCGCCGCCTGCCCCAACTGCGGCGCGCCAGTTGAATTTGCGTCCAGCTCCAGCGCTTCTGCCATTTGCTCGTTCTGCCGCAGCACCTTGCTGCGCCAGGACGATGTACTGCTTCGCACGGGCGAATCTGCAGAGCTGTTTGCCGACTATTCACCACTGCAAATCGGCACGCAAGGCAAGCTGCAAGGTGAACCCTTCACCGTGCTCGGGCGCGTGCAAATCGCCTACGAGGGCGGGCGCTGGAACGAGTGGCATGCCTACTTCGACAACACCGGCAAAAGTGCCTGGCTGAGCGAAGACAACGGCCGCTTTGTGGCCAGCTGGCCGCTGCCCTTGGCGGCGCCGCCTGCCGTCACCGAGCTGGCGCTGGGCGCGCAGCAAGTCATTGAAGGCCAAAGCTGGCGGGTTGCCGCTTTGACCCCTGCGACCCTGCACGCTGCAGAAGGCGAGCTGCCGCAGCCACCCAAGCTCGGCCAGCACGTCTTCGTGGCCGAGTTGCGCTCCAGCCGCGACGAAGTGGGCAGCCTCGAGTATGTGGAGGGCCAGGCGCCTCGCTGGAGCGTGGGTCGCTCCGTGCAGCTGGAAGCCTTGAAGCTGAGCAATTTGCGCGAGGAGTCCGCCTCCAGCTGGAAAGGTCGCAGCCTGGAGTGTCCGAACTGCGGCGCACCCATTCAGCCGCAGTTGAGTCAGTCGCTGTCGGTCGCCTGCGGTCAGTGCCAGTCGGTGGTGGACCTGAGCGGCGGCGTGGGCAAAGCCCTCAAGCACCACGAACAGGCCATCGGCCTAGAGCCGCCCATTCCGCTTGGGCGCACCGGCAAGCTCAGCGTCGAGAAGGGGGGCGACAAACGGCCCTGGCAGGTGGTCGGTTTCCTGGAGCGCGCCTCTCGGGGCGGCGATGCCGATGAAGGCGAGCAGTACTTTTGGCGTGAATACCTGCTGTTCAACAAGCAGCAAGGCTTCGCCTTCTTGGTGGACAGCAGCGAGGGCTGGAGCTTGGTGCGCGTGCTCACGGGCAGCCCCGAGCCGGTCGGAGCCGGCGTGCGCTGGGAGGGCCAGCAGTTCAACCTGAAGGAACGCTACGAGGCCGAGACGACCCATGTGCTCGGTGAGTTTTACTGGCAAGTGAAGAAGAACGAAGTCGGGGAAGTCGCCGACTTCGAGCGCGGTGAGCTTTTGCTGAGCCGCGAGAAATCAGCCAACGAAATCACCTGGAGCCTGGGACGCAAGCTGGACGCGAATGAGGTCGCGCTGGCGTTCAATCTGAGCCCCACACAGCGCGCCCGTCTCGAGCCGGATGTTGGCCCCTTCACACCGGCCCAAACCGGCGTGAGCTTGAAAGGCGTGATCATCTTCTTCGTCGTGCTGATCATGGTGGTTTCCATCATCAAGTCTTGCAGTGACGATGACTGCGACAAGAGCCGGACCACCTTTGGCGCCGAGAGCTTGGAGTACCAGCAGTGCTTGGCCAACCAGCGCTCGGGAAGTTCTTACCGAAGTTCGGGCGGCAGTGGCGGTTTCGGTGGCGGTGGGCACAAGTAATCTTGAAAGGAAATCAGCATGAAAAGTGAATGGATGAGCCTGGCCTACATCGGCGGGACCGTGATGTACGCGCTGATGGGCGTGATCATTTTCTGGGTCACTTTCATCGTGATCGACAAGATCACGCCCTACAAGCTGTGGGAAGAGATCGTTGAGCACCGCAACTTGGCACTGGCCATCGTGGTGGCCGCCATGTGTGTGAGCATTGGCATCATCGTGGCGGCAGCGATTCATTGATGCCAGTGGATTCGTCGGCCGCCGTTGGCGAAGGGGCCGGCGCAAAGGTCTCGCTGGCTGAGGCCCTTTTACTCACCAGCGTCTTCCTCATTGCGGCTTGCGGCCTCGCCTACCAGTTGGCGGCCGGAAGCCTGGCCTCTTACCTGCTGGGCGACTCGGTGCTGCAGTTCAGCACCGTCATTGGCAGCTACCTGTTTGCGCTCGGCATCGGCTCTTACATCAGCCGTTTCATCGACCGGCAGCTCATCGCGCAGTTTTTGCGCATTGAACTGCTCGTTGCCCTGATTGGTGGCTTGTTGCCCATGGCGCTGTTTGCCGCGCACAGCTTGCTGCCGCCGGGCTCAGACTTGGTCTTTCGCTGGCTGCTCTATGGCCTTGTGCTGCTGGTCGGCACCTTGGTGGGGCTGGAAATTCCGCTCATCATGCGCATCCTCAAGCACCATGCGGGCGGCACGCGCAGCAGCTTGAAAGATCTCATCAGCCAGGTCTTGACCTTTGACTACCTGGGCGCGCTCTTGGTGGCGCTGGCCTTTCCCTTGCTACTGGTGCCGCATCTTGGCTTGGTGCGCACGGGGCTCTTCTTTGGGCTCTTGAATTGGGCCGTGGCGCTGTGGGCGCTTTGGATGTTCCGTCACGAGTTGCGCGCCGTGCGCGCCTATGTGGTGGCCTGCGCCGGCTGCCTTGCGGTGCTCTTGGGCGCTTGGGCCGGCTCAGAGCGGCTCACGCAGTGGGCGGAGCAACGCTTCTTCGGTGAACCGATCATCCTGCAGCAAACGAGCGCCTATCAGCGTGTCGTTGTCACCCAAGGCCGAACCGGGATCAAACTGCACCTGAACGGCAATCTGCAGTTCCATGAACGCGATGAGTACCGTTACCACGAGGCCTTGGTGCACCCTGCCATGGCCGCTCACGGGGCGCCGCGGCGGGTGCTGGTGATGGGCGGAGGCGATGGCCTCGCGATCCGCGAGATCTTGAAGTACCCGAGCGTCCAAGAGGTGGTTTTGGTCGAACTGGACCCGCAAATCACCGACCTTTTCCAACGCCCGCCACTGAGCCGCTTGAACCAAGACGCGCTCAACCATCCCAAAGTGCGCGTCGTCAACGCCGATGCCTACACCTGGCTGGAAACGCAGCGCGGCCAAGGCTTCGATGTGATGATTGCCGACTTCCCGGACCCCGCCAACCATGCGCTGGCCAAGCTCTACAGCACGAGCTTTTACCAACGCGTGCTGGAGCACCTGAGCGCCGGGGGCTATTTCGTGGTGCAAGCCACGTCGCCCTTGATCGCCCGCACCAGCTTTTGGTGCGTGGTCGAAACCCTGGAAGCCGTGGGATTGACGACGGTGCCCTACCACGCCAACGTGCCGAGCTTCGGCGAATGGGGATTCGTGCTGGCCAGCCATCGCCCTTGGCGGGCGCCGCAAAAGTTGCCCGACGGCCTGCGTTTTCTGACACCCGAAACCCTGCCCCTGATGACAGTCTTCCCACCCGACATGGCCCGCTTAGAAGCGGGCGTGAATCGGCTGAGCGATCCGTTGCTGGTGACGCACTTCCTGCGCGAGTGGGGCGAAGTGCATTGAGCGTTTCAAGCCCATGCTGACGCGCAGAGCGGCGCTGCTGGCGCCGCTGCCACTTTTTGGCTGCAGGCCAGTCAAATCCCTTGACGTGCAGTGGCTGGGCCCGGACCCCGCGCGCGCGCACAAACTGCGCGAACCCGTTCCGGGAGGCGAGGCCAAGCAGCGCAAGGCCGACGTGCTCGTGCTCGGCGCCGGCATTGCCGGCCTTACCTGCGCGCGGCAGTTGCAACGCACGGGGCGCGGCGTGGCCCTGCTGGAGCTGGACGACGCCCCTGGCGGCAACAGCCGGGCCGGTCGTGTGGGCGGCCTGCCCTGCCCCCTGGGCGCCCATTACCTGCCCCAGCCGGACGCCTCACTGCCCGAGCTGCAAGACCTGCTGGTGGAACTTGGCGCGGCGGAGCGGCGGAGTGGCCGTTGGCAGGCCAAGGCCCAGCACGAGGTGCATGCCCCAGCCGAGCGCCGCTTTGATGGCCAGCGCTGGCAAGCGGGCCTTCTCCCCCACCCCGAGACCGACGCCGACCGGCGCCAGCACCTGCGCTTTGCAGCCGCCGTGCGCGCCGCCAAAACCCTCGGATTCGGCCTGCCCACGCACCGCGCCGCCTGGACCGACGCGCACCGGCAACTGGACGCACAACGCTTTGACCAATGGCTGGCCCAGCAGGGCCTGAGCGAGCCCGGCCTGCTCTGGTACCTCGACTACTGCTGCCGTGACGACTACGGCGCCGGCTCCTCGACGGTGAGCGCCTGGGCCGGCCTGCAGTACTTCGCCAGCCGCCATGGCTTCCATGCCGATGGCGACCAAGACGACCCGCATGAGCCTGCGCCACCCCAGCTCACTTGGCCCGAAGGCAATGGCTGGCTGGCCGAGCGCATGGCCACTGGCTTGGAGTTGCACACCGGCCGAGTGGCCTTGCAACTGGATGAAGAGCGCGAAGGCGTGCGCCTTCGCTGCTGGACCCCCGAGGGGCTAGAAGATTGGCGGGCAGCGCAGATCGTGCTGGCGGTGCCGCTCTTTGTGGCGCAGCGCATCTGGCGCAATGCCAGCCCTGCGTTGCAAGCCGTTCGCCTTCAGCGCGCGCCTTGGCTGGTGGCCAATCTGCAGTTGGATGCCCCCTTGCTCGCCCGCGTCGGCGCCCCTGCCGCTTGGGACAACGTGATCCAAGCCAGCCCAACCTTAGGCTACGTGAACGCACAGCACCAAAACCTGGACCCACGCCCCGGCGCCAAGGTGCTGACCCTTTACTGGGCCCTTGCAAGCGCCGAGCGGCAGCAACTCTTGAATGCCAGCAGCCAAGACTGGGCGACTCGGGTGTTGGAAGCCCTGCGCCCCACCCACCCCGACATCGATGAGCGCCTCCAGGCCATGCGACTGACGCGCTGGGGCCACGCAATGGCGGTGCCCACGCCGGGCGCGCGTGGGCAGGCGGCTTTGGCTGCACTGCGCAGCACCCGCGGCCGCGTGCGCTTCGCCCACGCAGACCTGGCGGCTTACTCGGTCTTCGAGGAAGCCTTCAGCGCTGGGCTGGAGGCCGCCAACGCCTTGGCGCGCTAGGGCCTGCCCTAGACATCAAGGGTTTTGCCGTTTGAACTCGGAGAGAAAGCGCTCCATCCGCTCGACCGCCGCCTGGGCGCTCAGGTAATGGAAGTTCTCCGTGCCCTGCTGGCGCACCTCGACCAAACCCGCTTGCCGCAAGATCTTCAGATGATGCGAAATGGCTGGCCTGGACAGTGGCAGCCGATCGGCCAATTGCCCGACGTTCATCTCTTGGTGCTCCGTCAGCAGCAGCAAGATCTGCTGGCGCGGCATTTCCGCAAAGGCGAAAAACAGCGGCTTGCAGTCGGTAAAGCTGTGGGCGAGGTTTTCTAGCGCGCTGCTCATAACGACAATACGTTCAAGTGTTTGGACCTATTGTCGCATCCGCGTGCTTGCTGCCGCGCTGGATGCTCTGGACTTGAGATTGCTGCGGCGCAAAGGCATCGATCAAGGTTTGCAACAAGGCACGCGCCTTGTCCGAGTTGTCGTGGTCAACATTGCAAACGTAAACGTCCAGTGTGACGGCGCCCAACTCGGGCCAAGTGTGGATGGCGAGATGGCTTTCGGACAACAACACAACCCCAGTCACGCCAGCCGGCTCACCCGCGCGAACCGGCTCAAAGGCATGAAAACGAACAGCCACCTCGGTGAGACCCGCGGCCGCCACTGCGGCAGAGCAAAGGGCGGCCAAAGCGCTTGCGTTCGTCATGGCGGGCTGCTGCAGGCGACAACCCTGCAGGTCCGCCAACAGGTGCAAACCATTCATCCGCCGGTCACCGGTGGGAAGAAAGCCACCTCGTCGCCATCGCTGAGGCGAGCGGATTCGTCCGCCATTTGCTGATTCAGCGCGCAGCGCAAAAACTTCGCACGGTCCAGCGCTTCAGCGTGCACGCCGCCTTGAGCAATGAGGACATCACGCAGTTCGCCCAAGGTCTGGCCGGGAACGAAGGGGCGCTGCTCTTGGGCGCCAAGTTGCTCGCGCAAACGAGCGAAGTACCTCAGGGTCAGCATGTCAGGCTTGAAAGTGGCAAGTAGTCCAGCAAGTCGCCAGCTTGCACCTTTTGGGCCGGCATGAGGGCCACAAGGCCATCGGCAAAGGCCAGGCTGGAAAGCACGCCAGAGCCTTGGTTGGGGTAAAGCGCCAAGCTGCCATCTTGCTGCAAGCGCACGCGCAAAAATTCCTCGCGCTTAGGGTCCGGCTTGGCCCAGCTGAAAGCTGCCGGAAGCCGCAAGCGCTGAGGCGAGGCATCACTCACGCCCATACGGCGCAACAGCAGCGGGCGCGCGAGCAGCAAGAAGGTGATGAAGCTGGACACCGGGTTGCCAGGGAGCCCAATGAAGCTCGCTTCCGTGCCATCGGCTCGCCGCACCGCGCCATGGGCAAAAGGTTTGCCTGGCTTGATGGCGACCTGCCAGAGGTCGAGGCGGCCCAGATGCTGCACTGCGGGCTTGATGTGGTCCTCTTCGCCCACCGAGACGCCCCCGCTGGTCACGATGACGTCGGCCTGCGCGGCGGCTTGCTCCAGCGCGGCGGTCGTGGCGTCAAGCCGATCCGGCACCAAACCCAGGTCTTGCACCTCGGCACCCAAGCCTTCCAGCAAGGCGCGCAAGGTGAAGCGATTGCTGTTGTAGATGGCACCGGGCGGCAAGCGCTCGCCGGGCATCACCAATTCGTCGCCGGTGGAGAACAACGCCACCCGAAGGCGGCGGCGAACCGTCAAGTGGGCCAGCCCTACCGAGGCCGCCAAACCCAGCGCAGCGGCGTTCAAACGGGTGCCGGCGGCCAGCAATCCACTGCCCGCCTGAATGTCTTCGCCTCGGCGTCGTACATGCTGGCCGCGCACGATGTCAGCCGGCAATTGCACCCAGGTTTGGCCCGATGCATCTTGGCGGCTGCTGCATTGCTCTTGCATCACCACGGCATCGGCCCCCAGCGGCATCGTGGCCCCGGTGAACACCCGTGCGGCGGTACCCACTTGCAGCGCACTGGGCCAATGCCCGGCGGGCACACGCTGCGAAACCAGAAGCTCCGCTCCTGCATCGGAAGCCCGCAGGGCGTAGCCATCCATGGCGGTGTTGTCGGCCGGAGGAACATCCAACATGGACGCCACATCGGCCGCCAAAACCCGCCCAAGCGCCTGCGCGGTGGGCAAGGTCTCAAGTTCCGGTACTGGCTCCGCAGTGGCCAGCAAGCGCTGAATTGCCTCAGCGAGGCTCAACATGGGCGTCAATCAATGCGCGCACTGCCGCCACATCGTTGTCCAGCACCTGCACGCGCTTGGGCAAATCCTCAATGCCCTCGAGCCCGGGGGGGCGCGGCGGCAGCTGGCCAGTGGCCTCGACCAAGGTTTCGGCGAACTTGGTGGGCAACGCGGTTTCCAACACGATCATCGGAACACCGCTCTCGCGGTGCTCCAGCGCCACCTTCAAACCGTCGGCGGTGTGCGGGTCGATCAAGCGGCCATAGCGCTGCTGGCAGGTGCGGATGGTGGCCAGTCGGTCGGCATGGCTGCTGCTCCCTGAGGCAAAGCCATAGCGGGCGATGGCGCTGCGCTCCTCGACCACGAAGCCAGGTGCGGTGAAAGCGGCCTTGACACGCGCACCATCGCGGCCGAACAGGTCGGCGATGAAACGCTCGAAATTGCTGGCCTTGCTGATGTCCATGCTGGGGCTGCTGGTTGCATGGGTTTGGGCCGCGCTGCGGGGTGCGTAGCGCCCGCTTTGGAAGAACTCATTGAGAACATCGTTCTCATTGGTGGCCACGAGCAAGCGTTCGATCGGCAAGCCCATCTGGCGCGCCACATGACCGGCGCACACGTTGCCAAAGTTGCCGCTCGGAACCGTAAAGCTCACGCGCTCTTCGTTGGACTTCGTGGCCTGGAAATAGCCTGC
Organism: Burkholderiales bacterium; assembly: GCA_046317675.1. Taxonomy (GTDB): domain Bacteria; phylum Pseudomonadota; class Gammaproteobacteria; order Burkholderiales; family Burkholderiaceae_C; genus Inhella. The sequence goes on from JBKCVH010000261.1 coordinate 11,271, forward strand.
AAAGTAGTAAACCACTTGAGCCAGCAAGCGCGCCCAGTTGATGCTGTTCACCGTACCAATGCGCCGGCTGCGCTTGTAGGCCAAGTCGTTGCTGACGGCCTTGACAATGTCTTGGCAGTCGTCGAACACACCGCGCACGGCAATGTTGTGAATGTTCTCGTCTTGCAGGCTGAACATCTGCGCCTGCTGGAACGCACTCATGCGCCCGAAAGGGCTGAGCATGAAAACGGACACGCCGCTGCGGCCGCGCATGGCGTACTCGGCCGCGCTGCCGGTGTCGCCACTGGTGGCACCCAAGATGTTCAGTTGCTCGCCGCGCCGGCGCAGCTCGTACTCGAACAGCGCGCCCAGCAACTGCATGGCCATGTCTTTGAAGGCCAAGGTCGGCCCGTTCGACAGCTCCTCCAGGTAGAGGCCGTGTTCAAGCTCGTGCAGCGGCGTGATGCGCGCATCACCGCCAAAAACCTCCGCGCGATAGGTCTCGGCGCACAAGCGGCGCAGGTCCTCGGGCGGAATGTCGTCGATGTAGAGCGACAGGATTTCGAAGGCAAGCTCTGCATAGGGCAGCGCGCGCCAACGGCTGAGGGTTTCGGCGTCAACCTTGGGGTAGTGCACCGGGAGGTACAGGCCACCGTCTTCGGCCAAACCCTCCAAAAGAATGTCGCAAAAGCGGCGCGGCTCACCGCCGCCGCGCGTGGAAACGTACTTCATCGTCAGGCCAACTCTTCCTTGCGGATGCGCGCGATGGGCGCGAGTACAGACGGCAGGCTCTGCATGAACTCCTGGGCGCGGTTCATGCGCTCTTCGACCGTGGTGTGCGTGAGGATGATGAGGTCGGTCTGGCGTTCCCCCTCAAGGCTCTCACGCTGCAGCACGGCATCGATGCTGATGTCGTTCTCGGCCAAGATGGTGGTGATGCGACTGAGCACGCCGGTTTCATCGGCAACGCGCAGGCGCAGGTAATAGGCGGAGCGCACGCCGCTCATCGGCAAGATGGGCGTGCTGTTGAGCCGATCGGCCTGGAAGGCCAAATGCGGCACTTGGTGACCGGGGTCGGCCGTGGCGAGGCGGGTGATGTCGACCAAGTCGGCCACCACGCTCGACGCAGTGGGCTCGGCCCCCGCGCCCTTGCCGTAGTAGAGCGAAGTGCCGGCGGCGTCGCTCTGCACCATCACGGCGTTCATCGCGCCCTCCACATTGGCAATCAAGCGCGACGACGGCACCAGGGTCGGATGCACGCGCAGCTCGATGCCACCGAGTTCATCGCGCCGGCGCGTGATGCCGAGCAGCTTGACGCGATAGCCGAGCTGCTCGGCGTACTTGATGTCGATGGCCTGCAGCTGGCTGATGCCCTCGATGTGCACCTTGTCGAACTGCACCGGAATACCAAAGGCAATCGCGCTGAGCAGGGTCAGCTTGTGGGCTGCGTCAACGCCCTCAATGTCAAAGGTCGGGTCGGCCTCGGCATAGCCAAGGCGCTGAGCCTCCTTCAGCACGGTGCCGAAATCCAAGCCCTTGGAGCGCATTTCGCTCAGGATGAAGTTCGTCGTGCCATTGATGATGCCGGCCACCCACTCAATGCGGTTCCCAGCAAGGGATTCGCGCAAGGCCTTGATGATGGGAATGCCACCCGCCACGGCCGCCTCGAAGGCCACCATCACGCCCTTGGCCTGCGCCGCCGCAAAGAGCTCATTGCCATGCACAGCCAGCAATGCCTTGTTGGCCGTGACCACATGCTTGCCGGCGGCGATGGCCGCCACGACCACCTCGCGCGCCACGCCCTCGCCACCGATGAGTTCGACGACGATGTCGATCTCCGGATCGTTGACGATGGCCATCGGGTCGGCCACCACCTTCACGCCTTCGCCCACCACGGAACGCGCGGCAGCGAGGTCGCGGCGGCACACGGCGGCAATTTCAATGCGCCGCCCGGCGCGGCGGCTAATTTCTTCTTGGTTACGCGCCAGTACCGCAAAGGTGCCGCCGCCTACCGTACCAAAGCCCAGCAGGCCAACCTTGATGGGTTTCATTGCGCTCGTTGTCATTTCGTGTGTTTCTTGCGGTAGTGGCCCAGGAACCGGGCGATGCGGCCGATGGCGTCTTCGAGGTCGTCCATGTGCGGCAGGAAGACCATGCGGAAATGCTGGGTGTCGTGGTGGTTGAAGCCGGTGCCCTGCACGATAAGCACCTTCTCTTCCGCCAGCAACTCGTAGGCGAACTCGCGGTCGTCAGCGATCGGGTAGATCTCAGGATCGAGGCGCGGAAACATGTACAGCGCGCCCTTCGGCTTGACGAGACTGACGCCGGGAATGGCAGTGAGCAACTCGAAGGCGCGCTCGCGCTGGCGCGCCAGCCGTCCTGTGGGGGCGACCAGGTCCTTGATGCTTTGGTAGCCACCGAGCGCGGTCTGGATCGCCAGCTGCCCCGGCGTGTTCGCGCACAAGCGCAAGCTGGCCAGCATCGACAGGCCCTCAATGAAGTCCTTGGCCTGTCGCTTGGCGCCGCTGACCACCATCCAACCCGAGCGATAGCCGCAGGCACGGTAGTTCTTCGACAGGCCGTTGAAGGTCAGGATCAGTACATCGTCGGCCAGCGAGGCCATGCTGACGTGCTGGGTCCCGTCGAACAGAGTCTTGTCGTAGATCTCATCGGCCAACACCACCAAGCCGTGTTCGCGGGCGATCTGCAGGATGCCCAGCAGCGTTTCCTTCGGGTACACCGCCCCCGTCGGGTTATTCGGATTGATGACCGCGATGCCTTTGGTGCGCGGCGTGACCTTGGCTCGAATGTCATCAAGGTCTGGCAGCCAGCCGTTTTCCTCCAGACAGCGGTAATGCACCGGCGTGCCGCCTGCCAGCCCGGTGACTGCGGTGTACAGCGGGTAGTCTGGGGTCGGCAACAACATCTCGTCGCCATCGTCCAGCAGCGCCATGGCGGCCAACTGGATCAACTCTGACACCCCGTTGCCGAGGTACACATCGTCCACCGTGACACCGGCCACGCCCTGCTGCTGCGTGTAGTGCACGACGGCGCGGCGCGGCGCAAACAGGCCCTTGCTGTCGGTGTAGCCAGCGGCTTCCTGACCCGGCAGATTGCGGATCATGTCCTGCACGATCTCGTCCGGTGGCATCAAGCCAAATGCCGCCACATTGCCGATGTTCAGCTTGATGATCTTGTGGCCCTCTTCCTCCATCTGGCGGGCCTTCTCCAGCACCGGGCCTCGGATGTCGTAGGCCACATTGGCGAGCTTGCTGGACTTCTGCAGGGGTTTCAAACGGGGACTCCAGGTGGCTTCTATAGTGCGCTGCATCAATTTCAACATAGCGGCCGCATCAGCCTTCGCGGCCAGCGAACTCTATGGCCCTGCAACTCGATTCGCCGACCGGCGGTAACGTCATTCACCGCGTCGAGCCCGGCTGCGTATGGATCAACGGAAAAGCTTGGACGGAGTCGGTCTTGGTGCCATGGCAAGGCCCCGTGACGCCTTGGGGCGTCACCCGCTTCGAGGCCTTGACGCCCGCACATTTTGAGCGCCTTCTCGAGTTGCAGCCGGAGTTGATCCTCTTTGGCAGCGGCCCACAACTTCGCTTCGCCCATCCATCGCTTTACCGCGCGGTGCTGCAAGCGCGCATTGGCATAGACACCATGGATTTGGGGGCCGCCTGCCGGACCTTCACCGTGCTAACGAGCGAACACCGTCAAGCCACAGCGGCGCTACTGCTGAACTGAGCAGTCTCCGGAAGCTTTATAATGCGTGGCTAGGTCGTTCCTTGCCCAGGATCGATCCCCTGTCCCCCACGGGGTGCGGTGCTGAGTTGGCCCTGAGCCCCAGGGCGTCCAGCTGCCCACCCCAAGCCGCGAGAGAAAAGCCTCATGACGCCTGCGCTCAATAAAGCCCTTCCCGACATCGAGGCCGTAGGCACCGGTGGCCTGAAGCTTACGCAGCATACCCACGCTGGCCGCTTCTTGGTGCTCTATTTCTACCCCAAGGACAATACCCCGGGTTGCACCACGGAAGCCATGCAATTCCGAGATCACCACAAAGAGATCACGAAGTTGAACGCGGTCGTGATCGGCGTGTCGCGCGACAACCTCGTTTCCCACAACAAGTTCAAGGAAACGCTCGGTCTGCCGTTTGAGTTGGTGGCCGACACCGAAGAAAAGTTGTGCCACATGTTTGGCGTGGTCAAGAACAAGATCATGTACGGCAAGAAGGTCAAAGGCATTGAGCGCTCAACCTTCTTGATCGACCCGCAAGGCATCCTGCGCGCCGAATGGCGCGGCCTGAAGGTCGCCGGTCACGTTGAAGAGGTTGTGGCGGCCATTCAAGCCTTGTCCACCGAGGCGAAGGCAGCCGCCTGAAGTTTCACTACTTCCGCATCCCAAAAAGCCCGGCGAGTCCGGGTTTTTTTTCGTCCGCAAGCCGTTGCTAGCCATTTCGCGCAACAGCTTGATACAGATTTAAATCCACTTAAGCGCAAACCCCATTGAATTTGCATGGGGTCGAGTAGTAAAACTACGCCATCGCGCACCCCGTCGCCAGCAGTACGACGTCGAGGGATCGGCAGTATTGGATGGCGCGATGTCGAAGCAGACGAAACCGCCGCCAGCCGTTCCCGGAGTTGGCGCACACCGGAGTGAGACGCGATGACCCCGACCCCAAGCCGCCCCTCGGGCTGAGCACTGGCGCCCTCTTCCTGAGGGCGGCCAAATCTCCTTTTCCAAGCTGAACTGCAGCACAGCTACACGCTGGGCTTCGGTCTTGTTTTGCCGATTTGGCCCAACCGGCCGATGTCGGCGGAGCCGTGCACGTTTTACCCCGTCAGTCCCGAGCTTTTCCACAAATAAATCCACAGCCCCTTTTTGCCCACCCCGATCACCGGAGACCCGTGATGACTCAAGCTTCAAAGTTCCGTTTGGCCGCCAAGCTCTTGCGCCCCCTGACCCTGGCATTGGCGATTGGCGCCTCGCTCGTCGGCCAAGCCCAGGCCGATGTGATCCTGCACGCATTCAACTGGAAGTATTCGGATGTGCAGGCCCGCGCTGCCCAGATTCAGGCCGCTGGCTACAAGATTGTTCTTGTCGCACCGGCGTACAAGAGCGAAGGCAGCGCGTGGTGGGCACGCTACCAGCCGCAGGACTTCCGCCTGATCCACCACCCTTTGGGCGACACCACAAGCTTCAAGAACATGATCACGGCATTGAACGCCCGCGGCATTCGCGTGTACGCCGATGTGCTCTTGAACCACATGGCGAACGAGTCATTCCGTCGCTCTGACTTGAACTACCCCGGCACGGCGGTTCTCAACACCTACGCGAGCAACCCCACGTACTACAACGGCATCCGCTTGTTCGGAACCCTGACCTCCAATTTGCTTGGAGCGGGCGACTTTGGTCCGAACGCTTGCATCAACAACTACACCGACGTTTGGCAGGTCCAGAACTGGCGGCTTTGCGGCGGGGCTGGCGACGCCGGATTGCCCGACTTGGTGGCCAACAGCTGGGTGATTGCGCAGCAGCAGGCCTACCTCCAGGCGCTGAAGAACTTGGGGGTGAAGGGCTTCCGGATTGATGCGGCCAAGCACATGCCCAACAGCCACATGAACGCGGTGCTGACGCCCGCCATCAAGAGTGGCATGCATGTCTTTGGAGAAATCATCACGGGCGGCGGGGCCGGCGAGTTGGAGTACGACCGCTTCCTTGCACCCTATCTTTCTGGCACCGATCACGCCGCCTATGACTTCCCGCTGCTGTCCACGATTCGCAATGCCTTTGGGTTCAGTGGCTCACTGAGCAGCTTGGTGGATCCTCTGTCGCGTGGCCAAGCGCTGCAGGGTGCACGTGCAGTCACGTTCACCG
>JBKCVH010000262.1:0-3810 GCA_046317675.1 Burkholderiales bacterium
CTTTTGCGCCGCCGGCTCTGGCGCCAAGGCAAGGGCGCGCGCCGCAGGCGCGCCACCCATCAAGCTCGGCCAGACTGTTTGACAGGAGCGAACGCAGTGAGCGCAGGGAGTTTCTGGCCGGCCCTTGTCTTGGTGCCAGAGACGGGAACCCCCAGCTGCAGGCTGGGGGCGAGCGCATTCGGGGCTTGATCTTTTGGTTCCTTTTGGATCAAGCCAAAAGGAACTCCGGGTGCAGGGGCGGACAGCCCCTGCGGGCTCTCACCGAAGCCAACAAACGAAGGCAACCAACCTCAATCCGCCGCCGCCAACTCAATAAAGTCGTCATAAGCCTGCCGCATCTGCGCCGCCAAAGCATCAATATCCGGCAACGCCTCCCCGCAAGCAATCAACCCCACCTCAAGGTGCTTCTCATACGTCTGAACCGTGATGTTCAGCGCAATGCCATGCACCACGATGCTCGCCGGCGCATTGGTCAACATGCGCGCCCCGGCCAGGTACAGCGTCACCGGTGGCCCGGGCACGTTGGAGATGACGAGGTTCACGATGGGCGGAATGCGCTCCGCCACGCCACCCCAAGCGCGAGCTGCGGTGCTGAGCAGCCAGGGCAAGCCAATGCTCGGAAAGTCGGTGGGCATCAAGCTCTTGAGCGCCCCAAGCGACTGCTTCATCGTGCCCGTGGCGGCGGTGATGTGCTTGAAGCGCTTCTTGGTGTCGGCAATGTGCGTGCCCAGTGACAGGCTGCTCATCGTCACCTTGTTGCCACCACTGGTGTCGCCCGCCTCGCGCATCGACACCGGCACCGCGGCAATCAAGCTCTTGCGGGGCAATTCGCCCAGCCCTTTCAGCAACTCGCGCAGCGCGCTGGCACAGAGGAAGAGCACGGCGTCGTTCAAGCTGGCGCCAAGCGCCTTGCGTGCAGCCTGCAGCGCCGGCAAGGGCAAGCTCAGGCTGGTGAAGCTGCGCGTGCTGGAGACCGCCACGTTGAAGCGCGTGCGCGGCGCCAGGTTCAGCATGCTGTGGCGCTCCTCCGAAACTTTGGTGGTGGCGCCTTTCAAGCGGGCGAGCACGCTTTTGGCGGTGCTAGTCAGCGCATTGCCAGCCGCACCGCCGGCCAGTTGGGTGAGCGTGCCGGCCGACGAAGGAATGGCTCGCGCCAGGTCCATGAACTGTTTGGCCTGGTCGCTCAGTGCCATCCGCCATTGGTCGACGGCGCTCATGGGTTGCGGGCTCTTCTTGCGTTTGCTGCCCACGGCAGGCAGTTCGCGCGGCTCGGGGGTCAGGTCCAGCAAGACCTCGGCCAGCGCCACGGCCGCTTGGCCATCCACCGCCGCATGGTGCAGTTGTGTGTAGAGCGCGACGCGCTTGCGGCCGTTGTCGCCGGGGGCGATGTCTTCGAACACATGCATGCGCCACAGCGGCCGGTCGCGCGGCAGCAGCTCGCAATGCAGCCGTGCCACCTCGGCATGCAGGGCCGCCAAGCTGGAGCCCGTGGGCAAAACGTGCGGCACCACGTGCAGCCGCAGGTCGGGCATGACATCCACCCACACCGGGTTGACGAGGTTCAGCGGCAACTCAGCCAGTTGCTTGCGCAGGGCTGGCGCGTGCGGTAGGCGCGCTTGCAAGTGCTTGCGCAGTGCATTGACCCAGTGGCCCCGAAAGCCTTGTGGCAACTCCAGCAGGTGGAGCGCCCCGACATGCATGGGCATTTCGGGGGTTTCCAGGTGCAGAAACAGGGCGTCTAGACCGGGGACTTGCTTCATGGGCCGCTCCATGGCTCGGGGAGCGGCCAGTCTATGGGCGCGCGAGCGCCTTATGCAGCCTGATAACCCCTCGGCACAGCACCCAGCAACTTGCGGGTGTATTCCTGCTTGGGGTTGGCCATCAAGGCCTTGACCTCGGATTGCTCCACCACATCGCCGTTCTGCATCACCAGCACCTCATCGCTGATGAAGCGCACGACCGCCAAGTCGTGGCTGATGAAGATGTAAGAGAGGCCGAGTTCGTCTTGCAAGTCCTTGAGCAGGTTCAGCACCTGGGCCTGCACCGACACGTCCAGGGCCGACACGGCTTCGTCCAGCACCAGCACTTCAGGGTCCAGCGTCAAGCAGCGCGCAATGGCAATGCGCTGGCGCTGACCGCCTGAAAACTCGTGCGGGTACTTGTAAAGCGCGGCCTCGGGCAGGTCGACTTTCTTCAGCAAGGCCTTGGCCTTTTCAAGCCGCTCGTTGTCGTCTTTGCCGATTTTGTGGATCTGCATCGGCTCCAGCAGCGTCTGCTGAATGGTGAAGCGCGGGTTCAGGCTGGCGTAGGGGTTCTGGAACACCACCTGGATGCGGCGGCGCATCTTTTGCCAGTCGGCGCCGCCCATCTTCAGCAGGTCTTGCCCGTCGAACATCACCGTGCCGCCGCTGGGCTCGTGCAGGCGCAGCAGGGTCAGGCCCATGGTGGTCTTGCCGGAGCCCGACTCACCCACCACGCCGAGGGTGTAGCCCTTGCGCAGTTGGAAGTTGACGTCCTTGACGGCCTTGAACTCCTTCTTGCCGAACAGACCTTCCTTGAACCAGAAGCTCTTCTTCAGGCCGCGCGCTTCCATGATGACGGGCGCGTTCGGGTCCTTGGCCTTGTGCGTTGTGCTGGCCTCGCGGCCGGCGATGTGGTCGTCAATGACCATCAAGCGCGACGGGTTGTCGGTCAGGCTCGGGCGGCAAGCCAGCAAGGCCTTGGTGTAGCTGTCTTGCGGCTTGTGGAAGATGTCGGCCACGGGGGCCTTCTCGCGGATTTCGCCGTGGCGCATCACCACCACGTGGTCGCTGATCTCGCCCACCACACCGAGGTCGTGGCTGATGAACAGCATGCTCATCTTGTGCGTGGTCTTGAGCTTGCCCATCAGCTCCATGACTTGGCGCTGAATGGTCACGTCGAGCGCCGTGGTGGGCTCGTCGGCAATGAGCAGCTTGGGCTCGCAAGAGAGCGCCATGGCAATCATCACACGCTGCTGCTGGCCGCCGCTCATCTCGTGCGGGTAGGCGTGCAGGCGGCGCTTGGGCTCCGGAATGCCCACTTCGTGCAGCAAGGCCTCGGCGCGCGCCAGGGCTTGGCGCGGCGTCATGCCCATGTGCTTGATGAGTGGCTCGCTGAGCTGCTGCGCCACGGTGAACACCGGGTTGAGCGAACTCATCGGGTCTTGGAACACGCAGGCAATCTCTTTGCCGCGAATGCTCTGCAATTGCTGCAACGGCGTGGTCAGCAGGTCCTTGTCTTGGAACAGGATGCGGCCGCTGCGCTCGGCGTTGTCGGGCAGCAAGTTCAGGATGGACATGGCCGTCACTGACTTGCCCGAACCCGACTCGCCCACCAGCGCCACCGTGGTGTTCTCGGGGATGTCAAAGCTGACCCCCTTGACGGCCAAAGCACGCTGCTGCACGCCAGCAACTTTGCCGGTGCGGAAGGAGACCTTCAGGTCTTGGATGGATAAAAGCATGCTCATTCCAGACCTCGCAACTTCGGATCGAGCGCATCGCGCAGGGCGTCGGTGAAGAGGGCAAAGGCGGTCACAAAAATCGCCATGCTGACCGTCACGGCGGCAAGCTGCCACCAGTAGCCGAGGATCAGTTCACTCTGCGCTTCCGAGAGCATGGTGCCCCAGCTCACTTGGTCGACGCTGACGCCCAGACCCAGGTAGGAGAGGATCACCTCGCTCTTGATGAAGCCCACCACCAAGAGCGACAACTGCACCAGGGACACGTGCGAGACGTTGGGCAGGATGTGCTTGAAGATGCGCGAGCTTTGGCTGGCGCCAATGGCCTCGGC
>JBKCVH010000263.1:0-3079 GCA_046317675.1 Burkholderiales bacterium
CCATGGCGCAGCGCTGGGCCTACGAGCGCCGCCAGCCCTTCTTGCAAAAGCTGCTGCAAACCGGCAGCCACGCTGCCACTTGGGATGACCACGACTACGGCCCTGATGACGCCAACCGCAGCTATGCCTTGAAGGACGCCGCCTTGGCGCTTCAGCAACGCTACTGGCCCAACCCCAGCTTTGGTCTGGCCGAAACCCCGGGCGCCTTCACGCAGTTCAACTTCCATGACGCCGACGTCTTCCTGATGGACAACCGCTGGTACCGCGACGACCCGCGCCTGCCGAATGCCGATCGCCAGATGTACGGCCCCGCGCAGATGCGCTGGCTGAAGAACGCGCTGCTCAACTCCACCGCGCGTTTCAAGATCATTGCCGGCGGCAGCCAAATGCTGCACAAGGGCAGGGGCGACTCCTGGGCCGACTACCCGGCCGAGCGCGATGACTTCCTGAAGTTCTTGGAGCAAACCAAACTCGCCGGCGTCTTCTTCATGTCGGGCGATGTGCACCGCAGTGAGCTGACGCGCATCGAACGCCCGGGTCTCTACCCGCTCTACGACCTGACCTGCTCGCCGATGAGCGCCGGCGTTTATGTGGACGACAAGCTGCGCGAGCGCGAGAACCTGGTGCCCGGCACCGTGGTGCTCGGTCAACGGAACTTCTGCAAACTCCGCTTTGAGGGCAACTTGGCAGAGCGGCGCATCGTCATGCAGGCCATCAATGCCGATGGGCAAACGCAGTGGACGCACACCGTCAGCGCCAATGAACTGGGCTCGGTGTGGCCGGTGCGCCGCCACCCTGCGCCGCCCAAGCCTTGAATAACGCCCTGGCGCCCGCACGTTCAAGCGCTACTTTGTTCGGAGTTACCGCTTGAACCCCTTGTTCACCCCCTTGCAGGTCGGCGCTCTGACCCTGCCCAATCGCATCGTCATGGCGCCACTCACACGCGCCCGCGCCGGCCGCAGCCATGTGGCCAATGCCCTGATTGCGGAGCACTACACCCAGCGCGCTACGGCCGGCCTGCTCATTGCCGAGGCCACCATGGCTGCCCCCGATGGCTGTGCATTCACTGGCGAGCCCGGCATTTACGACGACGCCTGCGTGGCGGGTTGGCGGCAAGTTACCGATGCCGTACACGCCGCTGGTGGCCGCATCGTTTTGCAGATTTGGCACCCCGGCCGAGCGGCCCACAGCAGCTTGAACGGCGGCAGCCAACCCATCAGTAGCGGAGAGGTCGCCATCCAAGGCGAAATCAGCACGCCGGATGGCAAGCAAGCCTATGAAGCACCGCGCCGCCTGCGCGACGAGGAGTTGCCCGGCATCGTGGACTTGTTCCGCCAAGCCACTCGCCGTGCCATGGCCGCCGGCTTTGACGGCGTGCAAGTCCATGGCGCACACGGCTACTTGCTCGATCAGTTCTTGCGCGATGGTGTGAACGACCGCAGCGGCCCTTACGGCGGTTCCATCGAGAACCGCGCTCGCCTGCTGCTCGAAGTCATGGACGCCGCCATTGAAGAAGCAGGTGCAGGGCGCGTCTCCCTGCGCATTTCCCCCTTGGTGAGCTTCAATGACGTGGTGGATAGTGACCCGCAGGCCCTAGTGGCCTATGTGGCCGAGCAGCTTTCGCAGCGCGGCATCGCTTTCCTGGAGCTTCGTCACGACAACCACGCCAAGCCCGATGAGTTGGCCCTCGCCGTCGTGGCCCGCGAGCACTTCAAAGGCGTGTTGATGCGCAATGGCGGTTACGACGCTGCCAGCGGCGCAGCCGATGTGTCTGCCGGGCTTGCCGACGCCATCGTCTATGGCAAGCCTTTCATCAGCAACCCCGACTTGGTGGCCCGCTTGGAAAAGGGCTTGCCACTGGCCGAAGTGAACTTTGCGACCCTCTACACGCCTGGGGCCGAGGGATACACCGACTACCCGGCCTTGGAAGCGTTCAGCGCCTAACTGTCAGCCAACCCTGCAAGGCCTCAATGGCAAATCGCAGTTTATTTTTTGCCATTGGCGTTGCGGGGCTTGCAAGCTCGCTATGGTTTTCGTTGAGAGGTGGTGGTCAAGATTTGGCCATGTCACCGGCCATGCTGGCGCTGCCACCGCTGCCCTCGGCTTCAGCGGTGGGCCAGACTGAGCATGAGGTTGGCGCCGCCACCGGTGGGGCGTCGTCTGCAAGCTCCCCCCAGCGCGACTTCTTTGCGCCGAAGAGTCCATATGCACTGAGTCCGAGCGCGCGATCTTTGGGGGATGCGGCGAATGATGTGCTCACCCGCGCTGACGCCAAGCGTGCGCTCGCCCTGGTTCGAACGGTGGAGGAGTGTCTTAGGCTAGAGGTCAAACAGCAAATCATTGACTTAGAGCGAGCGCACCCGTCATCTGTCCCAGGCGTGACCACGGCTCGCGTTAAGGAGCAGTCCGAGCAGTTGGCTCGATCGCGGGCTGAGTGCCAGACTTTGGCCGAACAACCCCAAGAGTTGATGCTCAAGCTTGCGCAATTGGCGTACTCGGCGGGCGAGCCGGGGGCTGCCCTGCACCTGCTTCAACTGCGTACTGAGAAGACACCTCTTTCTACACTGCTTGACGCCGTTGCAAAGGACGCTCGGAGTGGGGAATTGCGGTCTTTGCCTGCGGCCATCGCGTCCCCGGAGGTGCCTGTTTCGGAAGCCGAGCGGATTGAGATGGCTTTTGCGTTGCAAGGGGTATGGAAGAAAGCCCCGACTGCTTGCTGCGAGCTTCCTCGGCTGATTGGCGGGGTCGCGGAATACTATTGGAACGGCACCGTTTCACGCACCCCGGGGGCTGCTCCGGAGCGGAGAACTGCCGTGTTCAAGCGCGACGGGGGTTTGTCGACCTTGCCACCCGACTTGACCCTGCCCACGGACCCCGCTGCACAGGCGCGCATCAGCAAGTTGACGGAGCAACTCATCCAACAAGTCAAGCAGTTGGAAAAGGAGCAGGAGGCCGCTAGGCGGCGGGCCGCTGGTGGCAGTTAAAGGATGCGCCTTGAGGCGCTCTTCCAAACTGCTGCCTTGACCGCTTGAAGTCGGAGTCCGGTCAACGCCTGCCAGTCTCTTGAGCAGTTTTTGTT
>JBKCVH010000264.1:0-9295 GCA_046317675.1 Burkholderiales bacterium
GCTCATCACAGCGCGTTGGCCGGCTTGGCTTGGGCGCAGCGGCGCAAAAGCCGATGTTGTGCACTGGCAGCGGGCATCGGGGAGTGGACTCCTTTGGTTTGCTTGGCCCTGCGGGGTGCTGCAAGGGGCCTTGGTGGTCGCCGCACTGGCCAACACGCCAGCGGGCGGCGCGGCTGGCATGGCGGCTTTTGCATTGGCGTCCAGCCCTGGCTTGCTGTTGGCGCCGGTGGCGCTGCGCAAGTTGTTGGCCCTGCCTGGCGGGCAGACCTGGGCGCCCCGCCTTGCCGGCGCGATGTTGGTGCTGGCGTCCGGCTGGGCACTGGGCCACGGTATTTGGGCCCGCATCGTTGATTGGTGCAGCTAACTGACTCCTAGAATCGCTCGTCGAATTACACCCATCCCGTTCCCGGAGAGACCATCTATGTACAAGCACATCACGGTGCCAGAAGGCGGCAAGAAGATCACGGTCAATGCCGACTTCTCGCTGAACGTTCCCAACAACCCGATCATTCCCTTCATTGAAGGCGACGGCACCGGCCTCGACATCACGCCGGTGATGATCAAGGTGGTGGACGCAGCCGTGGCCAAGGCCTACGGCGGCGAAAGGAAGATCCACTGGATGGAGATTTACGCTGGCGAGAAGAGCACCAAGGTCTATGGCCCTGACGTGTGGCTGCCGGAAGAAACTCTGGAAGTGCTGAAGGACTATGTGGTGTCCATCAAGGGCCCGCTGACGACGCCGGTTGGCGGCGGCATCCGCTCGCTGAACGTGGCGCTGCGCCAGGAACTGGACCTCTACGTTTGCCTGCGCCCCGTGCAGTACTTCACCGGCGTGCCCAGCCCCGTGAAAGAGCCGCACAAGGTGGACATGGTGATCTTCCGTGAGAACTCGGAAGACATCTACGCCGGCATCGAATTCGAAGCCGAGAGCGACAAGGCCAAGAAGCTGATCGCCTTCCTGCAGAACGAGTTCGGCGTCAAGAAAATCCGCTTCCCGAACACCTCGGGCATCGGCGTCAAGCCGGTCAGCCGTGAAGGTACCGAGCGCTTGGTGCGCAAGGCCATTCAGTACGCCATCGACAACGACAAGCCCAGCGTGACCATCGTGCACAAAGGCAACATCATGAAGTACACCGAAGGTGGCTTCCGCGACTGGGGATATGCCCTGGCCCAGAAGGAGTTCGGCGCACAGCTGATCGACGGCGGCCCATGGTGCTCCTTCAAGAACCCGAAGACGGGCAAGGAAATCGTCATCAAGGACAGCATTGCCGATGCCTTCCTGCAGCAAATCATCTTGCGCCCAGCGGAGTACTCGGTCATTGCCACGCTGAACCTGAACGGCGACTACATCTCCGACGCGCTGGCAGCCCAAGTGGGCGGCATCGGCATCGCCCCAGGCGCGAACCTGAGCGACTCCATTGCCATGTTCGAAGCCACCCACGGCACGGCACCGAAGTACGCAGGCAAGGACTACGTGAACCCCGGCTCAGAGATCCTGTCGGCCGAAATGATGCTGCGCCACATGGGCTGGATTGAGGCGGCCGACGCCATCATTGCCTCCATGGAGAAGTCGATCCTGAGCAAGAAAGTCACTTACGACTTCGCCCGCCTGATGGAGGGTGCAACCCAGGTCAGCTGCTCCGGTTTCGGTCAGGTCATGATCGACCACATGTAAGCGAGCGCCCTGCGCTTGCTGCGAACCCCGCTTCGGCGGGGTTTTTTTATGGGCTGCCCTGTACCTTGATTCCACGGTCCCTGATGTCCAACCCAAGACCAAGACACGATTTCGCCGACGAGCTGCGCGGCTTCGCGCTGCTCGGCATCGTGCTGGTCAATGCGCCCTTTCTAGGGCTCTCGGGCCAAGGCTTTACCGAGGCCTCTGTGGCGGGCTGGGCAGATCGTGCTGCGGTCCTCTTGATCGTTACGCTGGCCCAAGCCAAGTTCTATCTCCTGTTTGCCTTCCTCTTCGGCTACAGCATGAGCTTCATGGTTCGCGATGAGCAGCCGCAATCGCTCGTGCGCTTTCGGCGCCGCCTTCTCGTGCTAGGTGGATTGGGGGTGCTCCACGCCACATTGATGTTCGTTGGCGACATCCTGTTGCTCTATGCCGTGCTCGGTTGCGCGCTTTTGCTCATCCATCGTTGGAGCGACGCCGCGCTGCTTCGATTTGCCTATGCCTGCGGGTTGCTCTGGCTGGTGCTGATGGGTCTGCTCTTGTTGGGCTCCGTGGAGTCTTCTGAAGACCGCGTGTTCGCTACCCAACTCGCGAGCTTTGATGCGGCGATGACACAGGGCAGCTTCCAGCAAGCGAGCTTGGCACGCCTGGCGTTCTGGCCTTGGGCCTTGATCGCCATCGGCGTGCTCAACGGTTTGCCCGTGCTGGCGATGTTTGCGCTTGGCTTGCTCGCGGCCCGCCGAAAACTGCTGGCAAAGCCTGAAGGGTTTGAACGGCTTTGGGCCTTGGGGCGGTGCTGGGGAGCTTGGCTGGGGCTACCGCTGGCTTGCTGCAGCGCCTGGCTGCAGGTGGGGCCAGGGGCGTTGATTGGCGCCAACGGCGGGCGCGAAACGTTTGGCTTGGTGCTGGGCTTTGTCAGCGCACCCCTGCTGAGCTGGGGCTATGTGGCTTGGTTGCTGCTTTGGCGCACAAAGTGGCCGGGTGCGGTGGCTTGGTTTCGGCCGGCCGGTCGCATGAGTCTGAGCGGCTACTTGGGCGAGTCGCTGCTGCTTTCCTTGGTGTTCTGCGCTTACGGCCTGGGCCTTTACGGTCAATTGGGCGCGGCCGCAGTGGCTGGTATCGCCATCTTGGTTTGGTTCTTGCTGGAACTCATGGCCCACTTCGCACAGCGCTTCACGACGCAGGGGCCGTTAGAGCTGCTGGTGCGCCGGCTGACGGGCGCTTAGCTGGCGCCCCGGATGGCCACGCCGCCAGCAGAGCGCGCCTTGCCAATGCTGGCGCCCAGTGGCTTGACGTAACGGTCTTGGAGCTTGGTGATCTGGCCCTCAAGACTTCCCGAGTCTTCGATCTTTTCGGCATGTCGCTTCAAGACCGACATGGCCATGTCGATGAGTTTGGCGTTGCGCGTTGACGCGCCTTGCTGAATCAGCAATTCAATACCGCCTGCCGCATTGCCGCGCATGGACTGCTTCATGGCAGTTTCGGCGACATCAAAGATCCTGGCGTGGCAATCGCGCAATTGCTGTGCTGCGTTGGCGTTGTTCTCGCACATGGCCACCATGATCTCAGTGCTCGCCTTGTTGATGCAGTAGCGCATGCCAATGCGCAACATCAGGTCGTCCATTTCGTCGAGCTGGAGGGCTGAATCGGCCAAACGCTTCCACATGGCAATGACGATGCTGGCCGTTTCGTGGTCTGCCGAGTCGGATTCCAACTCCTTGGCCAACTCGCGCGCGACGATCAAGGCCTCTGCCGTGCGCTTCTCGTACATGGCCAGGAGGCCCTCCAACAGACGCTTGAAACGCAGCAGTCGCGTGGCGTTGGGGTAGCGTTCAACTTGACGCATCAGTTGGTCGTAGCTTTGCTTGAGCCCTTTGCCATCGCGCTTGTCAAAACGCATCAGGGCCACCAGCACCAACGAGAACATGTCAAACAGCTTCGACTTCAGGCCATTGTTCGTAGCCCTCTCCAGGGCCTTCAGGGCCTCGTCACGAGCACCGGCATAGAAGGAGAGGGTGCCCGAGCGCTGCATGCGCATCAGGCATCCGGGGGTGAGCTCGCTGGCGGTGCGGTACGTGGCGAGCGCGGCACCGATGTCGCCTTGCTCCATGTGAACGCGGCCCAGCACGTCATGCGAGTCGGCGTGATCTGGCATTTCGCCGATCAGGTTCTCCAGCGTGCGGCGTGCGGAGGAGAGGTTGCCAGCTTCTAGGTCAGCGCGCGCAACGCCAAGCTTGGCCCAAGGCACCGTTTTGGCCGCGATGATGGCTTCGTAGAGTGTCTTCGCCTCATCATGACGGCGCAGTCGAAGAAGGAGTTCTGCACCGATGCGCGCCGCAAAGAGCCAGAATTCCCAGCGCTTCTCGAATCGGTCGAGGCAAAGCGCGGCAGCCGCTTCGAAGTCCTGCGCCTCAATCGCTTCAAAGATACTGGACAGCACCCGCTTACGGTGCCGCGCGCTTTGGATGCGGTCGGCCAGCGCCATGAGCGTGTAGGGCTTGATGAGGTAGCCATCCAGGGCTGCTTCGGCGGCTTCAGCCACCTTGGAGTAGGTGGCCTCTGCGGTGATCATCATGAACACCGTGGAGTAAGGCAGCATGTGTTCGCGGCGCAGCTCATCCAGCAAGTCTTGGCCGGATTCCTCATGACCCTCGAAGTGGTAGTCGCAAATCACGAGGTCGAAAGGCGCGTTCTCCAGCACGATGCGTGCGTCTTTGACTCGTGTCACTGAGCGCACGAACCCGACTCCCACCTCCCGCAGCTGCGCGGTGATCAGGCTGCGTGCATTGGCATTGGCGTCGATGACGAGCGCGTTGGCCTTGTGGATGGTTGAATCAACGAGCATGAAGAAGGGGGAACTTTTCTCCCCCAATCATCGTCCTGTCCTCGCGCAAGCTTGAGGGGGAGAGCCCTGAGATCGTTGCTTATTTGAACAAGTCTTTCACTCGGTCCGCCCAACTTTTGCTGGAAGGAGAGTGCTTGTCGCCGGCGTCGCGGAATGATTTGTCGAGTTCCTTGAGCAACTTGCGCTGGTGCTCGGTGAGCTTGACGGGCGTCTCCACGCTCACGTGGCAGTACAAATCGCCTGGGTAGGAGCTGCGCAAACCTTTGATCCCTTTGCCGCGCAGCCGGAAGGTTTTCCCGTGCTGCGGGCCCTCGGGCAGCTCAATGCCGGCTTTACCGTCCAGCGTGGGCACTTCGATGTCGCCACCCAGTGCCACCGTGGTCAGCTGAACCGGAACGGTGCAATGCAGGTCGTCGCCGTCGCGCTCGAAGATGTCGTGCTGCTTTTGGTGGATCTCGATATAGAGGTCACCGGCAGGGCCGCCATTCACACCCGGTTCACCATTGCCTGCGCTGCGAATGCGCATGCCTTCACTGATGCCGGCTGGAATCTTCACTTCTAGGGTCTTGGTCTTCTTGATCTTTCCGGCGCCTGAGCAAGTCACGCAGGGCTCGGGAATGATCTTGCCGCTGCCGTGGCAGTGCGGGCAGGTTTGCTGAATGCTGAAAAAGCCCTGGCGCATGTGCACCGTGCCGCTGCCATTGCAATGGCCGCAGGTCTTGGCGCTGGTGCCCGGCTTGGCGCCGGTGCCGCTGCAGGTGCCGCAGGTTTCCCAGCCTGGGATGCGGATCTGCGTGTCGGTGCCGCGCGCGGCCTCCTCCAGCGTGATCTCTAGGGAGTAAGACAGGTCGGCGCCGCGGAAGACGCGCTGCCCACCCTGAGCGCCGCCTCCGCCGCCTCGGCGTTGGCCAAAGATGTCGTTGAACATGTCGCCAAAGGCGTCGGCAAAGCCACCGCCAAAGCCTTCAGCCCCAGCGCCGCCGCGGCCCGCCATGTTCGGGTCAACACCTGCATGGCCGTACTGGTCGTAGGCGGCCCGCTTTTGCGGGTCGCTGAGCATCTCGTAGGCCTCTTTGGCCTCTTTGAACTTCTCTTCGGCCTTCTTGGCGTCATCGCCTTCCCCGGTGTTGCGGTCGGGGTGGTGCTTCATGGCCAACTTGCGGAAGGCCTTTTTGATGGCGTCGTCGTCAGCGTTCTTGGCGACGCCGAGCACTTCGTAGTAATCGCGTTTGGAAGCCATGTCGGTCCAGTAAAACAAAAGCCCGGCTACTCATGCAGCCGGGCAGGGGGTCACCTCAGGATTACTTGGTGTCCTTGACTTCCTTGAACTCGGCATCAACGACGTTGTCGTCAGCCTGCTTAGCGCGTTCCGCCTTCGGAGCTTCTGCTCCCGGGGTCTCAGCGCCAGGCGCTGCGCCTTGCGCTGCCTGGGCCTGCTCGTAGACCTTCTCACCGAGCTTTTGGCTGGCGGTCATCAGGGCTTCGGTCTTGGCTTCGATGGCGGCCTTGTCGTCGCTGTCCTTCAGGGTGTCTTCCAAGTCCTTGATGGCGGCTTCGATCTTGGCCTTTTCGTCAGCTTCCAGCTTGTCGCCGAACTCGGTCATGCTCTTGCGAACCGAGTGCACCATGGCGTCGCCCTGGTTCTTGGCCTGCACCAACTCGACCTTCTTCTTGTCCTCGACGGCATTGGCCTCGGCGTCCTTCACCATCTTCTCGATCTCGGCTTCGTTCAAGCCCGAGTTCGCCTTGATGGTGATCTTGTTCTCTTTGCCCGTTCCCTTGTCTTTGGCGCTGACGTGCAGGATGCCGTTGGCGTCGATGTCGAAGGTGACTTCAATTTGCGGCACACCGCGCGGTGCCGACGGAATGCCTTCGAGGTTGAATTCGCCCAGGCTCTTGTTGGCCTGCGCCAATTCGCGCTCGCCTTGGTAGACCTTGATGGTCACGGCCGGCTGGTTGTCGTCGGCGGTCGAGAAGCTTTGCGCGAACTTGGTCGGGATCGTGGTGTTCTTCTTGATCATCTTGGTCATCACGCCGCCCAGGGTTTCAATGCCCAGGGACAGCGGGGTGACGTCAAGAAGCAGCACGTCCTTGCGGTCGCCACTGAGCACCGAGCCTTGAATGGCGGCGCCAACGGCAACGGCTTCGTCGGGGTTCACGTCCTTGCGCGGCTCTTTGCCGAACAAGGCCTTCACGGCTTCCTGCACCTTGGGCATGCGGGTCATGCCGCCGACCAGAATCACGTCATCGATATCGGCGGTGCTGACGCCAGCGTCCTTGATGGCGGTGCGGCAAGGGGCGATGGTGCGCTCGATCAACTCGTCCACCAGCGACTCCAGCTTGGCACGGGTCAGCTTGATGTTCAAGTGCTTCGGGCCAGAGGCGTCTGCCGTCACGTAAGGCAGGTTCACATCGGTGCTGGCGGCACTCGACAGCTCGATCTTGGCTTTCTCGGCAGCTTCTTTGAGGCGCTGCAGAGCCAACACGTCCTTGGTCAGGTCAACGCCCTGGTCCTTCTTGAACTCGGTGACGATGTAGTCAATGATGCGCTGGTCGAAGTCTTCGCCACCCAGGAAGGTGTCGCCGTTGGTGCGGAGCACTTCGTATTGCTTTTCACCATCAACGTCCGCGATCTCGATGATCGAAATGTCGAAGGTGCCGCCGCCCAAGTCGTACACGGCGATCTTGCGGTCGGCCTTGCCGTTTTGGCTGGCCTTGTCCAGACCGAAGGCCAAAGCGGCAGCGGTTGGCTCGTTGATGATGCGCTTGACTTCGAGGCCAGCAATGCGGCCGGCGTCTTTGGTGGCTTGGCGCTGGCTGTCGTTGAAGTAGGCCGGCACGGTGATCACGGCCTCGGTCACTTCTTCACCGAGGAAGTCCTCGGCGGTTTTCTTCATCTTGCGCAGCACTTCAGCGCTGACTTGCGGCGGGGCCATCTTCTTGCCACGCACTTCCACCCAGGCGTCGCCGTTGTCGGCCTTGGTGATGGTGTACGGCATCAGGCCGATGTCCTTCTGGACTTCCTTCTCTTCAAACTTGCGGCCGATCAGGCGCTTGACGGCGTACAGCGTGTTGCGCGGGTTGGTGACGGCTTGGCGCTTGGCGGGTGCGCCGACCAAGATTTCACCGTCTTCCATGTAGGCAATGATGGAAGGCGTGGTGCGTGCGCCTTCTGCGTTTTCGATGACGCGGGTTGACGAGCCGTCCAGCACTGCGACGCAGCTGTTGGTGGTGCCAAGGTCAATACCGATGATTCTTCCCATGGGAAATGCTCCGTTTGGTGTTCTGAGATGTGACTGAATTGGGGGAGGTGAGGGGGCTTTCAAGACCCTGATCGACTTACTTCGGGGCCGAAACCGTCACCAAAGCGGGCCGCAGCACGCGATCGGCGATCAAAAAGCCCTTTTGCAGCACCGCCACGATGGTGTTGGGTGCCTGCTCGCTATCGGCTGGCAGCGGCACGGCCGAGATGGCCTGATGCTGGTGCGGGTCGAACTTGGCGGCCGCCGGCGGGTTGATCTCGACCACCTTGTTGCGCTCGAGGGCCTGCGTGAGCTGGCGGCGCGTGGCGTGCACACCTTCTAAAAGCTGCTCGTTGCTGGCGTTGGGCAGGGCAATTGCCGCTTCCAAGCTGTCCAGCACCGGCAACATGGCCTCGGCAAAGGCCTCCACGGCGAACTTACGAGCCTTGCTCACGTCTTCCTCGGCGCGGCGGCGGGTGTTCTCGCCTTCCGCCTTGGCGCGCAAGTAGGCGTCGCTCATTTCCGCCAGTCGCTTTTCAAGGCTGGCAATCTGAGTGGCGGTGTCAGGCTGTGCGGCGGCTTCCGGGTTGCCATCTTCGGGCGGCAGATCTTGGGTTTGTGTCTCGGTCGTCATGGCAGGTCTGAGGGGTCAACAACAATGGAAAAGCCCGACATGCGGGCCGTTGTACGGCCAGTTGAGGCCGCCCCGACGGGTTTCAAGGGGCCGGGAGAACCCGCGATTGTCAGCGAGCTGGATCAGCGGGCGGTGGGGCGGGCGGGTCGGCCGGGCGCAGCAGCGGTTTGTTGCCCTTGGCGCGGTACTTCTGAGCCAAGGCGGTTTCATCCACTTGGGCTTCGGCCATCGTCTCCCGGGACCATTCCCATTCACCTTGACGCAAGCGCTTGATGGTTTGTTGGCGGTATCTCTGTGATGGCTCGCAGTTCACGAGGTCGACCAGGCCATCGATGTGATGCTTGAAGGTTTCATCCGACCACTGCGCTACGGCTTCGACCTGTTGCGCACGCAATTGCCACTTGGGGTCCTGACGAAGTCCCTCTTGATAGCCAGCGGTGCGTACCGCCATGCTGCGCATGAGTCGGTCGTCGCTGTGCTTCCAAAGCACTTCGGCGGCGCCTTCGCAGGCGACGGCCAATGCGGAGGTTCGAGCGGCTTCCCGGCAGCTACGACTCAATTTGCCAAGGGGCGGAATCGCGCGTGCCGCGTCAATGCCAACGAGGGTAACCAAAGCTGCGGTGTCGTAGAGGCCGGGCCCGGTGCTGGCGTTGACTTGGTGAAGTAGCAACTGAAGACTCGCTCTGCCGTCATCCAGATGGCGCGCGTTCGCAATGCCCTGCAGGACCTCAAGCCGAGCGGTACTGGCAGCATGGCTTGAGCCTGTCAGGATTTTTGTGTGCGAGGCATAGAGTGACTTCAAAGGAGTTTCAATGCAACGCAAGAGCAACACGGCCCGAGCGGCCCAGCGGCAATTGCCGCCCATTCCCAAGGAACTGGTCGAGCAGTTCGTTTCCGGT
>JBKCVH010000265.1:0-4205 GCA_046317675.1 Burkholderiales bacterium
AGGCACGTCAGTGCGGCTGGCCTGCGCCAAAACCCGCCGGTTGAACGCAAGGATGGCTTGCTCTCGGTCGAGGAGTGGACGTTGCGATTGGGTCATGCTCGATTCTAGGAAACGGAGCTTGACAGTTCAGTGACGGTTGAACTTCACGCGGGTCAAGAGGCCAAGTCTTGTCGTCACGGCTCCGTCACAGTTGAAACCGACTATGCGAGAACCACTCGGGAGGAGCTCGATGATCAATCTAGGTGACATGTCCTTGGCAAGGCGCTTCAGCCTGCTCTCGCTTCTCATCGTGGTGGCGGTTGCGTTGCCCACGGTGGCCTTGATGGAGCGCGTGTTGGCCGACCAGCAATTCGTACGCAATGAATATGCAGGCACCCCAGCGGCCCTCGCCCTGCTCGACACCGGTGCGGCCATTCAAGAGCACCGTTTGCAGAGTTTTCTCCGTTTGTCGGGCGTGCAAGAGGCCGAAAGCAAACGGCAGGCTGCGTTTCAGTTGGCACAGCAGCGGCTAAAGGCGGCGCTTGCGGTGCTTCCCGATGCCGCCGGACTGGCCGAACGGGGCAGCAAGCTGAACACTGCCATGCAAGCCCTGGGCGCAGATGTGGCCAAAGAGAAGCTCGGTGCACGCGATGCCTTTGACCGGCACACGGAGCTATTGCGCCAACTCGACGACCTCAGCAGCCATGTGCTGGCAGCATCTGGCCTCTTGCTCGACCCTGAGCCGGGCAACCACTTCCTCATCATTGCCGGTTTTCAAGAAGGCAAGACGGTGGTGGATCAAATGGCGCAGCTGCACGACCTGGGCGTGGGCGTGCTGCGTCAAAAGGGCGCGACGGCACTCGATCTGAACCAATTGGCAGCGGTAAAGGCGCGGCTCGAAGACCGCGAGCGCTTCTTCATTCAGAACATTGACTTGGCCGTGGATCGCGCTGAGGTCGATTTGGGCAACGAGCTGAAGGCCAAGATTGGCGCCGCCCGCAACGGCGTGACGCAAACGCTGAAGCTGGTCGACGCCACCTTTCTCGGCATGTCACCCGACTGGGACCGCACCCCAGACGACTACTCGGCCCAACTGAAGAAAGCCATGGCTGCGCAAGCCGATCTCACACGCGCCTTGTCCGAGCGTGTGGCCAGTTCCCTCGAAAACCGGGCCAACCAGTTGACGAGCTTCGCCGTCGGCCTCGGCGTGGTGCTCACCACCCTGCTCGGCGCTTTGACGTGGGGGCTCTGGTCGGTGGTGCGCGCCATCCTGCAACCCATGGAGACACTGGCCACGGGCAGCCAAGACATGGCCGGGGGCGACCTGACCCACGCCTTTGTGGCACACGAGAACAATGAGCTCGGCAAGCTCACCAGCGCACTGGAAAGCATGCGCCAGCAGTGGGGCGAGTTGCTGCGTGGCATTCAAGGCGCCACCAACGAAGTCACTGCGGCCAGCGCAGAGATCAGCCAAGAGAACCAAGAGCTGTCCAAGCGGACGGAGCAATCGGCAGCACGCCTGCAACAAACGGCGGAGATCGTGCACGGGCTTGCGGATGACGTGAAGTCGACAGCCGACAGCGCGACGCAGGCCGGAACCTTGGCCGACCAAGCCGCTGCGGTGGCTACGCGCGGTGCGCAGGCCGTGGACGATGTGGTCAGCACGATGGAAGCCATCCATGGCAGCTCCAAGCGCATCGTGGACATCACCGCAGTGATCGATGGCATCGCATTCCAAACCAATATCTTGGCGCTCAACGCCGCCGTGGAAGCGGCGCGGGCCGGTGAGCAAGGACGCGGCTTCGCCGTCGTGGCCGCCGAGGTTCGCACCTTGGCCCAGCGGGCGGCCGCTGCCGCCAAAGAGATCAAGGGCTTGATCACCGACTCGGCCGAGCGGGTGGAGGAAGGCACCCAGCGCGTGCATGCTGCCGGGGGCACCATGCGGGAAATTGAAACCGCCGTGCAGCGGGTTAACGCTGTGATCCAAGACATCAGCGCTGCCGCCAAACGGCAAAGTCATGAGATCACCCAAGTCAACGCGGCGGTGGAGTCACTGGACCAAATGACCCAGCAAAACGCTGCGGTTGCCGAACAGTCCGCCGCCGCCACCGAGACCCTCGCAGCGCTGGCCGTGCGCCTGCGCGAATCGGTTGAACACTTCAGATTGCCCAGCGCCTAAGGGCCCTTCTCGGCCGGCGTCGATCATCCGGAGCATGATCTGTCTGATTGCGCCTACGGGCGCCCTGCCGGGTCTTCATGCCGGCCCCAACCTGCAAGCGCTGCTGCGCGGCGCCACCGAACTCAAGCCAGTGCGCGTTGATGAGCAAGGCCTGCACAGCCCGCTGGAGCGCTGCCTCAGTCGGCTTCGCGGCGGCCCCGAGAGCGGCGCCCTGCCCTTGGCGGCTTGGCGCTTGCCCGCCAGCCCGAAGACCCCCGCAGGCTTGCCCTGGGCCTTGGTGAGCCCGCTGCACATTGAACTGCAAGCCAGCCAAGCTGTGGCCCTGCCCCAGCAGGCCTTGCAGTTGAGTGCAGCACACAGCCAAGCCCTGTTCAGCCTGCTCAGCCCCTTATTCCCGGCGGAGGAGGGGTGGCACCAGCAGCAACTCGACACCCTGACTTGGGCCTTGGGCCACGAGCAATTGGCAGGCCTGCAGTTGGCCAGCCTGGAGCGCGCCGTAGACCGACCCTTGAGCCCTTGGCTGCCGCAAGAGCGGTGGCTGCGCCGCATGACCAATGAAGCGCAAATGCTGCTGCACGAGCACCCGGTCAACCAAGAACGCGTGGCCCAAGGCCTGCTGCCCGTGAACACCATTTGGTGGTGGGGTGCTGGCGCTTTGCAAGGGCAAGCCTTGCCGGAGAACACCACCGTTCACCGCCCCACCGATTGGCAAGCGGCTGACCCCCTGCTGGCGCCTTGGGTGGGCGCGCAGGATTTCGAGCTGTGGCTTGCCGGAGAGCGCCAAGCGCGCGGGTTTCGCGTCCAGCGCCGCTTGAGCCTGTGGCAGCGCTTGACGGCACGCGACCCCCAAGCTGACCCAATCTTGGCCTCCCTATGACCCCCACCCTGGTCGCCAGAGACTGCCCGCCGCGCGCCGCTTGGCAATTGGAGCAAGGCGGCGTGCCGCCCCTACTGGCACGGCTTTATGCAGCCCGCGGTGTGCGCCAAGTTCAAGAGCTGGACCCGCAGCTCGCGCAACTGCTGCCCCCCAGCAGCATGAAGGGCTTGCCAGAGGCCGCGCGCCTGTTGGCCGACCTTCTCGAACAAGGCCAGCGCCTCTGCGTGGTGGCCGACTACGACTGCGACGGCGCCACCGCCTGTGCGCTGCTTCTGCGGGGCTTGGCGCTGCTGGGCTTCGCTCCGGGTCAGCTGAGCTATGTGGTTCCCGACCGCGCCGTGCACGGCTATGGCCTCACGCCCGCCATCGTTGACCTTGCCGCCGCCGAGCAGCCGCGCTTGCTCGTGACCGTGGACAACGGCATTGCCAGCTTGGAGGGCGTGGCCCATGCCAAGCGGCTGGGCATGCAGGTGCTGGTCACCGATCACCACCTGTGCCTGCTGGATGCCGAAGGCCAAGTGCAACTGCCAGAGGCCGATGCCTTGGTGAACCCCAATCAGCCCGGCTGCAACTTTGAAAGCAAGGCGCTGGCTGGCTGCGGGGTCGCTTTCTACCTGCTACTGGCCTTGCGCGCCGAGTTGCGCGCGCGCGGGGCCTTCGAGGTGCAGCCCAAGCTCGATGGCCTGCTGGATTTGGTCGCCCTCGGCACGGTGGCCGATGTCGTGCCGCTGGATGCCAACAACCGCCGCTTGGTCACCCAGGGCCTGCGCCGCATTCGTGCCGGACAAATGCAAGCCGGCGTCCGCGCCCTGCTCCAAGTCGCCGGCCGAGACCCGGCCCGGACCAGCAGCCAAGACTTTGGCTTCTTGCTCGGGCCGCGCATCAACGCTGCGGGCCGGCTCACCGACATGCGCCTGGGCATTGAATGCCTGCGCTGCGACGACGCCTTGCAAGCTTTGGCACTGGCGCAGCAACTCGACGCCATCAATCGCGAACGCCGCGAAGTCGAGGCGGGCATGCGTGAGCGGGCCGAAGCCATGCTGGATCGACTGCCCGACGAAGCCCATGGCTGCGCACTGGCCCTGTTTGACGAAGACTTTCACGAAGGCGTGGTCGGCATCTTGGCCAGCCGGGTGAAGGATTCACTGCACCGCCCGACCTTTGTCTTTG
>JBKCVH010000266.1:0-2991 GCA_046317675.1 Burkholderiales bacterium
GTAAGTGGATGGTGCGGTTCATGGCCGTCCGAGGCTGAAGAAGCCAACTGAAGACACAAAGGAAGAGAAATGCCACGTCGTCGCGAAGTACCCAAGCGCGAGATCCTGCCGGATCCGAAATTCAACAACGTTGACCTGTCCAAGTTCATGAATGTGATCATGGAGTCGGGCAAGAAGGCGGTTGCCGAGCGCATCATTTATGGTGCCTTGGAGCAAGTCGAGAAGAAGTCTGGCAAAGATGCGCTGGAAATCTTTACGGTCGCGCTGAACAACATCAAGCCGATGGTCGAAGTGAAGTCCCGCCGCGTTGGCGGTGCGAACTACCAAGTTCCCGTGGAAGTTCGCCCCGTGCGCCGGATGGCTTTGGCCATGCGCTGGTTGAAAGAGTCTGCGCGCAAGCGTGGTGAAAAGTCGATGGCCCAGCGCTTGGCCAACGAGTTGCTGGAGGCCTCTGAAGGCCGCGGCGGCGCGATGAAGAAGCGCGATGAAGTCCACCGTATGGCTGAAGCCAACAAGGCCTTCTCGCACTTCCGCTTCTAAACAAGCCTTTAAGCCCTTTTTGGCCGCCCCGGGTTTCCACTAACCCGTTGGCGGCTCACGCATTTCGGAGCAAACCATGGCCCGCAAGACCCCCATCGAGCGCTATCGCAACATCGGCATCTCGGCGCACATCGACGCCGGCAAGACGACGACCACCGAGCGCATCCTGTTTTACACCGGCGTCAACCACAAAATCGGTGAGGTGCACGACGGCGCCGCAACGATGGACTGGATGGAGCAGGAGCAAGAGCGCGGCATCACGATCACCTCGGCTGCCACGACCTGCTTCTGGAAGGGCATGGACTTGTCCTTGCCTGAGCACCGCATCAACATCATCGACACCCCTGGACACGTTGACTTCACCATTGAAGTCGAGCGCTCCATGCGCGTGCTTGACGGCGCGTGCATGGTCTATTGCGCAGTGGGTGGCGTGCAGCCCCAGTCGGAAACCGTTTGGCGCCAAGCTAACAAGTACAAAGTGCCGCGCTTGGCCTTTGTGAACAAGATGGACCGCACGGGTGCCAACTTCTTCAAGGTCGTCGACCAAATGAAGACGCGCCTGAAGGCAAACCCAGTTCCCGTGGTCATCCCCATCGGTGCTGAAGAGAACTTCACCGGCGTGGTCGATCTGATCAAGATGAAGGCCATTTACTGGGACGAAGCCAGCCAGGGCATGAAGTTCAACTACGCCGAGATTCCGGCGGAGTTGGCTGATGTCGCCAATGAGTGGCGCGAGAAGATGGTTGAGGCGGCTGCCGAAGCCACTGAAGAGCTGATGAACAAGTACCTGGAAACGGGCGACTTGAGCGAAGAGGAAATCAAGCAAGCTTTGCGTACTCGCACGCTGGCTGCTGAGATCCAGCCGATGTTCTGCGGCACCGCCTTCAAGAACAAGGGCGTGCAGCGCATGTTGGACGGCGTGATCGACTTCATGCCTTCGCCGGTGGACATTCCTCCTGTGCCCGGCACGGATGATGATGACCAGCCCACCTCGCGCCGCCCTGCGGACGACGAGAAGTTCGCTGCCTTGGCGTTCAAGCTGATGACCGACCCGTATGTGGGTCAGCTGACCTTCGTGCGCGTCTACTCCGGTGTTCTGAAGTCGGGTGACTCGGTTTACAACCCGATCAAGAGCAAGAAAGAGCGTATCGGCCGGATTCTGCAGATGCACGCCAACCAGCGTGAAGAGATCTCGGAAATTCTGGCGGGTGACATTGCTGCTTGCGTGGGCTTGAAGGAAGTGACCACGGTCGAAACCCTGTGTGATCCGGAATCCCTGATCACGCTGGAAAAGATGGTCTTCCCTGAGCCGGTGATTTCGCAAGCCGTTGAGCCCAAGACCAAGGCTGACCAGGAAAAGATGGGTATCGCCTTGGGCCGCTTGGCCAAGGAGGATCCATCATTCCGCGTGCGCACCGACGAAGAAAGCGGCCAGACCATCCTATCTGGGATGGGCGAGTTGCACCTGGAAATCATCGTCGACCGCATGAAGCGCGAGTTCGGTGTCGAGGCCAACGTCGGCAAGCCGCAAGTGGCTTACCGCGAAACCATCCGCAAGACCGCTACCGATGTCGAAGGCAAGTTCGTTCGTCAGTCGGGCGGTAAGGGCCAGTACGGTCACGTCGTGTTGACGGTTGAGCCGCAAGAGCCAGGCAAGGGCTTCCAATTCGTCGACGCCATCAAGGGCGGCGTGGTGCCTCGCGAGTTCATCCCCGCGGTCGAAAAGGGTGTTATCGATACCCTGCCGAACGGTGTGTTGGCCGGCTTCCCGGTCGTCGACGTCAAGGTGACGCTGACCTTCGGTTCGTACCACGAAGTCGACTCGAACGAAAACGCGTTCAAGATGGCTGCGTCGATGGGCTTCAAGGACGGCATGCGCAAGGCTAGCCCCGTCATTCTTGAGCCAATGATGGCAGTTGAAGTCGAAACGCCAGAAGACTACGCCGGCTCGGTGATGGGCGATCTGTCCAGCCGCCGCGGCATGGTGCAAGGTATGGACGACATGGTTGGCGGTGGCAAGGTCATCAAGGCCGAAGTGCCGCTGTCAGAAATGTTCGGCTACTCGACCACCCTGCGTTCGATGTCTCAAGGCCGCGCAACTTACACGATGGAGTTCAAGCACTACAGCGAAGCTCCGAAGAACGTTGCCGACGCGATCATCACTTCGCGTTCCAAGTAATTTCCCCATGGTCTCCGGACCGCTCGCCACCGGTGCCCGTCCCGGTGGAGAGCGGGCGGCCCGACAGACCCTAAACCGCAGACGGGACTCAGTTCTTTGTTGGAGCAATTGCAATGGCAAAAAGTAAGTTTGAACGCACCAAGCCGCACGTCAACGTCGGCACCATCGGTCACGTCGACCACGGCAAGACCACGCTGACGGCGGCGATCGCTACGGTGTTGTCGAAGAAGTTTGGCGGCGAGGCCAAGGCCTATGACCAGATCGATGCAGCG
>JBKCVH010000267.1:0-19060 GCA_046317675.1 Burkholderiales bacterium
AACCCAAGGTGAACGTGCCTGTGCTGTGGTGGCGCTCGGTGGGCTCCACCCACACGGCCTATGTGATGGAGACCTTGATTGACGAGATCGCCGTGGCCACCCGGCAAGACCCCGTCGCCTACCGCATGGCCTTGTTCAACAACAAGGCGGAGCGCCACCGCGCTGCGCTGCAACTTGCGGTGCAAAAGAGTGGCTACGGCAAGCGCAAGCTCAAGGCGGGTCAAGCCTGGGGTGTGGCGGTGCACGAGATCTTTGAGTCGGTGGTGGCCTACGTGGTTGTGGCCCGGCTCACCGGCAAAGGCAAAGACCGCAAACCCGTGGTCGACGAAGTCCATGCCGGCGTGCACTGCAACCTCTGCGTGAACCCCCGCAGCGTGGAGGCGCAAGTGCAGGGATCGGTGGTGATGGCGCTGGGCACTGTGCTGCCGAACTCCTCCATCACCCTCAAAGACGGCGTGGTGGAGCAAAGCAATTTCTACGACATGCAGGTGCCCCGCCTGACCGACCACCCCAAGCTGATTGCCGTTCACATCGTGCCCTCCAACGACCCACCCAAAGGCATGGGCGAACCCGCTTTGCCGCCCCTGGCGCCGGCCCTTGCCAATGCCATTGCGCGGCTGGGCGGCGGTCGGCAGCGCGACTTGCCCTTCCGGTTTGCGTGAATCCCGAGAAGCCACCCTTGCCAAGCTCGGGGGCCGTGGCGGCAAAGCCTGCACGGCCTTGCGAGAAACTGCCCCCTCTTTTCAATCTGCACCCAGCGAACGCGCCGCCAACGCGCAGCCCTGAAAACGCCATGAAACACCTCGCACTCGCTCTTGCACTGCCACTGCTCACCGCCTTGCCATCCGCAGCACAGGCCCTGGACGTGAAGCAGGCCCGAAACCTGGCCGCAACCTGCGCCAACTGCCACGGTACCAATGGCAATGCCCGGGGCGAAATGAAGCCCCTTGCCGGCATGCCAGCCGAGAAGCTCATTGCCGCCATGGCCGACTACAAAAGCGGCGCCATGCCCGCCACGGTGATGCACCAAATCGCCAAGGGCTACACCGACGAACAAATCAAGCTCATCGCTGCGCACTTCGCAGCGCAAAAGCCGACGACCAAGCGCTGAGGACGCCCCCATGAAAAGAATCCCCAACTTCTCCCGCCGTCAACTCTTGGGCAGCGGCGCCGCGCTGGCGCTCGCAGGCTGCGCCTCTGCCCCACCACCCACACCCTCGATCGGGCGCGTCGTGGTGGTGGGCGGCGGCTTCGGCGGCGCCACGTGCGCGCATTACCTCAAGATGTGGGGCGGCAACGTGGACGTGACCCTGGTGGAGCGCAACGCGGCCTTCATCTCCTGCCCGATTTCCAACTTGGTCGTTGGCGGTTTCAGGGCCATGTCCGACATCACGCGGGGCTACGACACCCTCCGAGCTGCGGGCGTGAAGGTCGTTCAAGACGAAGTGCTGGCCATCGACCCCATCAAGAAAACCGTGCGCCTCAAGGGTGGCAGCCCCTTGAGCTACGACCGCTTGGTCGTTTCGCCCGGGGTGGACTTCATGTTTGAGCAAGTTGGCGGGCTGGAGCGAGAGATCAATGCCGGCCGCGTTGCACACGCCTGGAAAGCAGGCCCTCAGACCGAGCTGCTGCGCCGCCAGTTGGAGTCCATGCCCGATGGCGGCGTGGTGGCCATGACCATTCCCAAAGCGCCCTACCGCTGCCCACCCGGCCCCTACGAGCGCGCCTGCATGGTCGCCGCTTACCTCAAGCAAGCCAAGCCCAAGGCCAAGCTGCTGGTGCTGGATGCCAACCCCGAAGTGCAATCCAAGAAGGCGCTGTTTGAAAAGGCCTTCAAAGACCACTACAGCGGGGTGCTGGAATACCGCGCCAATGCCGAACTCAAAGAAGTGGCCGGCAAAGTGGCCAAGCTGGAGTTCGAAGACGTGAAAGCCGACGTGCTCAACGTCATCCCGCCGCAGCGCGCCGCCGACCTCGCCAAGAGCAGCGGGCTCATCACCGTCAACCAGCGCTGGTGCGGTGTGAACTGGCTCAGCATGGAGAGCACGGCCGTGCCCAACGTGCACGTGCTGGGCGATGCCGTGTTTGCCGCCCCCTTGATGCCCAAGAGCGGCCACATGGCCAACCAACACGCCAAGCTCGCCGCAGCCGCCATCCTCGAACTGCTCCAGGGCAATCAGCCCAACCCGAGCCCGGTCTTGATGAACACCTGCTACAGCTTCGTCACCCAACGCGACGTGATCCACGTGGCCTCGGTCCACCAGTACGACGCCGCTGAAAAGATCGTCAAAACCGTCCCCGGATCGGGCGGCGTGTCCATCGCAGCCAACCAGCTGGAAGGTCGGTACGCACTGGCTTGGGCCGAGAACATCTGGGCCGACGCGCTGGCGGGCTGAACACCGCCACAAGGACAGCTTCGATTGGCCCTCAACGCATCGGCTAAAGACTCATGGAAACCGACCCTCGCTGCTGCGGCAGTGGCACCTGCATCATTGACGCCGAGGGCCGGTGCTGGTGCGGCCAACAGTGGGACGGCACAAAAATGGGCCTGGCCCCGCTGAGGCCACCTCAGCAAGACCCAAGCGAACCGGCCGAGCCCACCGAGCCAGGCTGAGAGCTGCCTCCCTGTCCAACGTGGTGTGGTGTGGCCGCCGGCTGAAAAACAAAAAGCCCCGTAAGTTTTCACTTACGGGGCTTTGCAATTGGAAGACGCGATTGGAATCGAACCAAAAATGCAGCGTTCGGCACCAACCCTTCAGCGAAGCCTCCAAACTGGCACGAATGCAATTCGCGCTTAGGGTCTGCCATCACGGTAGGGCAATGAATTTCAATTGCAAAGGCCCTCCGTTGAATCCTTCAACGCCGTGTCGCGCCAGCAAGCCCTCCACCGTTTTCGCCTGAACTGGGTCAACTGTAGCCTCCAACAACCAGCCTCCATCGCCCGTTCGGGTCAAGGCGGCCTTCACGCCTTGTGCCTCTAGCTGCGCTCGCAGTGCCGTTGCTTCCTGCTCTGCCTGAGGAGAGGCCACGTTAAACAAATCGGCACTTAGCTGCTTGGATGCTGGCGCACTGGCGGCACCACCGCCCTTCATGTAACCCGGCATGGGATCGCTCGGACTGCCTGGCCCACCGCCAAAAAGGCCAATTGCCAAAGCCGAGGCCAAACCTACGGCAGCGGCGGCGGCATATCGCCCCCAAAGACCGTTAGCGCTTGCGCCAGACCCGCCGGCCTGCCCGCCCCCCAGGTGGGTCGCACCCAGCGCCACCCGCTCGGTGGACTTGCTCGGGCCGGCCTTGAACTGACCGCGCTGCGCCGCAAAGAGCAGCTCGAGGCGGCGGCGCTTGGCTTCGTCCTCAGGTCTATCCATATCGGCTTGCAGTTGCAGGGCATGCACTTGGCGAACAGCCGCGGCCAGTTGGTCATCAGGCTCGATTCCAGGCGGCTTGCGGCCAGCAAGCACGTCGAACCATGCCTGAGTGGCAGCGTCATCACTGTCGGTGTAGGGCTGGGACATAAAGGACTCTTCTTTCAATGCGCATTCGGGTGGCAGCGGCCCAAGTAAGGCAAGGCTTCCTTACGCGCGGTACTCAGCATGCTCTTGAGGCGATTGAGGTCTGTCTTTCCTACCCTTTCGGGCTCAAGCTCGTAGACCACGATCGCCATATCCTCGTTTTCGAGACCATCGGCGGCCATCCGAAGCAACGCCCCGTACTGGGGGCTGATTCGGGTGAACAGGTCTAGCATCCGAGCAATGCATTGCAGCAAGGCGTCGCGTTCTCGCGTGTCGTGGACGGCCCCCATTGCGTCGGCGCTCATGCCGCCTTCTTCGCTTGGCTCCAAATCAAGAGATACAGGGCTCACGCCATCCCCCCGCTTCTTCGCGTTGCGCCGGTCATGCCAATCCAAGCAGCGGCTCTGAAGCATGCGGCACAGCCAACCAAAGGCCGTCGCCGGGTCACGCGGTGGCTGGTTGTGGAACTGAAAAACCACCTCGGCACGGATGTCCTCAGCCTCATCCACGTGGACACCATGCCTAAAGTGGGCCTGCTTCTCCAGCCACCGGCCCAATGAGCCATGCAATGCCTCTGCTGTGGCCACATCAGCAGCGCGGCCGCCGACCTGAAGCTGGCGGGCCCAGGCGACCGCCTGAGCCTTGTACTGCTGCGTGCGCGCACTCAGTGCATCGGCAGTCGGGGCTCCAGAAGTGTCCTCACCATTTGTATTCACGGCCATGCGCATCGTTCTCCCCATTTGAATGGCGCACAAACCCGGATGCAAAAGGCCGTGCAACGCCGCTCTGAATTCTGTCAGGCGTTGATCACAAAGCAGGAGCCAAGTCGGCCTCAGCAGCATGAGTGGGTGGTGCATAAAGATCTCCATCAATCGGACAACTCATTGAGAACTCACCCCGAAGACGTCAGTCCATCGCCAAGGTCAGAAGCAGGATTCGGAGTACACGGAGCCTTTTCCGGTGCATCGGGCTTGCCCTGAGCGCAGGAGGCAACAAACTGGTTCAAATGCAAGCGAATGTGACTCTCTGCATTCAATGCCCGCCTTACCTGCACTGCGCATCGCCAGTGCCGACTTCTGACCAAAGTGCGCGGGCGCCGTCTTCTCGGCTGAAACCCCAAAATTGCTCTTGCGTCGACCCGAATCGCCTCAAGCATTTCATTCACCCTCGCCAAACCTCACTCCTGATCATGAAACTCCACGCCCTCGCCGTTGCCGCACTCAGCGCCCTGTTGCTCATGCCCTCGGTGCGCGCAGAGAGCCGCGCGCTCATCCTCACGATTGATTACGCCGGAACCCAAGCCGCCTTGCCGGGTATCGACAAAGACGCGCAACTGGCCCGCAAGATCGCTACCGACATGGGCGTTCCCCCGCAAAACATTCGCAGCATGAGCAACCGCGACCTCACTGTCGGTGGACTTCAGGCCACGCTCAGCAACTTTGCTGCCTCTGTTCGGCCCGAAGACAACGTCTTCATTTATTACTCAGGCCACGGCGCCCAGGTGCAGAACGAGAGCGGACCGAGCTGTGTTGAAGGCATGGTCGGATCCGACCTGAAGCTGTTTATGGAGCGTGACCTGACACCCCTGCTGCAGCGCATTGCCCGAACTGCAGCCCGCACGGTCGTGCTCAACGACTCTTGCTTTTCGGGTGGTCAGTACCGTGAAAAGTCGGCGGACACCCGAAGCCTCGGTAGTGGGGCGGTGCCCAAGCTGATGGACATGAAGACCAACACCGCCACCACCGATTCCGGCTACCAATGCGGCGAAGCCATCAACAAGCAGTTCCGCTCCCTTGCGCCCGTGGCAAGGCAAGCGAACAACCAGTTTGTCTATCTGGCTGCGGCTTCCGATCGTGAGGTGGCGTTTGCAACCCCGTCTGGCAGCGCAGCCACATTGGCATGGAGCGCTTGCCTGAATGATGCCGCGGCCGACACCAATGGTGACGGCGCCATCAGCGGTACTGAACTTCAGGCCTGTGCACAGAACCGTGTTCGCCGGATGAATTTCAATCAAACCATCAGCTTGGCGGGCTCCGACGGCATGCCCGTCGTTTATCTCGGTACTGCCGCGAACAGCGCCACGGGCGATCAATGCCGTCCGACCAATTTGGTTGGAGTTCTCGAAGGCATTCGGCGCAGCAGCAATACCGAGATCGAGCTCTCCATCACCAACCCCACTGTACGAATTGGCAAAGACCTTCTCGACTTCAGCGTGCGTACACCGGAGCGCGGCTACCTCTATCTCGTACACGTCGGCACCCGCGGGGAGTTTCACCTGTTGTTCCCCAACAAACTAGACCAATCCAACGAGATCGGCCCAGGCACGCATCGGTTCCCGCGTCCGGCTTGGGGCCTTCAGGCGCAGGGGCCAGACGCGGGTGCCAGCCACCTCATGGCCATCATGACCGCCGCCCCCTTGAATCTTGACGGCGCCCTCGACCTCCGGTCCACCTTCGGCAAGCTCGACTCCAGCAACTGCAAAGCGACCAAGAGCTTGGGCTTGGTCAGCCGCCAGGGCCGCTTAGCAGCTAGCCACATTGCGCGCATTGAGGAAATCAAATGAAGAGCCCATTTCGAATGCAAGCGTCCCATGTAGCGGCAGCCCTGGTTTGCTTCTTGGGTCTCGGTGTAGCCACCCACGTCAACGCGGTGGAACCCAAAAAGGAAGCCAAAGCCACCAAGGCCACCAAAGCCCCCGCTGCGCAGAAGGACATCGTCCTCGATCAAGCACCCTCCGCTGCAGCAAGTTCGCCCCCCGCTGCAGCCGGGTCGCGCCTCGTTCCTCGGCCTGCGGCGCCGGTAGCGACCTTAGAGCGCAGCACCACCGATGTTCACCGTGCCGCACTGGCGGGCCACGTTGCCGAGTTGGGCCTGAACCTTCTGCGGGTGGCGCCAGCAGGCAGCAACGCCGTGGTTTCACCCGCTTCAGTCACCTTGGCTTTGGCCATGCTGCAAGCCGGCGTGGCTGCACAAGACGGACGCGAAATCGCACAGCTCTTTGGCAGCTCCCTCCAGGGCGCTAATCAACTGCAGCAGCACCTACCGTACGTCCTTGAGCGTGTCCTCGGCAAGTCCCAAAGTGGTACCGCGTCCGGTCTGGCATTGGCCAGTCGTCTTTGGGTTCACCAAGGCATGGCTGCCAGCCTTCAAGCACCTTATGTTGCCGCCATGGAGAAACGCTTCCAAGCATCGGGAGCCGTTTTGGACTTCGCAAAGGCCGAGCCGGCACGCAGCGCTATCAACCAATGGGTTGGTGAACGGACGGCGGGGCGCATCCCAGATCTACTGGCGCCAGGCAGCATCACCCCCACCACCCGCCTCGTACTCACCCAAGCCACACACTTTCGTGGTGGTTGGGTTCAACCCTTTGCGCCAGCGAACACCCGGGCTGCCGGCTTTGAAATCGCGCCTGGCCAAACCAAGCAGGTCGCCACCCTGCATGGCGAGGTCAAGGTGCGTGCGGCCCAGTTCGGCGGTCTGCACGTCATCGAGTTGCCCTTTGAAGGCACTGACATCGTGGCGCAAATTGCGCTCCCCCCCGTTGGCATGCCCTTAGCCAGCGCCCTCAACCAACTCGACGGGCTCGATCTAGCCGGCTGGAGTACGGCACTTAAACCGCAAACCTGCCGCATGCAGTTGCCAAAGCTCGCCCTCAAGCCAGCCGCGCAGTCACTCAAAGCGGCCTTGCAGTCCTTGGGTGTGAATCGCGTGTTTGGTAGCGAAGCCAGCTTTGCCCCTGCTCTGGGTGCCGCTGGCGCGAAGCTGCAGCTCGACGAACTTTTCCATGGCGCCACCTTGCAGCTCGACGAACACGGGGCCGAAGCCGCCGCCGCCACTGCAGCGGTCATCGGCGTCAAGTCGCTCGACCTCCGCCCAGTTCAAGACTGCATCGTGGACCGCCCCTTTTTGCTGCTTCTGGTGCACAAACCCACGCTGCTGCCATTCTTTGTGGCGCGCGTCCAAGACCCCAGCCAACCCTAAGGAGGCCACCCCTTGCGTCTTTCGCTTTCCACCCCCTGGTTGCGCCTGCTGCTGGCGGCTTTGACCGCCTTTGCGCTCGGCTTCGCCTTGTTCTATGGCGTCACTTTGCTGCGTGGTCGCACGGTCGAGGGCCGCAGCCCGCCAGACGTTCTCGTGCCGCGGCCCGGTGAGGTGCCACAGCTCAGCCTCGCGCTGGAATCCGAAGGCCGTGTGCTGCTGGCCGCACCGGGCCGGCTTGCCTTGCCGCGCAACACCCGATTTGCGCTCAGCCTCCAGGCAGATCGACCCGGCGTGTTTGAGCTCCACACCTTGAACGCAGCCGGCAAAGCATCCAGCGGCGCCATTTGGCAAAGCACCGCGCAGGCTGCCCAGCGTTTGCGCAGCCCAGACCTGCGCACCGAAGGTCAAGGGGGGACACAAACCCTGCGCGTGGTCTTCAAGCCCAGTGGTTTTGGTCTTCCACGAGAAGAGCAATTCATCATCTGGCACCCTTAGCCGGCCATCAACACCAAAGCTTTCTGACCGTTCGCCGCATCCACCGTCATCACCTGTGCAACCACTTCATCCCAACGCTTTCCTTGAGGACCGCACCATGCAAAAAACTCATCTCCGCCTTGCACTGAGCCTTGCGCTAGCCCTGTCCGTTAGCGGACCTGCCCTGGCCGCGCCCAAAGACATCGTGCTCGACCGCGTGCAAACCGCAGCCGCAGCGCCCGTCACCTCTCGCGCTGCAGTGCGCAGCGATGCCATGGCCGTCAGCATCCTCGTCGAAAGCCCCGATGGCACCCTAACCTCGCGCAGCGTCAACACCAACTTCCGCACCGGCGAGCGTTTCCGCGTCAAGGTTGTGGCAGCCAGAGACGGCCACATTGCCCTCTTCAACACCAAGCCCAGCGGCGAAACGCCCGCAGCGCCCGTCTGGCGCGGCCCCATCAAAGCCGGCGAAGAACTGGTCACCCCGCGTCTGCGCCTCGACGGCCAGCAGGGCGAAGACCTGCTCCACATCGTGCTTGAGCAGAGCACGCCTGAAGGCACGTGGGCTTGGGTGAGGCGCATGCTTGGCCTAGACGAAAAAGGCATGGCAATGCCAGGCGCCACCAAAGACATCGTTTTGGACGTGCAAAACACCGCCAGCACTACCTACGTGGTGAACCCTCGCGGTGAAGGTCTGACCACCACCCTGACCATCCGTCATCGTCGTTGAGACCCGCAGCACGCCCAATTCAA
The DNA here is from genome assembly GCA_046317675.1 of Burkholderiales bacterium. GTDB lineage: Bacteria > Pseudomonadota > Gammaproteobacteria > Burkholderiales > Burkholderiaceae_C > Inhella. The sequence continues at coordinate 8,721 of JBKCVH010000267.1, forward strand.
TCCCAGGAGATCCCACATGCCCCAAGCTCTCAGTTCCCGCCTTCTCGCCCCTGTGTTGCTGGCTGCCTGCGCCGCCTTTAGCGCCCAGGCCCAGACCTCTGCACCCGCTGTGGCCAAAACCCTCGTGGCCGAGCCCACCCAAGTTTTCTCCACGTTTGAACGCTGGGTCAACAGCGTCTGGACGGTCGCGCCAGAGGCCGCGCCCAGCCAGCCCGTCAATCGCGTCATCACGGTCATCGTGCAAGCTCCATCCGGCAGCACCGCCCCCGCGCCGGCCCCTGTAGCCGCTGACACGTTTCAGCCCGCACCCGTCATCCTCGGTTTGCCCGAACTCCCCCTGCTGGCTGAGGCTGGCAGCAACGCGGCCCGTTGGGGTGCCGGCTTCAACTACCAGGGGGTGAGCCTCCGCCAAGTGGTACTGGACGCCAGCGGTCGTCGCCTCGAAAACCGCCCGATGGGCAAGCCGCTTCGCCCCGGCGAGCGCTTCAAGTTGCGCATCACGCCCAGCTTCGACGCCGTTGCCGACGTCGATCAAGTTCGCGGCGACATCTGGTACGGCCAGCGCACCGGTCAGGTCTATCCGCAGGCCGGCATGAGCGTTGAACTGCGCGCCGGGCAAACCGTGGACCTGCCGCTGGAGCCCAATGAATTCTTCGTCATGGACCGCTGGGACCCCAGCGAGCGCCTGGTGCTAAGCGTTCGGCACCGCCTTGCGCTCGACACGGCTCGAAGCAACCAGCCAGCCTACCGGCAGGACACCGCGCGCAGCAGTAACTACCTCCAGCTCGTACCAGCAGGGCAATACCCCGCCATTGAGCAACTCATCTTCCAAGCCCGCTAAAGCACGCCTCCAGGAGCCTCCATGAACCGCCGTTACACACTGCGCCAACTCCTGCTTGCACCCTTGATCCCCGCACTGGGTTTGAGTGCTGGGGTCGTCGCTGCCCAGCAAGGCGTCACCAAGTCGACCCAAATCCTCGATGCACTGGCCCCCAAAGACATCGTGCTCGACACCGCTGGCCGCCCCACACGACCGCGCGCCGACCCTCGCATCAACCTCACCGTGCAGTTCAGCTTCGACAGCGCCGAGCTGCTGCCCCAGGGCAAACGCCAGCTCGATGAACTCGCCATGGCCCTTGGCGACGCCCGTCTCCAAGGCGCTGGCTTTGAGCTTGCCGGTCACACCGACCGCGTTGGAGATGCCGCCTACAACCTGCGTCTGAGCCTGGAACGCGCGCAAGCCGTGCGCAACTACCTCATGGACGCTCACGGCCTTGCTCCCCAGCGCCTACAAGCCACTGGGTACGGCTTCGAGCGCTTGCTGATGCCCAACCAGCCACAAGCCGCCGCCAACCGCCGCGTTGAAGTTCGCAGGCTGTTGAACGCAGCCGCCCCTGAGCAGCCCAGCCCCGCACGCCTCGTTCCTACCCCGAAGTGAAATCCATCTTCCTCAAGGACTCCCCATGACCCGCTACACACCCTCTGCCCAGCGCGCCCTCATGGCTCTTGCGCTGGCCTTGAGCCTCAGCGCTTGCGTCACGCCGCCCAAAGCCCAAGCGCCGCTCATGCAGCAACTCGACAGCACCTTGCGCCAGGCGGCCCCGGACCGGCGTCTGAGCCTACGACTGAACCCTGAAACCGTCAAAGTGGGCGAGCTCGTGAGCGCCGAACTGCGCAGCGATCAGTCGGGCTACCTTTACCTGTTTCAACTCAGCAGTGACGGCCGCGAGCTGAACCTCGTCTTCCCCAACAGCATCGACGGCGCCAACTACATCGCCGCGGGCGACACCGCCCAACTGCCACGCCCCAACTGGCGCCTGCGCGCCAAAGGCCCAGTGGGCGTCGGCTACCTCATGGCCGTCGTCACCCAGGAGCAGCAAGACCTCATGGCCCTGCCCGCCAAGCTCAAAGAAGGGCAAATCGCGGTCAGCGGCCCATACGCCGCGGCCATGGCCCCACTGCGCGAGGTCGGCCCATGAAGCTGGCGGCTCCCTTGCTCGCAGGCCTGGTGTTGGCCCTTTTCGCCAGCGCCAGCCCGGCGCAAGGCGTCAAAACCCAGGCGCAGCTGCTCAGCGAGCTCAAAACCCCCGCAGGCGACGAAGAAGAAGGCTCGTTGCTCAGTAAAAAGCGCTTTGCCGCCAGCTACCGCCCCGACAGCAGCACGGGCCGCTGCGCCGGCAGCGAGCAGTCGAACGGCACCAGCGGCATGCCGCGCAAAGACCTCGCCGTCGTCCCGCTGGCCGCCGCCGAGCCGGTAAGCAGCAACGTACCCTTTCAGTTCGAGTTCGACCAGCACCGCCTCACCGCGCAAGACGAGCGGCAAGCCAACGAGCTGGCCCAGACCTTGAACCACGCCAGCCTCAGTGGCCGGCGCTTTTCCATCAGTGGGCACACCGACGCCAAAGGACCGCGCGAGCACAACCTGCGGCTCTCGTGCGCGCGTGCGCTCGCTGTCCGTGATGCGCTCGTCACCCGCGGCGTTGCCGCCCGGCGCCTGGGCGTCTTTGGATTTGGCAGTGACCGACTCGCCCACGCCAACCAACCCTTCGATGCCCGCAATCGCCGCGTCGAAGTCCAAAACGTCGATGCCTTTGAACCCTGAACGGACACCAGCCTATGGCTCTGCTTTGGATAGCGCGCCTTGTCGCGTGGAGCTTCATCGCCCTCCTTGGTGTTGGCAGCGCCGCACAGGCCACTGAGCGCCATGCCTTGCTCATTGGGGTCGGGCAGTACAAAGGCCCGCCCCCCGGCGCCACTTGGCAAGCGGTAACGCCGCTCGAAGGCCCGCCCCATGACATCGTTGCCATGCGCAACGTGCTCGTGGAGCGGTGGCGCTTCAAGCCCGAGTCCGTTCGGACCTTGGTCAACGAGCAGGCCACCCGCAGCGCCATCTTGGCCGCGCTGCGGGCCTTGAAAACCCGAAGCAAGCCGGGCGATGAAGTCCTCATTTACTTCTCGGGCCATGGCACCAGCTGGCTGGACGACAACAGCGCGTCCCTGAACTTGGCCAGCGACAGCGGCGCGTGGGCGCCGTACGACTTCACGCTCGACCCCGCCCTCACCGAAGCCCAACGTGGCGCCGCCCTGCTGCGCGGCGACCTCGACCTCAAGCCCATCTTTCGGGAGCTCGACGACGGCGGGCGGCTCCTGTGGGTCATCTCCGACTCCTGCTTCAGCGGCAGCCTCAGTCGCTCCGTAGCCGCCGCCGGCTCAGGCTTTCAGCTGCCCCAGCGGCTGATCGCACTGCCCCTGCGCCGCGACCACGCTGAACTCGTGGCACGCCTCGAACGCGCCGCCGCCAGCCAAGTGCGCAACTGGCCCTATCGCCAAGCCGCCTTCTTGCTGGCTTCCGCAGCCGCAGAACCCGCCATTGACATCAACAGCCAAGTGTTGTCTGTGCTGCCCACCGTCGACGGCAAACCCCATGGCGCCATGACCGACGCGCTCTTGCGCGTCCTGCTGGCCAAACTGCCGGCTGACTTTGACGGCAATGGGCTCCTGAGCCTGCACGAAGTCCAAGTCGCCGTGAGCGACTTCATGAGCCAAAAGCCTTACGGCCATGCCGCCGTGCGTGCCCCCGGCATTGCAGAAGACGGCGCCGGAGCCGCCACACGCTCGCTGCTGGGCGCCCCGGGCGCGGCGCTCAAGCCAGCCACATCCAGCGCGGCCCTCACCGTTGCCCCCATTGGCCTGCACCTGAACAGCGGCATACCCGCCGAAGTACGCAAGGCACTGCAAGGCGTGCCCAGCGTGCAGATCTTCGACCAGCAAATCCCCGAGCGAACGCTATTCACACTTTTGCCGAGCGACAAAGGCCTGCGCCTCGCCACCCTCGCAGGCGACACCATGCTGCGCCTTCCTGGCTCAGACCTAGGTCCTCTGCGCCTGAAGCTCCAGCAACTCCACTTCACCCAAGCCCTGCGCGCACTGGGCCAAGCCGGTCAGCGCAACGCCCTTGGCCTCAGCGCCGAACCCTCAACCGTAGGCGGCAACCGCGTCATCGGCCAAAGCCTGCGCTTTGCCTTGCTCCCAGACCGAGAAGCCACTCTCTTGCTGCTCAATGTGGATGCCGATGGCCTCGTCAGCGTGCTCTACCCCTATGACCGCAGCGAAATGGCGCGCGTGCCAGGGCAAAGCCCCGTCTTTTTGCCGGCGCTCAACCGGCCAGCCATCGTGGTGCAAGAGCCCGTTGGCATTGACCAGCAGTTCGCCATCGCCTTCGACAAAGCCCCGGAGGGCCTAGAGCGCCTACTCGGCGCCAGCAAAATGCCCGTAGACGATCCACGTGTGCGCTTGGTGCAGCGCTGGCTGCAAGAGCACCGGGGGGCGTACACCTTCAGCGTGGGTGAGTTGCGAACCCTGCCAGCGCAGTAAGCACGCCTGCAAAGGCCCGGCACAGCTGCGAACCCCCCAACCACCTGCCCATGCTGCATCGCCTCCTCCTGCTCCTCGCCATCACCGCCGCTCTGCTCGCCCCCGCGGCGGCTGTGGCCCAAGGCAAGCGCGTGGCCCTGCTCATTGGCAACGCCGCTTACACCGTGGGCCCCCTGCGCAACCCGCCCAATGACGTACGGGTCATGAACGAATCCCTCAAGGCCCTGGGCTTCCAAACGCAGGTGGTGCTCGACGCCAATCAAAACACCATGCGCCGCGCCGTGCGCGACTTCGGCAGCCGCGCCGAGGGCGCCGACGTGGCCCTGCTGTACTACAGCGGCCACGGCACCCAGGCCCTGGGCGAGAACTTCCTGATCCCCGTGCAGGCCACCATCGAGAAAGAGGCCGACTACGAAATCGAAGCCATCTCCGCCCGCGGCGTGCTCACCCAAATCGCCGGTGCGCGCCCCAAAGCCGCCGTCGTCATCTTGGACGCCTGCCGCGACAACCCCCTGGCCGCCACCACCAAAAGCACCACCAAAGGCCTGGGCCGCATGGAAGCGCCCACCGGCACCCTGATTGCCTTTGCCACCGCGCCCGGCACCACCGCCAGCGACGAAGGCCACTACGCCCGCGTGCTGGCGCAGCAGCTGCGCAAGCCGGGGCAAGAAATCGTCAGCGTCTTCCGTGCCACCGCGGCCGAAGTGCTCAAGCTCAGCAACAACAAGCAAGACCCGCGCATCAGCGAGGTGTCCATCAACGAACCCCTGTACTTGGCGGGCAGCCAGCGCCCGCCGGGTGTGCAGGCCACTGTGGTGCCCGAGCCGGTTCAGCCGGGGCTGGATTTGAGCGACTTGGCCGGCCAGGCGGCGCAGCAAGCTGAAGCCCAGCGGCGTGAGCAAGCCACCCTAGCCCGCATGCAGGGTGACTTTGACAAAGTGGCTGCGTTCAGCGGCACCCCCGCCTTGCAGGCCCAGGCCTGGGAGCGCTTCTTGACGGCGTGGACGGATGCCCAAGCCGCCACGGCCGGTGCTGAAGGCACTGCTTTGCGGCAACAAGCCCAACAGCGGCGAGACCAAGCGCAGGCGCAAGCCCGAGACGCTGCCCGCCAGCCGCTGCAAGCCGCCGGCGGCACGGGCAGCAAAGCCTGCCCCGAGTGCCCCGAGACCGTCACCCTGCAGCCCGGCAGCTTCCAGATGGGTTCGCCCGGCAGCGAAGTGGGCCGAATGAGTAACGAAGGCCCGGTGCGCACCGTTCGCATTGGCTACCGGCTGGCGGTGGGCAAGACGCACGTCACCCGAGGCGAGTTTGCGGCCTTTGTCAACGCCAGCGGCTACCGCACCGAGGCCGAGCAAGGCGATGGCTGTTTTGTTTTCAGCGGCGGCAAGGGGGAGAAGAAGGCCGGCACCAGCTGGCGCAACCCCGGCTTCGAGCAAGGTGGCAGCCACCCGGTGGTGTGCGTGAGCTGGAACGACGCGCAGGCCTATGTGCGATGGCTGAACGACAGAAGCCCGGTCAATGGCTGGCGCTTGCTTACTGAGGCGGAGTACGAGTACGCAGCCCGCGCAGGCACCACCACGCGGTATTGGTGGGGAGATGACCATGGCAACAGCCAGCAATGCCAATTTGCCAACGGCGCCGACCAAAGCGCCAAGCGCACTTGGAACCCACGCTGGGCGACCGCCAACTGCGACGATGGCCACGCCTACACCGCGCCGGTGGGCAGCTTCCAGGCCAACGCCTGGGGACTGCACGACATGGCGGGCAATGCCAACAGCTGGACGCAAGACTGCTTTGCCCCAAGCTACGACGGCGCCCCCACCGACGGCTCGGCGGTGAACCCCTCCAGCTGCTCGCAGCGTGTCCTCCGCGGCGGCTCCTGGGTCTTCACTCCGCAGTGGTCGCGTTCCGCCTTCCGCTTCAATGACTCGCCGATCTTCCGGAACAGCTACACCGGCTTCCGTCTCGCCAGGACCGTTTTTTAGGTTTTAGCCCTTTTGCCCTTTTACCCTTTGCAAAGGGGTGTACCGATGAGCGCTGAGGGGATTGAAGGGGTGTCTGGGGGCGCAGCCCCCTGTTGCCGAAGGCCCATACCCATGAAACAGCCAATCCAGCCATGACCTCTCGCTTACTTCGTTGGCTCGTTGGACTCAGTTTGTTGGCCCTGCTGCTACCGGCATCGCATGGTCAAGGCAGCAACCGTCGCGTCGCCCTGGTCGTGGGCAACGGCCAATACGCTGCCACCACCCCATTGCCCAACCCGGTGCGCGACGCCGAGTTGCTGAGCGCCAGCCTGCAGCGCGTCGGCTTTGAGGTGCAGACCTTGCGCAATGCGCCCAAGGCCCAGATGGAGCGCGAGCTGCTGCAGTTCGCCCGCCGCGCCCAAGGCGCCAGCGTGGCCTTGGTGTACTTCGCCGGGCACGGCTTGCAGATGGAAGGGCGCAACTACGTGTTGCCCGTGGACGTGAAGCTGGAAGACGACATGGCGGTGTCGTTGGAGTCCATCGAGCTCAACCAGTTGCTGCGTGTGGTGCAAGGCGCGAGCACGCGATTGGTGGTGCTCGACGCCTGCCGCAACAACCCCTTTGCCGCCCGCATGCGCATGACCGGTGCCACCCGCAGCATCAGCCGCGGCCTGGCGCGCGTGGACACCGCCACGCGCGGCACGCTCATCGCCTTCTCCACAAGTCCCGACGACGTGGCCGCCGATGGCAGCGGGCAGCACTCGCCCTTTGCGCACTCGCTGGCCAAGCACATCACCCAGCCGGGGCTGGAGATCCGCCAAGTGTTCACCCGCGTGCGCGCCGATGTGCTGGCGCAAACCGGCGAGCGGCAAATCCCCTGGGAGAACTCGTCGCTCCTGGGCGACCTGTACCTAGCGGGTGCGGCCGGCAACCCCATGGCGACGGTGGTGCCTGAGCGCGTTCAGCCTGGGCTGGACTTGAGCGACCTATCCGGGCAAGCAGGCCAAGAGGCCGAACGGCAGCGGCGCGAACAAGCGGCCCTGGCCCGCATGCAGGCCGACTTCGACACGGTCACCGGCTTCACCGGCACAGCCGCCTTGCAGGTTCAAGCCTGGGAGCGCTTCTTGGCGGCCTGGCCGGTGGGCAACGCCCCCGGCGCCAGCGGCCAAGCCTTGCGCGCCCTGGCCGAGCAGCGCCTCGTTCAAGCGCGTGGCCAAGCCACTCCACCCCCAGCGCAATTGGCAGCGGTCACATCCGCCGGCGGAAAGGCCTGCCCTGAATGTCCTGAAACCGTGCTCATCCAGCCCGGCAGCTTCCAGATGGGCTCCCCCGGCAGCGAGGCTGGCCGGAGCGGTAGCGAAGGCCCTGTGCGCACGGTGCGCATCGGTTACCGGCTGGCCGTGGGCAAGACGCCCATCACGCGGGGCGAATTTGCAGCCTTTGTCAACGCCAACGGCTACCGCACCGAAGCCGAGCGGGGCGAAGGCTGTGTCTTCCAGGGTGTCATCAAGACTGAGCTGAGAGCCGGGAGCAGCTGGCGCAATCCGGGTTTCGAGCAAACCAGCAGTCACCCGGTGGTGTGCGTGAGTTGGAACGACGTACAGGCCTACGTGCGGTGGCTGAACGACAAAAGCCCGGTCAAGGGCTGGCGCTTACTGACCGAGGCGGAGCATGAATACGCTGCTCGCGCCGGCACGAGCTCGCCCTTCTGGTGGGGCGCGGACAGTGGCAACAGCCAGCAATGCCGATTCGCCAACGGCTTCGATCAAAGCCACAAGCGCAGCGTGCCCACCCTCGCTATGTATGCCTCGGCCAACTGCGACGACGGCCATGCCTACACCGCCCCGGTGGGCAGCTTCCAGCCCAACGCCTGGGGCCTGCACGACATGTCAGGCAACGCCAATAGCTGGACGCAAGACTGCTACAGCCAGAACTACGACGGCGCGCCGACGGATGGCTCGGCGGTGAGCTTCTCCGGTTGCTCGCTGCGTGTCCTCCGGGGCGGCTCCTGGCGCGAAAATGGACCGTTTGTGCGCTCCGCCTACCGCAATGCAGGCTCGCCGGCTGGCGCGCTCAACACGGTCGGCTTCCGCCTCGCCAGGACCGTTCCTTAGCTTGCAGCCCCTTACCCATTGAACCTTGCACGGAGGCGCGGTGATGCGAGTTGAAAGTCCGGGAACAGCGTGGCCCGCACGAACATCGCGGCGCTGGAGCGCTGTGACCCGTTCTCGTTGAGTCTCCTGCCGGCGCTGAAGGGCATTCCCCAACGGCAAGAATTCGAGAGGCGCACCGAGCTGCCGGCCCAGGCCCCGCCTTCATGGGTACCCTAAGCACCACGGCGCCAACCAGCAAGGCCCCCGTTTTCTGACCCGCGCGCTGCTTTGCCGTTTTCACCCACATCGCCCCTCTTGTTCGCTCACCCCCCCAAAGCACCATGGTGACCCTGCACTGCCCCCTTCAAGCCCCTTTTCGCCACCGGCTGCTGGCTGGGTTCCGGCGCGTTGTGGCCTGCGGGCTGGCGCTTTTTTTGGCCTACCTCGCCGCCTTGCCGCTCAGCGCCGCAGCCGCCAATGCACCGCGCCGCATTGCCGTGCTCATCGGCAATGCCAACTACGTCAACGAAAAGCCCCTGGTCAACCCGCACGCTGACGCCACCCTGCTGGCCCGCACCTTCCGGCAGGACTTGAAGTTCACCGAGGTCATCGAGCGCAAAGACCTCAACCGCCAGCAGATGTTCGACCTGGTGGAGGAACTGCGCACCAGGGCCTACCGGGCCGATGCCGTGGTGGTGTACTTCAGCGGCCACGGCATGCGCGGCCCTGGCGGCAACTACCTGATCCCTGTGGACGCCCGCATTGGCGCCGAGGCCCACCTGCGCCGCGACGCCGTGGCCGCCAGCGAGCTGGTGGAGGTGCTGCAGGCCAGCCAAGCCCGCGTGGCCCTGCTGGTGCTGGACGCCTGCCGCGACAACCCCTACACCCTGCGCGCCAAAAGCGCCAGCAAGGGCTTGTCGCGCATGCAAGTCACAGGGGGCAACCTGCTCGTGGCCTACGCCACCGCCGATGGCGCCACCGCCGACGACGGCCAGCCCGGCAACAGCCCTTACGCCAGGGCGCTGAACGAGCAACTCAAGCAAACCGGCCGACCGGTGCTGGCCCAGCTGGACGCTGTGCGCCGCAGCGTGATCCAGGCCACCGGCAACCAGCAAAACCCCACCCGCGAGGGTGACTTGGAGAGCGACGTGGTGCTGGTACCCGGTCTGGGTGCAGCACCCCTTGTGAACCCGCAATCCAACGTCGTCCCCGAGCCCGTCAAGCCCCCACAGCTGCCAAGTCAAACAGGCGGCCTGAGCCTGGACGACCTGAAGAAAGAAGAAGCCGCGCGGCAGCAATGGAGCCAATGGCAAGCCCGCATGAAGGCCGACTTTGAGGCGGCAGCAGGCTTCAGCGGCAGCGCCGACTTGCAAGCCAAAGCCTGGGATCGATTCCTGGCAGGGTGGAGCCAAGACAACCCGTACAGCCAAGAAGACGAAACGCTCAGGCAGCAAGCCCAGCAGAGGAGGGGCCAAGCCCAAGCGCGAGCGCGAGAAGAGGCACAGAGGCTGGCGCAGCCGGCGCCCATTACGCAGCCCAACCAAGCGCAGTCCGGCAACTCGCAAACCTTTACCGTCAACGGCGTCAGCTTCCGCATGCAGAACATTCCAGCGGGCAGCTTCATGATGGGCAGTCCAGCCAGTGAGCCCAGCAGAGAAAGCGACGAAGGCCCCCAGCGCCGAGTCAGCGTTCGAGCGTTCCAGTTGGCCCAAACGGAAGTCACGCAAGGCCTATGGCAAGCCGTGATGGGCAGCAACCCGAGCAGCTTCAAGGAGTGCGGCGCCGACTGCCCGGTAGAGAGAGTGAGCTGGGAAGAAGCCCAAACCTTCATCCAAAGGCTGAACCAAGCAACGGGTCAGCAATTCAGGTTACCGAGCGAAGCGGAGTGGGAATACGCCGCGAGGGCGGG
>JBKCVH010000268.1:0-7060 GCA_046317675.1 Burkholderiales bacterium
AAGCGCGGGCCGCGTGGCCGCGGCGTGCGCCGCCAGCGGGTGCTCGGGGGCGACGGCGCAGAAGGTCACGCCCATGATGGTGTCGGCGCGCGTCGTGAACACGTGCATCAGGCCGCCCTGGATGGGCTGACCGTCATCGCCGCGGATGTCGTGCGTGAACGCGAAGCGCACGCCCTCGCTCCTGCCGATCCAGTGCTCCAGCATCAGCCGCACGCGCTCGGGCCAGCCCTCGAGGTAGTCGCGGTGCGTGGGGTCGTTCACGCCGGCCAGCAGCTCGTCGGCGTACTTCGTGATGGCCAGGTAGTAGCCGGGGATCTCGCGCTTCTCCACCGGCGCGCCGCTGCGCCAGCCGCGGCCGTCGACCACCTGTTCGTTGGCGAGCACGGTCTGGTCGACCGGGTCCCAGTTGACGACCTGCGTCTTGCGGTATGCGATGCCGCGCTCGAGCATCCGCAGGAACAGCCACTGGTTCCAGCGGTAGTAGGCCGGGTCGCAGGCGGCGATCTCGCGCGACCAGTCGATCGCGAGCCCCATCGCCTGCATCTGGCGCTTCATGTAGGCGATGTTCTCGTACGTCCACCTCGCCGGTGCGACGCCGTTCTTCATCGCCGCGTTCTCGGCGGGCAGCCCGAACGCGTCCCAGCCCATCGGCATCAGCACGTTGGAGCCCTGCACGCGCAGGTGCCGGTACATGACGTCGTTGATGGTGTAGTTGCGCACATGGCCCATGTGCAGCTTGCCGCTTGGGTAGGGCAGCATGGAGCAGGCGTAGTACTTGGGCTTGCTGGCGTCCTCGGTCACGCGGTAGGCGTCCAAGGCGTTCCAGTGGGCGGCGGCGCGGGCCTCGACCTCGCGCGGATTGAATTCTTTGGCTTCACTCATAGGGGCGCGATTGTAGGAAGCGCCCCAGAGCGGCGAGCGCCAATTGGGCTAAGGGCTGCTTGCTTGGGGCGCGGTGGTGAAGGCCACCCGGCTGAGCTTGGCGGCTTGCAGCGCATCCAGCAGCTCCGCCACGCGCCCATAGGGCACCGCTTGGTCAATGGCCAATTGCAGCTCGGCGTCCGGCTGTTCTTTGCCCAGTTGCAGCAAGCGTTCGCGCAGCAAGGCAGGGGCAATGGCTTCGCCATTCCAGAAGGCTTGGCCCTTTGCGTCGAGGGCCAACTGCAACGGGGTGTCGGTCACGGCTTGTGCAGCGCTGCCAGCCGGGGGCAGGTCCAACTTCAAGGCGGACGTCATCAAGGGCGCGGCCAACATGAAGATGATGAGCAAGACGAGCATGACGTCGATCAACGGCGTCATGTTGATGTCGCTCATGGGCTTGGCGGCGCTGCGCCGCTCTAAGCGGCCAAAACTCATTCCAGGGCCGCGCGCAGGTCGTGCGCAAAACCTTCGAGTTCGGACTCACAAGCCGCCACGCGATGGTTGAAGGCGTTGTAGGCCAAGACGGCAGGAATGGCAACGACCAAACCGGCGGCCGTCATCACCAGCGCCTCCCCCACCGGCCCCGAGATGCGCTCGATGCTGAGCGCACCACCACCCCCGAGCCCATGCAACGCCTGATAGATGCCCCAGACGGTGCCCAAAAGACCCACAAAGGGCGCGGTGGCCCCAATGGAGGCGAGCATCACCTGGCCCCATTGCAGGCGGGCCATCACGGCGTGAAGCGCGTCGCGCAGTGGCCGGGTCAAGCGAGCAGCAGCCGGCAACTGAGACGCCAATGAGCCCTGCGGCAGCGCTTGCTGTGCCGCGTCAATCAAGGGCAAGAGCAGTTGATCGTTGTCGAGCGAAGCGACTTGCTGGCGCGCCACGGTCCAGTCGGGCGCGGCCCAAAAGGCGGGCAGCGCCTGCGTCAAGGTGCGCTTGGCACGGCGCAGGGCCATGAACTTCCAGCCAATGAGGGCCCAGCTGCACACTGACATCAGCAAGAGCAGCAGCGCGACGGCGCGCCCGATGGCGTCAGCCTGCGCCCAAAGCTGCTGCGTGTCCATCAGGCAGCCTGAAGCGCTGCGACCACGTCGGCCATGCCGTACAGGCGCGCAGGTTTGCCCGCCAGAAAGCGAGCCGCCGCCAACGCCCCTTGTGCGTAGTGAAGCCGGTTGCTGCTCTTGTGGCTGATCTCGATGCGTTCGCCGTCGCCGCAGAACATCACCGTGTGGTCGCCCACGATGTCGCCGCCTCTGACTGCGGCAAAGCCAATGGCGCCGGGCTTGCGCTCGCCGGTGTGCCCCTCACGGCTGAGCAGCGCCTGCTCCGCAAAGTGCTGGCCACGGGCTTTGGCAATGACTTCGCCCATCTGCAGTGCCGTGCCGCTGGGTGCGTCCACCTTGTAGCGGTGGTGCGCCTCCACAATTTCCACGTCATAGGCAGTGCCCAGTTGTGCACCGGCCTGGGCCAGCAACTGCATCACCACGTTCACGCCCAGCGAGGTGTTGGGCGCCCAAAGCACGGGCACTTGCTTCGCGGCTTCTTGGATCAAGGCCATTTCATCGGGCTTGAAGCCCGTGGTGCCCGCCACCAAGGCGCAGCCCGCTTCGCGGCACAGGGTGAGGTGCATGAGGGTGCCGGAAACGCGGGTGAAGTCGATCAAGACTTCAGCGCCATTCAACTGGCCGGGCAGGTCAGGGGCCACGAACACCCCACTCTCCCGCCCAAGGAAACCAGCGGCATCCTGGCCAATCAAGGCATTGCCTTCAGGAACCAGCGCGGCCACCAATTGCAGGTCGGTTGCGGCAAGCACCTGCTCGATGAGCATGCGACCCATGCGGCCGCTTGCGCCGGCCACGGCAACCCGCAACATTCAGCTCTTCTCCAGCGGCGGATAGGCCCTTTTCGGGCCTGTCGGCTGGTCGGCATCGGCCTTGGAAACAGGCGCTGGGCGCGGCAACTTGGCCCGTTCAGCCTCGGTCAGCTCCAACTTCGGGGCGTCGCCCTTGGGGCGGAATGTGTTGATAGAGGCCACGAATTCCTCCTCAGTCGGGAGGTCTTTGGGGGCGTCGAGCGCCAGCAACACATCGCCCTTGAAGCGCGCAACCACTTGGCGCTGCTGCGCTGCAGCCCCCTGCCGGCGGATGGTGAAGACGTAGTCCCAGCGGTCGCCATGGAAGGCGGAGGTCACCATGGGCGAACCCAGCAGCTCACGCACTTGCTCTCGGGTTTGGCCCGGCTTCACGCGCTCGGCTTGCTCTTTGGTGACGACGTTGCCCTGAACGATTTCCACTTTGTAGAGCGGCACCACATAGGCAAAGCGGTCGCTATGACCCACCCACGAAGTGCAGCCCGACAGGCCAAAGGCCAGCAACAGGGTCAGGGAGAGAACAGGCTTCATCGGGGACACGCTCACGAAAGGCAGCCAGCGCGAGGCGGGGAAAAGTGCGCTGGCTATGATCTTCAGATTCTAGGTGGCACCCTTGCGCGACCCTGGTCAGGCCGATGAAACAAAGTGACGAGATCAAGAACAGCGGCCTGAAGGCCACCCTTCCACGCATTCGGGTGCTGGAGGTTTTTCAGCGCAGTGAGCGCAGGCACCTGACCGCCGAAGACGTTTTCAAGGTGCTGCTCGCCGATGACGCCGACATCGGCTTGGCCACCGTTTACCGGGTGCTGACCCAGTTCGAACAAGCCGGGCTCTTGAGCCGCAACCACTTCGAGCAGGGCAAATCGGTCTTTGAGCTCAACGAAGGCAAGCACCACGACCACATGGTGTGCCTGACTTGCGGGCGCGTTGAAGAGTTCTACGACGAAGCCATTGAAGCGCGCCAGCACGCGATTGCTCGCGAGCGCGGCTTCGAGTTGCAGGAGCACGCGCTGTCGCTCTATGCGGTGTGCACCAAGGTTGCCTGCCCGAACCGCACCAAGTAGGGCCGGGCCCTAAATCAGTTCGTCTTCGCCCTGCTCCATGGCCTTTTGGTGGCGGGCCACGAACTCTTGATAGGTGTCAATGCCGCGCAGCTGCAAGATGGTGTTGCGCACGGCAGCCTCCACCAGCACCGCCAAGTTGCGACCTGCATCCACGGCAATGATGACTTTTCGAGTCGGTACGTCCAGCACCTCCTCGAACAGGGGCTCATAAGGCAAGCGCTCGAACTCTCGCTCCAACGTTTCGCGCCGAACCAAGTGCACGATGAGCTTGAGCCGCATCTTTCGGCGCACCGCCGTCTCGCCAAAAATGGCCTTGATGTCCAAGAGCCCGATGCCGCGCACCTCTAGCAAGTTGGCGAGCAGCGAGGGGCAGCGGCCGACGATGGTGTCTTGCGCAATCCGGAAAAAGTCCACGGCGTCATCGGCTACGAGGCCGTGCCCGCGCGAAATCAGCTCCAGCCCGAGCTCACTCTTGCCAAGGCCTGAGTCGCCCGTGAGCAAGACGCCGAGGCCAAGGATGTCCATGAAAACGCCATGCCGCGTGCTGCGGTTCGCGCAAATCTGCGCCAAGTGCGCCCGCACCACGTCAATGACGTGGCCGGCTGAAGCGTCGGTGATGAAGAGCGGGATATCGGCGCGGTCGCACATGGCGACCAGCTTGGGTGGTGCTGCGCATTCGTCGGCCACGATGATGACCGGAGGCTCAAGGGTGACGATGCGAGAAACGCGCCGCTCGAGCACTTCGTCATTGGCCTCGGTGAGGTACTTGACCTCGCGCGTGCCAACGATCTGAACCCGATACGGGTGGATGTAATTGAGGTAGCCCACCAAATCGGCGGCCGACTGCGCATCGCGGAGCGCTGCCTCCGCAAACTTGCGTTCAGGGTGCGCATGCCCAGCCACCCATTCCCAACGGAGGGTCTCGCGATGCTCCTCAAAGAGCCGGTCCGCAGAGATGGAGACCGGCTTCACAGGGAGCTCGCCACCCGGCGTTGCTGCGTCATGCGGCCGACTTCACCGGCTGCCAATTGCTGATCAACTCGTGCACCACGGCGGCATCTGGCTCGCTCTTCAAGCGCTCGCGAAACTCTCGCTCACTCAGCATTTCCGCAATTTCTCCCAGAATTTCCAGGTGCCGCTGCGTGGCGGCTTCCGGCACCAAGAGCACCATGAAAAGACTCACGGCCTCGTCATCAGGGCCGTCAAAGCCGATGGCTTGGCGAACCCGGACCACGGCGGCCAGCGGGTTCTTCAGCCCCTTGATGCGGCCGTGAGGAATGGCAACGCCGTGGCCGAGGCCCGTGGAGCCGAGTCGCTCGCGGGCGAACAGGCTGTCCGTGACGGTGGCGCGGGAAAGGGCGTAAGAAGCTTGGTTCTCGAACAACAGCCCCACTTCCTCGAACAGGCGCTTCTTGCTCGTGGCCTCCACGTCAACCTGCACCAAGGGCACAGGCAAGATGGCAGCGAGTCGGTTCATGTTGTTCTAGCGTGAAAGCAAGCGGGGATGAGATTCTAGGAAGGCTCTAGCAACTTTGCAGCAACAGGGTCCGGCATAAAAAAGGGCGGCCTATTGGCCGCCCCGTTGTGCTGGTGGTTGGCTCAGGCGCTGGCGCTTAAATCCATGCGTTTGGCCGTACGGTGTTGGTGGTCTTGCAGCATCTCCTTGTGGCGGCAAACTTGTCGATCCAGCTTGTCCATCAACTGATCGATCGCCGCATAAAGGTCCTCATGCGAATGCTCGCAAAACATGTCTCGCCCCTTGACGCGTAGGGTGACTTCAGCGCGTTGTCGGCGGTCCTTTTCCTTTTGCTTTTCCACGGTGAGCAAGACGTTGACATCAACGACTTGATCAAAGTGGCGTGTCACCCGCTCCAGTTTGCTCACCACGTACTCACGCAGTGCCGGAGTCACTTCAAGGTGATGTCCGCTGATCGTCAGGTTCATAGAGCCTCCTTTCAAGGCTTAGGCAAAAAAGCCGCCACGCCCGGTTCTAAGGGACATACGGCGGCGGGGGGATTGCTACGCGGCAAAAACTGTGGAGCGGCTCGGCCTGAACCGACGGCCAGCACAGGGCTGGCATTCAGGGCGTGGGCCACTTTGGCACCCGCCGGCATCAGGTCATCAAGCTGCAACTTCACTCCAGTAGCGGTTCGAGTGTGCCCAGCATTTGGGCTTCCGGCAAGCGCTTTCGGAAGCCACTCCCCCCGCATTTGCTCGCGTTGTGAGGCCCCAAAACCCAGGGCCATAATGCTGCGTTATCTTTCTTTTGGAGCCATCTTGGACAGCAGTCACCCTCGGTGACCGTCCCTGCGGTGCAGCAGCGCAGCGCCTCCAGGGCCGGTACCCCTCTCCCCCTCCCTTCCGGCCCTCACTGCACCGCACGATGCTCAACATCTTTTCGATCGACGCTGGCCGCCTTGCCGGCTTGGCTCCCGAGGCATTCGATGCGCCTGACCATGCCAAGCTCCACCCCATTTGGGTCGATTTGGAAGACCCCAGCGCCGACGACAAAGCCTGGGTCACCACGCACTTTGGCCTGACGATTCCGGAAGACGCGATCGACGACGACTTGGAAGAGTCGGCGCGCTTCTACGAAGACGACAACGGTCAGCTGCACATCCGCTCCGACTTCTTGCGGCTGGACGAAGAAGGCGCTTCGCGCAACGTGCGGGTCGCGTTCATCTTGCACCGCAATGTGCTGTTCAGCATTCGCAAAGAAGATCTGCCGGTGTTCCGCTTGCTGCGCATGCGCGCACGGCGCACGGTGGCGCTGATTGAAGACGCCAAGGATGTCCTGCTCAAGCTCTACGACGCTGACGCCGAGTACAGCGCCGACGCCCTGGAAGGCATTTACGACGCGCTGCACGCCATCAGTGCGCGCGTGTTGAAGGAACAGGTCAATGACGAGGCCGCTGGCGAAGTGCTGACGGCCATCGCCAAAGAGGAAGACTTGAACGGCCGCATTCGCCGCAATGTGATGGACACGCGCCGCGCGCTGTCTTTCATGATGCGCAGCCGCATGCTCAGTGCCGAGCAGTTCGAGGACTCGCGCCAGATCCTGCGCGACATCGCCTCCCTGGACAGCCACACGGCCTTCTTGTTCGACAATATCACCGTCTTTCTGGACGCCACCTTGGGTTTCATCAACATCAACCAGAACAAGTTCATCACGATCTTCTCGGTGGCCAGCGTGGCTTTGCTC
>JBKCVH010000269.1:0-3242 GCA_046317675.1 Burkholderiales bacterium
CAGCATCGGTACCGTTCTTGCGCGCGCCCAGGGGCCCGTAGAGCGTGGGGCCAAGGCCGCCGGCGTCACTGCGCTTGTGCTGAATGCCCATGGCAATCTGCGGCATCCAGGTGTCGGCGTCCAGTACCGCATCGCCGGCGATGCGCAGCTTCGCGCCCAAAATGTTCTGCTTCAAATGCAGCCCGCCCAGGCCCAGCGGTGCCAAGTTGTTCTGGGTGTCGAAGTATTTCCGCGCAAGGCTGAGCTCCAAACGCTCTCCAAAGCCCAGGGCCAGGCCATAGGTTTTCAAACCGTAGTCGCCAGTGCGCACGGCGGTGGCATGGGCGGTCGCTCCCCATTGGCCATCGGTGGCGTAGCTTCCAGTGACGGCCCAAGGTGTCAGGCCCCCACCGGCAGCGCCGTCAATGCTGCTCACGCCGCCCGTAAGCAGCAGCTTGCCGCTGCGGCCCTCGGCATGGGCCGGTTCGGCCGCGAGGGCGAGCAGCATCGAACTCAAGATGTAGAAGGCCAGGAATGCCCCGTGGCGGCGAGGTGAGTTGGGCTGATTCATCAGGGCTCCGGTGGGGGGTGAGTGATGTGTGCCCCTGCTGCGCGAGGGCTGGGCGCTTGGAAGCAAATCAGGCTCCCGCTGCATTGCGCAAAAAAGGGGGGCTGCAGCGGGCGTCGCAAGGCGCAGGGGTTTGCAAGGCCAAGGTCGTTGAGCTTGCCAGAAGGCGGCCAAGCCGCGAGGGGATTCTTCGAATTAGCAGGCCAAGGCACTTCAATTCAGGCTCAAGTTTTGGCCGCGCACAGGCAGCATCCTGCCCATGGTCATCGACTTGCCTTCCGCCCCGCACGCTGCCCCCGGCAGCGACTTCGACGCACGCCTCGACGGGCTTCTGGGCCTGGGCGGCTTGAGCGTCAGCACCAAGCTGGAGGAGCTGCAGCGCTTTGCGCGCCTGATGCAAACGCAAGGCCAAGGCGTGGAGGCCACGCGCATGCTTTACGACATGCCCTACGCCAACAACCAGCTCCACTGGGCCTTGGCCTGTGGCTGCGAGCCCTTGCAGCACTTGGCGGCCAAGCTCCATGCGCAGTACCAGCGCGCCGGCCACTGGCTGGGCCTGCACTAAGGCTAGGCCGACAATGGGCCAATGGCCCTCAAATCAACGATCTTCAAGGCGAACCTCAGCGTCGCCGACATCGACCACGGCTACTACGCCGACCACAACCTGACCTTGGCCCGCCACCCCAGCGAGACCGATGAGCGCATGATGGTTCGCCTGGTGGCCCTGGGCCTTCACGCGCACGAACTGCAAACGCGCTGCAATGGCGATGCCACGCTGGCCTTTGGCGCCGGCCTGAGCGACGCCGACGACCCCGATGTGGTGCTGACCGACTACACCGGCGCCAAGCGGGTCTGGATTGAAGTGGGCCAGCCCGACGACAAAGCCATGAGCAAGGCCTGTAGCAAGGCCGAAAGCGTGGTGGTCTATGCCTTCGGCCCGGCGGCCGAGGTTTGGTGGAAGGGCGTGGAGACCAAGATCACCCGGCTCGACCGCCTTCAGGTTTGGCGCCTGCCGCACGCCGCCGTGCAAGAGCTGACTGCCATGGCCGAGCGCAGCATGCAGTTGCAGGCCACGATCCAAGAAGGGCACGTGATGTTGTCCAGCAGCAAAGGCTCAGTGGATATTGAGCCGGTGCGCTGGCGCTGATTGGGGTGGGCTGGCGTTCGTCAACGCAGGCGCGAGGGCCTCTCACGGCCTTTGGGCTCATGGCTCTGCCGCTGTGCCGAATGTGAGTTGAGTTGTTCGGGATCCGTCGCGGCTTCCAGGATCATGAAGCCGAGATCGGCCGGCGCGAAGGCGTGCGCCGGGGGCGTTGATCATTTCGACTCGAGTGTCTCCGCGATCAAAAAGGATGCGTTGCGCCCCGCGCTCCTAGGGGCGGGCTCCTGGGTTGACCAAGACGCTCGCATCGACCGCCGCCAAGTGCGTTCGCCCGCAAAACGCCATGGTCAGGTCCAGTTCCCTGTGGATGATCTCCAAGCACTTGGTGACGCCGGCCTCGCCCATTGCGCCCAGCGCATACAGAAAAGGCCGCCCGATGTAAGTGCCCTTGGCGCCGAGTGCACAGGCCTTGAGCACATCTTGCCCGGAGCGAATGCCGCCATCCATGTGCACCTCAATGCCAGTGCCCACGGCGCGGGCAATGCGCGGCAGCACAGCAATGCTGCTCTCGGCGCCATCCAACTGCCGGCCACCGTGGTTGGAAACGATGAGGGCGTCGGCCCCGCTGTTCACGGCCAGCCGCGCGTCGTCTTCGTCCAAGATGCCTTTGAGAATCAGCTTGCCGCCCCAGCGCTTCTTGATCCATT
This sequence comes from Burkholderiales bacterium, assembly GCA_046317675.1. Lineage (GTDB taxonomy): Bacteria > Pseudomonadota > Gammaproteobacteria > Burkholderiales > Burkholderiaceae_C > Inhella. The sequence continues at coordinate 2,357 of JBKCVH010000269.1, forward strand.
CCACATCGGCCCAGGACAGGGCGGGGTCGAACTGCTCTGCCGTCCAGCTCGACAAGCTGCTCAGGTTGGAAACCCCCTTGGCATGCCCCACGATGTTGCCGAACTGCCGCCTTGAGGTGCCTAGCATCTTCATGCACCAGCGCGGCTTGGTGGCGAGGTCAATCAGGTTGGCCAGCGTGGGCTTGGGCGGGGCCGAGAGTCCGTGCTTCAGGTCCTTGTGCCGCTGGCCAAGAATCTGCAGGTCCAGCGTCAGCATCAGGGCGCCGCACTGCGCGGCCTTGGCGCGCTCGATCAGTGCCTCGATGAAGCTGCGGTCCTTCATCACGTAGAGCTGAAACCAGAAGGGCTTGGTGGTGACCGAGCGCACGTCCTCAATCGAGCAAATGCTCATGGTGCTCAGGGTGAAGGGCACGCCAAACTTCTCGGCCGCTCGGGCGGCCAGCATCTCGCCATCCGCGTGCTGCATGCCCGTCAGCCCCGTGGGCGCCAGCGCCACCGGCATGGCCACTGGCGTACCCACCATGGTGGTAGCGGTGCTGCGGTTCGTCAGGTTCACGGCCACTCGCTGGCGCAGCTGAATGCGCTGAAAGTCGCTCTCGTTGGCCCGGTAAGTGCTCTCCGTCCAGCTGCCCGCATCGGCGTAGTCGTAGAACATTTTCGGCACGCGGCGCTTGGCCAATAGGCGCAAGTCCTCAACGCAGGTGATGACATCCGGCATGACACAGACCAATGGGAAGATGGCGCCGATCTTGCCCCATGGCACTGACATTGCGCTGACTCCAAAACCCTGCCGCCAGGGCTTGAAGGCGCTGTGTTTTGAAGCCCACCGTGGCGCTGGCCCAAGAACCGGAAGGACTCCCCATGATTCCCCTACCCGACTTTTCGA
>JBKCVH010000270.1:0-4812 GCA_046317675.1 Burkholderiales bacterium
CGTGCGACCAATCCGGTGCACGTAGTCTTCCGGAACGTTGGGAAGCTCGAAGTTCACCACGTGCGGCAGCTCGCTGATGTCGATGCCCCGCGCGGCGATGTCGGTGGCCACCAGAACTTGCAGCGTGCCGGTCTTGAACTCGGCCAAAGCCTTCGTGCGCGCGCCCTGGCTCTTGTTGCCGTGGATGGCCATGGCGCTGATGTCGTTCTTTTCCAGGAACTCGACCAAACGATTGGCGCCGTGCTTCATGCGCGTGAACACCAGCACCTGGTGCCAGTCCTGGGACTTGATCAGGTGGGCCAGCAGGTCTTTCTTGCGCTCGCGACCGGTCCAGAAGACGCGCTGCGACACCGTGTCGGCGGTTGCGTTGCGGCGGGCGACTTCAATCAGGGCCGGCGACTTGAGCAGGCGGTCAGCCAGTGCCTTGATCTCGTCGCTGAAGGTGGCGCTGAACAGCAAGCTTTGCTTGTCAGCGGGCACCATGGCCAGCACCTTCTTGATGTCATGGATGAAGCCCATGTCCAGCATGCGGTCGGCTTCGTCCAGCACCAAGATCTCGACCTTGGACAAGTCCAGGTGGCCTTGCTGTTTGATGTCCAGCAGGCGGCCGGGGGTGGCCACCAAGATGTCGACGCCACGGCGCAGCGCATTGATTTGCGGCTGCATGCCCACGCCACCGAACATCACCATGCTCTGCAGCGGAAGGTACTTGCCGTAGGTGCGCACGCTTTCTTCCACCTGCGCGGCCAGTTCACGGGTCGGGGTGAGCACCAGGGCGCGCACCACACGTTTTGCGCCCGGCACAACGGGCTTGGCCGACAAGCGCTGCAGCATGGGCAAGGTGAAGCCGGCCGTTTTGCCTGTACCGGTTTGTGCACCGGCCAGCAAATCGCCGCCTTTAAGCACAGCTGGAATGGCTTGCAATTGAATGGGAGTCGGGGTGTCGTAGCCCTGTTCGCGCACAGCGCGCAGCAGCGGCTCGGCCAGGCCGAGTTCAGCAAAGTTCATGGTTTTTGATTGGGCCGCCCAAAGGGGTTGGGGCGGCGATGCACCGTTCGCCATCTCGGTGGAGGTGGCGCCGTCACGGTCGGTGCGGGGACTGAAGGAATCAGCAGACTGCTTGCCACGCACCCCGACGGCAGCGGGTGTTGGCGGGGCGCAGTGTAGGGCTAGTACCTATCTGTTCGCGATCGAAGCCATTGGGCGTGTGCGGTGCAACCGCTAGAGTCCCCTACTGATTTGGGGTCGTCAGGGCATGGATTTGGATCGGAGTGGTTGGCAGGCAATCTGGACGTTGTTGCGGGCTGACGACCGCGACAGCGACGAGTTACGTGCCCGTCATTTGCGCGCCCTGCAGGCCAACACACCCTGGACCCTAGGCGCCACGCTGGCATGCGGTTTGATCTGCGTGCTGGCCTTGCGGAATAGCCTGGACTCCGCACTGCTCACCGCTTGGTTTCTGGGCTTGAGCGCGTTGTCCATTTCAGGGCTCATCAGTTGGTCGCGCATACGCCGTCGCCCACGGCGGTTTGCCACGCCACGTCTGCTTTGGCGAGCCACTTGGCACGCAGGCGTATTGGCCGCCATCTGGGGGCTTTTGACGGCGATCAGCTTTGCCGGCCTGCCGCACGATCAGCAGTTGCTCTTGGCCGTTTTGGTCATTGGCAACATGGCTGCCGGCGCCATTGCCTTGGCCATGGTGCCGCCTGCTGCATGGGCCTACATTTGGGTGCAGGTGCTTGGCTCGCTGATTGGCCTTTTGCAATGGTCCGGCGGGACCAGTCTTCTGGTACAGGCCTTGCTGCTGCTGTATGCCGGTGTGCTGACGGTGGCGGCTCCGGCGGCGGCATTGCTGTTAATGCGGCGCCAGTTTTCGGAGCGAGAAGCGACGCGGCAAAGCGAAGTGGTGGGTTTGCTGCTTCGCGACTTCGAAGAGACAACCGCCGATGTGCTCTGGGAAATTGACCGGCACGGCGTCTTTACGCAGGTGTCTGAGCGCTTGGCAGCCTTGCTGGAGCGACCCAAAAGCCACATGGCGCACGTCGGCTTGCTCACCGCCTTGCAGTCCTTGCAAGCTCCGGGGTCGCAGGGCTTGGGGCGCTTGCGGCAAGTGATGGAGCGCGGGGAGCCGTTCCGCGACCAAATCGTGCGCGTTCGCATGAGTGATGGAACTCAGTGGTGGTCGATCACCGCCAAGCCCCTGAGCGATGCCGAAGGCAAGCCGCGCGGCTGGCGCGGCGTGATTGCGGATGTGACGGCAGAGCGCAAGTCCCATCAGCATTTGAACTATTTAGCGCATTACGACTCCCTGACCGGGTTGGCCAATCGCGTGAGCGTACGCAATCGCTTGTCTCAGGTGGTGGAGCAGTCGCTGCTGGAGTCGGGTCGCCGCGGGGCACTGATGTGCATGGACCTGGATAACTTCAAGGCGATCAATGACTCCCTCGGGCACAGCGTGGGTGATGCGGTGTTGCAGGAGATGGCACAGCGCCTGCGCCAGCAGATGCGCAAGAGCGATTTGTGCGGTCGCCTTGGGGGTGACGAATTCGCTGTGGTGCTAGACGACGTGCGGTCTGAGGAAGAGGCCCAGCAGTTGGCGCAGCGCATCGTGGCGGCCATGCGGGTGCCTGTGCAGGCCATGGGGGTGACCGTGGCTTCCGGCGTCAGTATTGGCCTCGTGCAGCTGCCGCAGCATGCCCGCAGCGTGGACGACGCAATGGTGGCCGCCGACTTGGCGCTCTACGCGGCCAAAGCGGCAGGGCGTGGCCGCGTGCACACTTTCACGGAAGAGCTGGGGGTGAGCCAGCGCCGGCGCATCAGTTTGGAGCGCGAGTTGCGCCAAGCCTTGGTCTGCAACGAGTTGACCGTGCTCTATCAGCCGCAAGTCGACTTGAATACGTGGCAAATCGTTGGGGCGGAGGCGCTCGTGCGCTGGGACCACCCTCAGCTAGGCAGCGTGTCGCCCGTGGAGTTCATCGGCGTGGCCGAAGAGACGGGCTTGATCCATAACATTGGCGCTTGGGTGCTAGACCGTGCCTGCTCGGATGCACAAGCCGTTTTGCCCTCTTTGCGCATTGCTGTGAATGTGTCGGCGTCGCAAGTGCAAAGGGCGGGGCTTGTGAATGAGCTGCGCGCCCAGTTGGAGCGCCACCGGCTAAGCCCCGATCGCCTGGAGGTGGAAATCACCGAGTCGCTGCTGATGGAAAACGTCAACAGCGCCCTGGAGAACCTGCACGCCATCAAGCAGCTCGGGGTGCGCATTGCGCTGGATGATTTCGGCACGGGTTACTCGTCGCTGGCTTATTTGCGCCTGTTCCCCTTTGACAAGCTGAAGATCGATCGTGCCTTCATCCGCGAACTGATGCTGGCCAGTGACGCCCGCGCCATCGTGCGCACCATGCTGGAGTTGGCGCGCGTTTTGGGCATGGACACCGTGGCCGAAGGCGTTGAGGAGCCCGCCCAGTTGGAGGTGCTGCGCCGCGTCGGTTGCAGCAGCATGCAAGGCTTCTTGGTGGCCCGGCCGATGTCGGCGCAAGATCTGGCGGCGCTCATCAAGCGCTGGCCGAGCATGCCGCGGCCGATTACCACGGAAGAGATGCCCGCCTCCGTGCACGGCACCTTGCAGGATGCCCTGGATAGCGCCTAACGGCGCCCCTGCGACAATCCCAGCAGTTACGGCCTGATGGTTTTTGTGTCGGGCCGCCGCGTTTCTTCCCCTTTATCGCTGAGTCCAACCATGGCGCAATACGTCTTTACGATGAACCGGGTCACCAAGACGGTGCCCCCGAAGCGGCAGATCCTCAAAGGGGTCTCGCTGTCTTTCTTTCCTGGCGCCAAGATTGGCGTTCTCGGCCTCAACGGTTCGGGCAAGTCCACCGTGCTCAAGATCATGGCCGGGCTCGACAAGGAGTTTGAGGGCGAGGCCTACCCGATGCCGGGCATCAAGATCGGCTACTTGCCTCAGGAACCCCAAATTACGCCGGAACAAACCGTGCGCGAGGCGGTGGAGGAAGGTGTGGGCGGTGTGCTCGCCGCCAAGAAGCGCCTTGATGAGGTGTACGCCGCCTACGCCGACGAGAACGCCGACTTTGATGCGCTTGCGGCTGAGCAAGCGGACCTTGAGGCCATCATTGCCGCCAGCGGTGGCGAGAACACCGATCTGCAGTTGGAGTTGGCCGCCGACGCACTGCGCCTGCCGCCCTGGGACGCCGTGATCGGCCAGCTCTCGGGCGGCGAAAAGCGCCGCGTCGCGCTCTGCCGTTTGCTCCTTAGCAAGCCCGACATGCTGCTGCTTGACGAACCCACCAACCACTTGGACGCCGAGTCCGTCGAGTGGCTGGAGCAGTTCCTCCAGCGCTTCCCAGGCACCGTGGTGGCTGTCACCCACGATCGCTACTTCCTTGACAACGCCGCCGAGTGGATTTTGGAACTCGACCGCGGCCACGGCATTCCTTGGAAGGGCAACTACTCCGACTGGTTGGACCAAAAGGAGTCCCGCTTGGAGCAGGAGCAAAAGAGCGAAGACGCGCGCATGAAGGCGATGAAGGAGGAACTCAAGTGGGTTCGCTCCAACGCCAAGGGTCGTCAAGCCAAAAGCAAGGCCCGTTTGGCGCGCTTTGAAGAGCTCAGCGATGTCGACTACCAGCGCCGCAACGAAACCAATGAAATCTTCATTCCGGTGGCTGACCGCCTGGGCCATGAGGTGATCGAGTTCAACGGCGTGAGCAAGAGCTTTGGCGACCGCGTGCTGATCGATGACCTCAGCTTCAAGGTGCCCGCCGGCGCCATTGTGGGCATCATCGGGCCCAACGG
>JBKCVH010000271.1:0-3746 GCA_046317675.1 Burkholderiales bacterium
GCAAAGGTGCGTCCCGAGCACTTCGGCACCGACCGGAACGTCGAAGACGCCGAAGCCGTGCGCCGAGCCCTGGGCATTCCGCGTTGGTCGGTGTTCGGCATGTCGTACGGCACCACGGTGGCGGCCGAGTACCTTGCGCGCCACCCCGGGGTCATCGACGCCGTGGTGCTCGACTCGCTCTACCCCCCAGACGAATTCGTGCCCTCCGTGCGGCTGGCGCAAAGCCGCGCCATTGCTCAGATGCTGGGCGAATGCCGTGCCGACGCGGCCTGCCAGGCCCGCTTCCCCAAGCTGAACCCCGAAGCCGCCACCCGCGCCTTGGCCGAGCTTGACACCCAGCCCCTGCCCTTCCAGCTTCAAGGCCTGCGCCTGACGGCGACCGAAGCCACGGTGCGCGGCGCCCTGCACAGCCTCATGTACACCGAAGCCACCGCGCGCTCAGTGCCCTGGTTCCTGGACGCCGTGGTCCGCCGAGACGGCGACACCATTGCCGCCACACTCGGCCAAACCCTGTTGGCCGGAGATTTGGTCAGCCGCAGCGACACCTCCGTATCCGGCCTGCTGGGCACCGACTGCCGCGACCGCCCCCGCCACCACGCTCCCCTTGTGGCGGGCGAAGGCCCGACTTGGATGAGCCTCTTCAACGGCCTTCCGCATGGCGCCTGTAAAGCGTGGCCCTTGGGCACACCGCCCGGCTTGCCCAAGGGCACTTCGGTGCCCGTGCTGATCTTGTCGGGGGCCTACGACGGCTTTCAGATCGATGCCAATGCGGTCGCCAATGCCATCGGCCCCGCGGCTCAAGTGGTCCAGATACCGCACGCAGCCCACACCGTGATCGGTGCCGGAAAGTGCCCGCGCTCCTTGGTGTCCAACTTCATTGCCGCACCCAAAGCCGTGCTCAACACATCGTGCATGGCCAGCATGTCGGCACCCCCGTTCTTGCTAGATGCCCGGCCACAGCCCGCTGCCGTGGCGCTCGGTGCCCGGCTGCAAGGCAGCACCCCTCCACCGGCGGCGCTGCTCGCGGCGCTGGGGCTCATTTGCTGGTTGCTTGCGGGCTTGGTGCTGCCCGTGCTGCGTGCCCTCGGGCGCCGGCTGCGCCCAGCGGCTTTTGCCCCAGCGGCTCACCCGCCGGTGCGTGGCTTGTGGCTTGCCGCCATGGGGGCTGGCTTCCTTAGCGCTGTAGGGCTCATTGCCCCTCTGGCAGGCACCGTGGCGCTGAACCCTGGCGCGGCCACCTTCGGACTCGATGCCGGCCTCGCCCACGTTTTGTGGGCCTGGGTGGCCGGCGGTGCACTCGCCCTCGGGGTGCAGATGGCCGCCCTGCGGCGCCAGCAATGGCTCATTGCCGTGGCGGCCTTGGGCGCCGTGCTGATGGCCGTTGGCGCCCTGGCACTCGGGCTGGCACCCTGGGCTTGAAGGCAGGGGCTTCGTGCCCCTGAGGTGCGCCTGCGGGCCATGGCACTGAACAGTGCCTTGGCGGATTCAGTGCGAAAGCTTAAGCGTGGCCACGCCGGCCACGATCAGTGCAACGCCCAGGTAGCGCCAAAAGCTGCTGGGATCGCCATAGAACATCACGCCAACCGCAAAAGTGCCCGCGGCACCAATGCCGGTCCAAACTGCATAAGCCGTGCCAATCGGAATCTCCCTTTGCGCAAGCCACAAGAGGAACCCGCTGACCGCCATAAAGCCCACGGCCACCAAGATGCCAACGCCTCTTGTTTCTGGCTCCTGCGCCATCTTTAGGCCCACAGGCCAACCGATTTCGAACAACCCTGCGAGAAGCAAACAAACCCAAGCCATGGCTTTCCTAACGAAGCTGATTCTGAAACTGCTGTTCCGAACGACGGAGCAGAACGGGAGGCAAGAGCTTGAATGACACCACAGGCTAGGAGTGGCCTGTGGCGCATGCATGCCCAAGTGGGCCACGCGAGCCCTTCCAACCCTAGAACAGGCGCTGTTGCACGAATGCGGCCGTGCAGGCCAAGCCTGAGAATGCCGCGAGCCCCTAGCCACCCCATGTTGTGGAGAACCACGAGTTGAGCCCATCCGCCAAGGCCCCCACCGCCGTTGGCCTGTACCTGGCTGGCGTGCAGTTCCTGTTCGCGGTCGGCTGGATCGTGTACGTGATCTATCTGCCGGCGCTGGCTGAGCAGGCCGGGCTGCCCAAGTCGGCCGTGCCCTGGTTGCTGCTGATGGACCAGTTGATCTTCGTGTTCTGCGACCTGGCGGTGGGCACCTGGTCGGACCGGGCGGCGGACGTGCTGGGGCGCATCGGCGGGTGGGTGCTCGGCGTCACCCTGCGGTCCACCCTCGCCTTCTTGATGCTGCCCTGGGTAGCGCCGCGTGGCTCAGCGGGCCTGTTCGTGGCAATCACCGCGCTCTGGGCGGCCACCAGCGCGGCATTGCGGGCACCGCCCTTGACCTTGCTGGGCCGTTATGTCGCCAAGCCCGCCCTCCCCTGGCTGGTCAGCCTGATGCTGCTGGGCACGGGCATCGCAGCCGCCATCGGACCCTACCTGGGCTTGACGCTGAAGGGGATCGACCCTCGGCTGCCCTTCGCTCTGGCCGGCTTGTCCTTGGCCGCCATCACGGCCGGTATGGTGTGGGCCGAGCGCACGCTGTCCCAGCAGCGGGCCGCCGTACAGGCGGCAGAGTTGAAGCCGGTGGCGCCGCCAACGGCTTTGCCCACCCAACGCGATGGCCTGGCGCCGCTCCCGGTCTTCCTGCTGGCAGCTCTGTTGGCGGCGGCCGCCGCCCAGGTGCACACCAACCTCGTCGCCGCGCCGCTTTACCTTCTCCACGCACCCGCAACGATGCTGCCCTCACTGATGCCGGTGTTCTGGGTCGGCTTCAATCTGGCGCTCATGCCGGCGAGCCTGGCCGTCAAGCGTTTCGGTGCCTTGCCGGTGATGGCCGGCAGTATGCTGGTGGCCGCCGCGTGCAGCGCAGCAGCCTGGAACGCCACCTCGCTGGATGTGCTGTTACCCGTCCAAGGCCTGGCCGGCGCGGCGTGGGGCGCGGGCCTGATGAGCGGGTTTTCCGCCGCCGTGTACTTCGGCCAAGTGGGCCGCGAAGGCTGCATGGGAGGCGCACTCAACTCCGCCCTGGCAGCGGCGGCGCTCTCGCGCATTGCCGTGGTCACCTTCATCGCGCCGGCGCCGGTGGTGGCCGCGCAATGGGGCTGGGTCCCGGCCCTGCTTTTCGCCCTGAGTGCGGCACTGTTGTTTGCCATCTGGCCGCGCAGCCGCAGCGTGTGATCGACGTAAGGCGCCACAGTTCTTGCTCTGGACATGGCGGCCAGACAAGGACTTAGCTTGCGACGCGACACGATCTAGCCAGCCGCCTGGCAGAGTTGTTGCGACTGGCCTATCTGTGCGCCGAAATTGCTGCGATGTGCTTCAACGCTGGCTGCGCCGCTCACGAAGTGAGCAAGGCAGTCACTGCTCTTGGAGGGCTTCCTGGCCAGAGATGCTTTCAGGCCGGTGAGCTTGGCTGACAGCACAAGGCTGGCTGCTGTCACCCAGATTTGGTAGCCCAATGGCTGCTACCTGCGGCACCGGTCATTGAACGCTTCGGCGGTTGAGCGGCTGCTGGACCACCAGGACCGGTCATTGGTCGACGCCCACGCTTGAAACGGTCAAGAACCAGAGCAGCGGCCGGGTCAACGACAGGTTTCGCGAGCTACGAACTGGCGGTCCCGACCCATCGGCGCCACTCGATGCACCGAACTCGAAGCCTAGAAG
>JBKCVH010000272.1:0-16431 GCA_046317675.1 Burkholderiales bacterium
CACATGGCCCTGAAGCAGTTCGTCGCCGGGAATTGGTGCCGCACTTGCTGGACCTTCATGGTGTCTACAAGGCGCTGTTGGGCGCTCGCGGTCGACGCGGTGCGGTGGATTTCGAGACGCCGGAGACACAAATCGTTTGCGATGAGAACGGTCGCATTGAGCGAATCGTGCCGCGCACACGCAACGAAGCGCATCGCTTGATCGAGGAGGCCATGCTGGCAGCCAACGTCTGTGCTGCCGAGTTCATTGCGCAGGCCGAGCATCCTGCTCTTTTCCGCGTGCACGAGGGGCCGACGGTGCAGAAGCGCCAGACCTTGCAGGCGGCACTGCGGTCGTTGGGTATCAATGCGAACGTGCCCGACCCGCTCAAGCCGGCCGATCTGCAAGCACTAGCGCTTGCCACCCGAGAGAGGCCGGATGCTGCGCAAGTGCATATGCTCTTGTTGCGGTCTATGCAGCAAGCGCTTTACACCCCTTACAACGAGGGTCACTTCGGTCTGGCGTATCCGGCCTACACGCACTTCACAAGCCCCATCCGCCGCTACCCTGATCTGCTCGTGCATCGGGTGATCAAGGCAATCCTTGCGGGCAAAAAGTACGGCCAAGGCAAAGGCGAGGAGGCCTTGAAGTGGTGGGAGCACATTGGCCTGCAATGCAGCGCCAATGAGCGGCGCGCGGATGAGGCCTCGCGAGACGTTGAGGCTTGGCTCAAGTGTCGCTACATGCGGGATCGATTGGGTGAAGACTTCTTGGGTCACGTGACGGCCGTGGCGCCATTCGGACTCTTTGTTCAGTTGGAGTCCTTGTTCGTTGAGGGGCTCGTCCACATCACCGAATTGGGTGGCGAGTACTTTCGCTTTGACGAGGCCCGTCAAGAGCTGCGAGGCGAGCGAACTGGAGTTCGCTATGGCTTGGGAGCGCGACTTCATGTTCAAGTCGGGCGAGTGGATCTGGATGGGCGGCGCATTGAGTTCCGCTTGTTTCGGGAGGGTGAACCTCTTAAGCCGCCATCACGACCAAAGCACGAAGCGGAGGGTGGGACGGCAAGAGAACGCCTCAAGGCGGTGGAGGACGAGGAGCGGCGACTTAAGGGCATCAAGTCGGAGCGTGCGAAATCGATGCGCTCAAGCAAGCGAAATGCCGAAGGTTTGCGTGGCCAGGCGGCTCCAAAGAAGCGGCGCTGATGGGTGAGAAGCCTTCGTTGTGTGATAACTGCCTAAGCTAAACCGGCTATACTCGCTAGGTTTTGCGCGGCGCACGCCATGCAAAGCGAACTTCGTTCGATACCCACTGGCCACAGCCCGAACGGTGCCCGACCCTTTGACAGGGGCTCGGGTTGCGCTGTGGCTTCAGACACAACCTTCGGAGAGTCTTTATGTCCGTCACGATGCGCGAAATGCTTGAAGCTGGTGTCCACTTTGGTCACCAAACCCGCTTCTGGAACCCCAAGATGGCCCCGTATATCTACGGCCATCGCAACAAGATCCACATCATCAACTTGGAAAAGAGCCTTCCGGCCTTCCAAGAAGCCCTGAAGTTCACCCGCCAGTTGGCAGCCAAGCGCGGCAACATCCTGTTCGTTGGCACGAAGCGCCAAGCCCGCGACACGGTCGCAATGGAAGCCCAGCGCGCTGGAATGCCTTTTGTTGAGCAGCGTTGGCTCGGCGGCATGTTGACCAACTTCAAGACGGTCAAGGGTTCGCTGAAGAAGCTCAAAGAGATGCAGGCCAGCAAGGATGCGGGTAGCGAGCCGAAGATCAAGAAGGAAGCCTTGATGTTCGATCGCGATATCGCCAAGCTGGAAAAGAACATTGGCGGCATCCAGGACATGCCCGGCTTGCCGGACGCGCTGTTCGTGATCGACGTCGGTTATCACAAGATTGCCATTGCTGAAGCCAAGAAGCTTGGCATCCCGGTCATCGCCGTCGTCGACACCAACCACTCGCCAATCGGAATCGATTACGTGATCCCTGGTAACGATGACTCCGCAAAGGCCATTGAGTTGTACGCACGTTGCATGGCGGATGCCGTCATCGAAGGCCGTGCGAACGCGACTCAGGACGTGGCTCAAGCCGCCGCCAGTGGTGACGAGTTTGTCGAGGTCTCGGAGGGCGCGTAAGCCTCTTCCCTCTTGCGTCTACAAGGGGGCTTGAGGCCCCCTTTTTCAAACTGAATTTGGAGATTTCCATGGCTGCAATTACCGCCAGCATGGTCGCCGAACTGCGCGGCCGTACCGACGCTCCCATGATGGAGTGCAAGAAGGCACTGACCGAAGCCGAAGGCGATATGGCTCGGGCTGAAGAGATCCTGCGCGTCAAGCTGGGCAACAAGGCTGGCAAGGCGGCTTCGCGCATCACCGCTGAAGGCGTGATCGCTGCGTCATCGAATGGCGCTGTTGGTGCCTTGATCGAAGTCAATTGCGAAACTGACTTCGTCAGCAAGAACGACGCTTTCTTGGCTTTCGCAAACGCCTTGGCCGTTCTGGTTGTTGAGCACAACCCTGCCGATGTGGCTGCTTTGGGTGCACTGCCGCTTTCGCAAGAAAGCTATGGCCCGACGGTGGAAGACGTGCGCAAAGGCTTGATCGGCAAGATCGGTGAAAACATGACGATCCGCCGCTTTCGGCGTTACGAGGGCGCTGGCAAGCTCGCGCATTACCTGCACGGCGTTCGCATCGGCGTGATGGTCGCTTTTGAAGGTGACGAAGTGGCCGCCAAGGACGTTGCAATGCACGTCGCTGCAATGAAGCCTGTGTCCTTGTCGTCAGCCGATGTTCCTGCTGAATTGATCGATAAGGAGCGCAAGATCGCTGCTGAAAAGGCTGCCGAGTCCGGCAAGCCTGCTGAGATCGTCGCCAAGATGGTTGAGGGATCGGTGCAGAAGTACCTGAAAGAGGTGAGCTTGCTGGATCAAGTCTTTGTGAAGGCAGCGGACGGCAAGCAAACCGTGGCCGCAATGCTCAAGGACAAATCCAGTGTGATCAAGTCATTCACCCTCTATGTGGTGGGTGAGGGCATCGAGAAGAAGGTTGACGACTTTGCTGCTGAGGTGGCTGCGCAAGTCGCTGCTGCTAAAGGCCAGTAATCGGCTTGCTTGTGATGGGTAAAGGGCACCTTCGGGTGCCCTTTACACTGGTAAAACTACCTGAATTCGACGCCACTTATGCCCGCCTACAAACGCATCCTTTTGAAGCTTTCTGGTGAGGCCCTAATGGGTGACGATGCCTATGGCATCAATCGCGCCACGATCGTTCGCATGGTGCGCGAAATTCAAGAAGTGACGAAGCTGGGCGTCGAGGTTGCCGTCGTCATCGGTGGCGGCAACATTTTTCGCGGTGTGGCCGGTGGGTCGGTGGGCATGGATCGAGCGACGGCTGATTACATGGGCATGCTGGCGACCGTGATGAATGCGCTCGCTCTTGCCGACACCATGCGCCAGGAGGGCATGACCGCCCGAGTCATGTCAGCAATTGGTATCGAGCAGGTTGTCGAACCCTATGTCCGACCCAAGGCCTTGCAGTACCTCGAAGAAGGCAAGGTCGTGATTTTTGGTGCCGGTACTGGCAATCCGTTCTTCACGACCGATACAGCAGCAGCGCTGCGCGGCGCTGAGATCGGAGCCGAGATCGTCCTCAAGGCCACCAAAGTCGATGGTGTTTACACCGCTGACCCCAAGAAAGATCCGACGGCCACTCGGTACACCCGTCTTTCCTTTGACGAGGCGATTACCAAGAACTTGGCCGTGCTGGATGCCACGGCCTTCGCGCTTTGCCGCGACCAAAGACTCCCGATCAAGGTGTTCAGCATCGTTAAGCCCGGCGCCCTCAAGCGGGTGGTGATGGGCGAAGACGAGGGCACCCTGGTTCACGTTTGATCTGACTCAAGTTCCATCATGACGACTGCTGACATCAAGAAAAATGCCGAGGCCAAAATGGCCAAGTCCATTGAGGCCTACAAAACCGATTTGCAGAAGATCCGCACGGGTCGTGCGCATCCGGGCATCTTGGACCAAGTGCATGTCGACTACTACGGCTCGATGGTTCCAGTGAGTCAAGTGGCCAATGTCAGTCTGCTCGACGCGCGCACCATCAGTGTTCAGCCCTGGGAGAAGGGCTTGGGGCCCAAGATCGAGAAAGCCATTCGTGAGAGTGATCTTGGCCTCAACCCCAGCAGCCAGGGCGACCTGATCCGCGTGCCGATGCCGCCATTGAGCGAAGAGCGTCGCAGGGACTTGACCAAGGTGGCGAAGCACGCGGCCGAAGATGCCAAAGTGGCGGTGCGCAATCTGCGCCGCGATGCCAATGAGCAAGCCAAAAGATTGCTCAAAGAGAAGGCCATCACCGAGGACGATGAGCGTCGCAGTCAAGATGACATGCAGAAGCTGACCGATCGCACCATTGCCGAGATTGACCGCTTGTCCTCGGCGAAGGAAGCCGAGATCATGGCGGTCTGAACTCGATGAGTGAAGCCGGCTCGAAGCCGCGCCATATCGCCATCGTGATGGATGGCAACGGGCGATGGGCGAAGAAGCGCTTTTTGCCTCGCTTCTTTGGACATAAAGCAGGTGTCGATGCGCTGGTTCGCGTTGTTCAGGCTTGCATCGACCGCGATGTCCAACAACTCACCGTTTTTGCTTTTTCGTCTGAGAACTGGAAGCGGCCGAGCGACGAGGTTTCGGGCTTGATGGGTTTGGTGTTGGCCGCGGTGTCGCGCTATTTGGCGCGCATGGGTTCGATGGGCGTGCAGATTCGGATCATCGGAAACCGAGATGCTGTGCCCGAAAAGCTTCGCAATGCTTGGAATGAAGCCGAGCGGGTAACGCAAGCCAATCGGAAGCTGATCCTGAACGTGGCGTTTAATTACGGCGGACGATGGGACATTGTTCAGGCCTGCCGGAAGGCACTTGAAGCCGGCGTGCCACCGAATGAGCTCACTGAGGAGCGGCTCGGCGCCTTTATGGCGATGAGCCATGCGCCAGACCCCGATCTCTTCATCCGAACAGGCGGCGAAGTGCGCATCAGTAACTTTCTGCTGTGGCAAGTGGCGTACACCGAGTTTGTGTTTTCGGATTGCTTGTGGCCTGACTTCGGTGAATCCCAGCTGGATGAGGCGATTCAGGCCTTCCGTGAACGCGACCGTCGCTTTGGTGGTGTGAAGGCGCCGGAGTCTTTGCCGTGCTGAAGCAGCGGGTGATCACGGCCATCGCCCTGCTGGCTTTGCTCATCCCCATTCTGTTGGCTCCCAACCCAGCCCCGTTCTTGGGATTTGTTGCAGTTGCTATAGGCCTTGCTGCTTGGGAGTGGGCTCGATTGAATGGACTCAGCGGACTCCTGGCATTTGCTTTTGGCTTCGCTGCTCTTGTTTTGCTGGGCCTGATCCACAGCTACGTGCCACGTGTGCCAACTTGGATCTGGCTTGCTGTTTTTGCGGGTTGGGCACTCGGCGGTTCATTGGCCTTGCGCCATGCCTCAATGGGTTGGATCAAGCTCTCGGGCCCACTTCGTTTGTGCCTTGGCCTTTTGGTATTGGTACCAACCGGTCTTGCCTTTCTCGCTTGGAAAGCTCTGGGCCTGAATGCGCTTTTGTCTGCCCTTTGCCTGGTGTGGGTTGCTGATGTCGCTGCCTATTTCGGGGGGCGACGTTTTGGGCGCCGTAAGTTGGCGCCGGTAATCAGTCCGGGCAAGAGTTGGGAGGGCGTTTGGAGCGGCGTGCTGGGTGTGCTCCTGTTGGCCGTGCTTTGGGTGCAGTTCGTTGATGTGCAGCCCTGGGTTGACGGTCCGAGCCTATACGGCCGGCTCGTGAGTGGATTGGGGTGGCCGTTGACGGCGTTGGTGCTCCTGTTGCTGGCCGCACTCAGCGTGGTTGGGGATCTCTTCGAGTCGCTTGTCAAGCGTGCCGCAGGCGCAAAAGACAGCAGTCAATTGCTGCCGGGGCACGGGGGCATCCTGGATCGCATTGATGCGCTGTTGCCGGTGCTGCCTGCCGCATTGGCCTTCGTTGCGCTTGCTAAGGTCATGGTATGAATCGACTGCGTGTCTGTGTTCTCGGGGCTAGTGGCTCCATTGGCGTCAACACTTTGGATGTGATCGCGCGACACCCTGAGCGATTCGAGGTCGTAGCGCTGAGCGCTCACAGCCGCGTTGATGTGTTGTTCGACCAATGCAAGCAACACAAGCCTCGCTGGGCTGTGATGGGTACGCCTGAAGCGGCGCAAGCACTGCAATCCAAAGTACGAGAACTGGGCCTGGCTACAGAAGTGCTTTGGGGCGAGTCGGCGCTCATCGCTGTGGCCGAGCATTCGGAAGTGGATGCTGTGATGGCGGCCATCGTCGGGGCTGCGGGCTTGGCCCCATGTTTGGCTGCGGCGCGCGCCGGAAAGCGCTTGATGCTTGCCAACAAAGAGGCGCTCGTGGTCGGCGGGGACTTCTTCATGCAGACCGTGCGTCAGGGCGGTGCGACTTTGCTGCCCGTTGATTCGGAGCACTCGGCGATTTTTCAATGCCTTCCGCTGGACCGAAACACTTGGCCCGACACGATTGCGGAGTTGGTGCTCACCGCCTCGGGAGGCCCCTTTCGAACGCGCGACCCGGCAAGCTTGGCGCATGTAACGCCCGATGAAGCTTGCGCGCATCCGAACTGGGTGATGGGTCGAAAGATTTCCGTCGACTCGGCCACGATGATGAACAAGGGCTTGGAGGTGATTGAAGCCCGCTGGTTGTTTGACTTGGCACCCGAGCAACTCAAGGTGCTTATCCATCCGCAAAGCATCGTGCACTCGATGGTGGTCTGTCGGGACGAGTCGGTGCTTGCCCAGATGGGCACACCCGATATGCGCGTGCCGATTGCTTACGCACTTTCATACCCGGAGCGTATCGAGTCGGGTGCCAGTCGTCTGGACCTCCTGCAGGTGGGAGCTTTGGAATTTGAAGCTCCCGATCCGCTTCGCTTTCCTGCGCTTGCTTTGGCGTGGGAGGCCCTGCGTGGCCCTGCCGGAAGTACGGCTGTACTCAATGCCGCCAATGAGATAGCTGTCGCTTCATTTTTGGATGGGAAGCTGCCCTACGCGGGCATAGCAAGCTTGGTCGCACATTGCCTGGATGTCGTTGTGCCGGAGGCCGATGAAGTTCGTAGCGTCGAGGGGCTGATGCATCTGGATGCGAGGTCGCGTCGTGTCGCGGCTGAAAGTCTTTTCGCTTGACCCCCTCAGTTAAGATCAAGTGCACCATTTTCTGGGCGCCGCGTTCAATCTTTCGGACACTCCAAGTTCAGCGCGCGGGTTGTGACCTCGCAAGTGCCTGACCTACGCCTCAATCAAGATCCCCTGCATGCTCGCTTTCGAACGCTCGCGCTCGCGCCTCCACTCGTCTTTGTTGACTCTTGTGTTGGGTGGCGTTATGCACCTCAATGCCTGGGCAGTTGACCCATTCACACTGCGCGATATCCGCGTTGAAGGCCTGCAACGGACTGATCCTGGCACGGTCTTCGCTAGCCTTCCTTTTCGAATTGGCGACACCTACACCGACGAAAAAGGCGCCGCCGCTTTGCGGGCCTTGTTCGCGACCGGTCTGTACAAAGATGTACGCCTTCAAATCGAAGGCAGCGCGGTGGTGGTGATCATTGAAGAGCGCCCGATCATTGCGAACGTCAGTTTCGTCGGCCTAAAAGAGTTCGACAACGATGCGCTGACCAAGTCGCTAAAAGAAGTGGGCATCGGTGAAGGTCGCCCCTTCGACCGCGCTCTGGCCGATCGGGCAGAGCAGGAGCTCAAGCGACAGTACTTGACCAAGAGTCTCTACGGGGCCGAAGTCACGACCACGATCACCCCCTTGGAGCGAAACCGCGTCAACGTTGCCTTTAACGTTGTGGAAGGTGAGCCGGCGCGAATCGCCGACATTCGGATCTTGGGAAGCAAGGCTTTTAGCGAGAGCACCTTGTTGGCCTTGCTCGAGCAAACCCGGAGTGGCTGGCTCACTTGGTATACAAAAACAGACCGGTATTCACGGGCAAAGCTGAATGCAGACATCGAGACGCTGCGCTCGTATTACCAAAACCGTGGCTATTTGGAATTCAGTATCGAGGCGACGCAAGTCACTATTTCTCCTGACAAGCAGCGCATCGGTATCAATCTAACGGTGAATGAGGGTCAACCTTACTCCGTAGCGGCTGTCAAGATGGAAGGTAACTTCCTTGGGCGTATTGAAGAGTTTCGACGCCTCATCAACATCAAGCCGGGGGAGGCCTATCAAGGCGAGACTGTGGCCAACACGACGCGTGCCTTCTCAGATTACTACGGCACTTTTGGCTTTCCGTTTCCGCGTGTTGACGTTCGTCAGGATATTGACCGCGCCAGCGGTCAAGTGACCCTAACCCTGGTCGCAAGTCCTGAGCGCCGTGCTTATGTACGCCGCGTTCTTGTTGCAGGAAACAGCAAGACTCGGGACGAGGTGGTGCGCCGCGAAGTGCGTCAGTTTGAAGGCGCTTGGTACGACGGCGCCAAGATCAAGATTTCTAGAGATCGCGTCGAGCGATTGGGCTACTTCAAGGAGGTCACGGTCGACACCAGTGAGGTACCTGGCGCACCCGATCAGGTTGACGTCACTTACACCGTCACCGAACAGAGCACGGGTAATGTCAGTATTGGTGCGGGTTACTCGAGTCAGCAAAAAATCTCATTGGTTGGGTCGCTGCGGCAAGATAATTTTTTGGGTTCTGGAAGTTCGGCCGAGTTGGAGTTGAATACTTCGCGAATTGGTCGCTCCATCGTGTTGGGGAGTACCAATCCGTATTTCACGGAAGATGGTGTTTCTCGGACGATCAGCCTCTACTACACAACTTCCAAGTCGCTGAATAACTTCAACGAGATTTACGAGTTCGCTCGTGAAGGTGCTAGCGTGAATTTCGGCGTGCCCATTGCCGAGTACGACCGAATTTTTATCGGTGGCGGTTATGAGCGTACTCGCATCACCACGACCAAGGGCGTGCCGCCGAGTTTCTACAACTTTGGCGAGCGCTTCGGTAAGAACTCCATCGCCATTCCCCTCACGGTGGGGTGGTCCAAGGACAGTCGCAACAATCCACTTGCACCCACCTTGGGCGAGTTCAAGCGATTCAGCCTGGCGGTGAGCCCTGCGGGTGATGCGCGCTATGCGACGGTGAGTTCGCAGTATCAGAAGTTCGTACCCTTGTGGAGCAATAAATTCAGCTTGATGTTGAACGGCGAAGTGGGTTGGGGTGAGGGACTTGGTTCCAGGCCGTATCCGGTGTTCAAGAACTTCTATGCCGGCGGTCTGGGATCGGTTCGGGCTTTTGAAGGCGGATCGCTTGGGCCAACCGATAACTTCGGAACTCGCTCGGGCGGTAATTTGCGCATTAACTTCAACACCGAGTTCTATTTCCCGGTGCCCGGAAGCGGTAACGACAAGACCTTCCGCATTTTCGCGTTTGCCGATGCAGGCAACGTTTGGAATACCGATAGCAAGTACGAATCCATCAACTTCAACACCTTGCGCGCTTCCGCCGGTCTGGGCTTGTCCTGGATTTCTCCGGTCGGCCCCCTTAAGTTGAGTTGGGGCTCACCGCTGCGGAAATTTCGCGGCGATAGAATTGAGCGCTTCCAATTCCAGATCGGCACAGCACTCTGATGATGAACTTGAACCCTTTGTTGCGTACCTTGTTCTTGGCGATTGCTCTGGGCGCTCCAACAGCGGGTGCGCTTGCCCAAGAGTTCAAGATTGGATTTGTGAACAGCGAACGCGTCATGCGCGAATCGAACTTGGCCAAAGCTGCTCAGGCGAAGCTTGAAGCCGAGTTTGGCCGTCGTGAGCGCGAGTTGCGCGATGCGGCTGCTCGCTTGCAGGCTTCG
This sequence comes from Burkholderiales bacterium, assembly GCA_046317675.1. Lineage (GTDB taxonomy): Bacteria > Pseudomonadota > Gammaproteobacteria > Burkholderiales > Burkholderiaceae_C > Inhella. The sequence continues at coordinate 9,862 of JBKCVH010000272.1, forward strand.
GCTGAGAAGTTGGAGAAGGATGGCGCTTTGCTGTCCGAGTCTGAGCGGACCCGGCGCCAACGTGAGTTGGTGGAGACCGAGCGAGACCTCCAGCGCAAGCGCCGCGAGTTCCAAGAAGATGCTCAAGCCCGTCGCAATGAAGAGTTGCAAGCCGTGGTGGAGCGGGCCAACAAGGTCATCAAGCAAATCTTTGAACAAGAAAAGTACGACCTGATCTTGCAGGATGCAATCCACGCAAGCGCCCGCATCGACATCACGAAGAAGGTGATCGATGCGCTGAACGCGCAGAAGTAAAGCTTGTGGAGATCCGGCTCGCAGCGATCGTCGATGCGCTCGGCGGTGAGTTGGTCGGGCCTGCTGATCTTCCCCTGCAAGGCCTAGCGAGCCTCGCGCAGGCGGGGTCTGAGCACATCGCTTTCGTAATCGGTGAGAAGAACCGTGCAGCGATGCTGGGTAGCAAGGCGGGCGCTTTGATCGTGCCGCCCGTTTTGGCGGAAGAGGCCGCAGCCCAGGCGGCCCTGATCGTGACCGCGCAGCCTTATTTGTATTACGCGCGGCTGAGCCAATGGTGGCGCGCGAAGTTCCTTGCCCCGAGCGTTGGCGTGCACGAAAGCGCCTGCGTCGCGCCAGGCGCCCAGTTAGGTTTCGGCGTTCAGGTGGGTGCTTTTGCGGTGATCGAGTCAGGCGCTCGGATTGGAGAAGGCACCCGCATTGGCGCCCACACCGTGGTTGAAGCGGGCGCCAGCATTGGGCGGGACGGGCGCATTGCACCCGGCGTTCAGATTGGGGCCGGCTGCAGCCTGGGCGACCGCGCCGTGCTGCACAGTGGGGTCGTCATTGGTGCGGATGGTTTTGGTTTTGCGCCGGACCAAGGTCGCTGGGTCAAGATTGAGCAGCTCGGTGCGGTCCGCATTGGGCATGACGTGGAGATTGGCGCCAACTGCACCATTGACCGCGGTGCACTGGACGACACCGTCATTGGCGATGGCGTCAAGCTCGACAACCTCATTCATGTCGGTCACAACGTTGTGATTGGCGATCACACCGCGATGGCTGGGTGCTCCGCCGTTGCCGGCAGTGCTCGCATTGGCAAGCATTGCACGATCGGTGGTGATGCAAAAATATTGGGTCATCTTGAACTGGTCGATGGTGTGCACATCAGCGCCTGTTCTGTGGTGACCCGTTCCCTCCTCAAGCCAGGCACCTACACCGGCTTCTTCCCGATCGACGACAACGCGGCTTGGGAAAAGAACGCAGCGTCATTGCGCCAACTCAACAAAATCCGCGAGCGCGTGCGCGCGCTGGAACGCGACAAAAAAGACTGACATGGACATTCACGAAATTCTCAAGCGCCTACCGCACCGCTACCCGATCTTGCTGGTTGATCGCGTGCTGTCGGTGGACAAGCAGCGCATCAAGGCGCTGAAGAACGTGTCCATCAATGAGCCTCAGTTTCTCGGCCATTTCCCGCACCGACCCGTCATGCCCGGCGTGATGATCTTGGAGGCCATGGCGCAAGCCGCGACCTTGCTCGCGCTGTTCAGCGCCGATACGGTGCTGGATGACAAATCGGTCGTTTACTTCGCTGGCATTGATGCAGCTCGCTTCAAGCGGCCCGTGGAGCCGGGTGACCAACTCATCTTGGACGTGGAACTGACCCGCTCGAAAGCGGGTATTTACAAGTTCGCAGGCAAGGCTTGGGTGGGCACCGATCTCGCAGCCGAAGCCGAGTTGATGTGCACCATGCGGCGCATCGAGGGTTGAGCATGCAACGCATCCACCCAACTGCTTTGGTGGACCCTGGGGCACAGCTCCACGAGAGCGTCCAAGTGGGGCCGTACGCCATCATTGGCCCCGAGGTGAGCATTGGGGCTGGCACCGTGATTGGTGCGCATTGCGTCATCTCGGGCAGAACGCGCATCGGATGCGACAACCGCTTCTACCCCTCCAGCTCCATTGGCACCATGCCGCAAGACATGAGCCATGGCCTAGAAGTGACGGAACTGCAGATCGGCGACCGCAACACGGTGTTCGAGTTCTGCACCTTCAGCACAGGCACTCGCAAGGAAGAGGGGATCACGCGGGTTGGAAGTGACAACTGGATCATGGCCACGGTGCATCTGGCGCACGACGTCCAGTTGGGCAGCCACACCGTACTGGCCAACAGCGCGACCTTGGCAGGGCATGTGCGCGTCGGCGATTGGGCGGTGATTGGTGGGCTTACCGGCGTGCATCAGTTCGTCCACATTGGCGCCCACGCCATGATTGGCTTTCAAGCGCATGTCTCCCAAGACGTCGCGCCCTTCATGACGGTGGATGGCAATCCGCTGGCTGTGCGCGCTGTGAACCTGACAGGACTCAAGCGCCGGGATTTCAATGCGGAGCGCATTGCGACCATTCGGCAGATGCACAAACTGCTGTTCAGGCAGGGCCTCTCTCTTGACGAATCGAAGGCGGGCATTGAGGCGTTGAAGGGGCAGGGCGCGGATGTCGATGTGCAGCTGATGCTGAATTTCCTCGCCGCTTCCAAGCGAGGTTTGGTGCGCGGATGAACGCGCCGCTGATCGGTCTGGTGGCTGGCGAGGCCTCCGGCGATTTGATCGGGGCTCACCTGCTCGAGGCGCTGAAGCTGCGCTGGCCCAACATCGTGGCGGCAGGTGTCGGCGGGCCTCGCATGGAGGCCAGTGGTTTCCAGGCCTGGTGGCCGTCCGAGCGACTGTCTGTGATGGGCTATGTGGATGCGCTCAAGCGCTTGCCCGAACTGCTTTGGATTCGGCGTCGCTTGGGCACCCGCCTCTTGCAGTCTGGTGCGTCGGTCTTCGTGGGTATTGATGCCCCCGACTTCAATCTAGGGCTTGAAAGGCGCCTGCGTGCGGCCGGTGTGAAGACGGTGCATTTCGTATGCCCTTCGATTTGGGCTTGGCGCCCAGAGCGCGTGGAAAAGATCCGGGCGGCGGCCGATCACGTCCTTTGCTTGTTCCCCTTTGAGCCGCCTTTGTTGGCTCAGCATGGTGTACCGGCCACCTTTGTCGGGCACCCGTTGGCCAGTTTGATTCCCATGCAGGCTGACGCCCTTGCGGCGCGCGCCGCGCTGGGCCTCCCCGAGGCTGGACGCATCGTGGCCTTGCTGCCGGGCAGTCGACGAAGTGAAATTGAGTTCATCCTTCCGTCTCTTCTCGAGGCGGTCGATTTGCTGAAGCGACAAAACCCAGACTTGCTCTTTGTTCTGCCAGTCGCACCCGGCTTGCGGCCGCAGGTAGAAGCGCTTTGTGCGCAAACGCCTGTGAAGTTGATTGATGGGCAGTCACATACTGCCTTGGCGGCTTGTGACTTGACCCTGGTGGCTAGCGGAACCGCCACCCTGGAGGCTGCTTTGTTCAAGCGCCCGATGGTGATCACCTACAAAGTGAGCCCAGCCAACTACCGGCGCATGAGGCGGCTCCAGTTACAGCCGTGGGTCGGGTTGCCGAATGTGCTGACTCGCCGCTTTTTGGTGCCTGAATGCCTTCAGGACGACTGCAATGGCGCCGCGTTGGCGAAGGCGGCGCAAAGCTGGCTCGACGATCCCGTCGGTCGGCAGAGCCTGCAAGCCAGTTACGTGGAAATCCATGAATCGCTTCGCGCCGACACCGCGAAAATCACGCTCGATGTGCTCACAACGCTCTCGGCCGCGCTCGGCCGGTAATCCCTACACCCCCGATCTCTTCGTGCCGCCGCACGCTGACTTGCTGGCGGGCGTTGACGAGGCAGGCCGCGGCCCTTTGGCTGGCCCGGTGGTCGCCGCGGCTGTGATGCTCCACCCTGGGCAGCGTTTGGAGGGCTTGGCCGATTCCAAAACCTTGACCCCGAAGCGGCGCGAAAAGCTGGCTGAACGGATTCGCGCTGAGGCGCTTTGCGTCGCAGTCGCTGAGGCCTCGGTGGAGGAAATTGACCGGCTCAACATCCTGCAGGCCACACTGTTGGCCATGCAACGTGCCGTGTCATTGCTGCGCTTGCGTCCAACCCAGGTTTGGGTGGACGGCACGCACGCGCCAAGGGTTGAGGCCCCAGTGCGCACCATCGTGAAAGGCGATGCGCTGGTGCCCGAGATTTCAGCGGCGTCGATCTTGGCCAAAGTGCACCGCGACGCCTGGTGTGCGCGCTTCCATGACGAGTTCCCGGACTACGGCTTTGTGTCGCACAAAGGCTACGGCACGGCCGAGCACATCGATTTACTTCGCCGCTTGGGGCCGACACCCCAGCACCGCCGAAGCTTCGCGCCCTTGCGCGAGTGGTTGAATGTTGCCCGATGAGCACTCCTCAAGTTGAACGAATTGCCTCAGCCAGCAACGCCACGCTGAAAGCCCTGAAGCGCTTGGCACAGACACCGGATGCGTACCGAGAGCAAGGCCGCGTCTGGCTAGAAGGCGACCATCTTCTCCAAGCGGCCTTAACGCGGGGCGTGAGCCTGCAATTGGCGGTTGTGACCGAGGATGCCTTCTACGCACGCGCCGAATGGCAGCAACTGGCACTGCGTGCCGCGCGTGTTTTGGTTGTGAGCCAGAGCGCATTTGCAGCCGTTAGCGGCCTGACGACACCGGCCCAGATCGGCGGGTGCGTGGCCTGGGCTCGCAGTGGCTTGGAGGCAGGCTTGCCGACGGTTGTGCTGGACCGTCTGCAAGATGCTGGCAACGTGGGTTCCATTCTTCGCTCAGCCGCCGCCCTGGGCGTGCGCCAAGTGGTGGCGTTGAAAGGCACGGCGGCCCTCGGGTCGGCCAAAGTCTTGCGAGCTGGCATGGGCGCGCACTTTGCGCTGCGCTTGGTCGAGGGGGCTCAGGGCGCAGACCTGGATGCACTGGCAGTGCCTCTGCTGGCGACCAGCTCCTACGCCAGTGAGTGCTTGGGCGACGCGCCGCTGCCGCACCCTGCTGCATGGCTATTTGGTCACGAAGGCCAGGGGCTGAGTGAGAGCTTGCTGGCGCGCTGTGATCGCACGCTGCGCATTGCGCAGCCCGGGGGCGAAGAGTCGCTCAACGTGGCTTCCGCCGCCGCCATTTGCCTGTACGAGGCTAGTAAATCAATCGGTCCGGCCTGATATCTCGCAGGATGGTGGTGGCGATTTCTTCAATCGACTTGTGCGTGCTGGAGAGCCAGGCAATGCCTTCGCGTTTCATCATGCGCTCGGCTTCGTTGATCTCGTAGCGGCAGTTCATCAAGTCGGCGTACTTGCTGCCAGGGCGGCGCTCATTGCGAATTTGGGCCAGCCGTTCTGGGTCAATGGTCAGCCCAAAGCACTTCTTGCGGTGTTCAGCCAGCGAGCCGGGGATCTTGCTGCGCTCGAAGTCTTCCGGAATCAAAGGGTAGTTGGCGGCCTTGATGCCATGCTGCATGGCGAGGTAAAGCGAAGTCGGTGTTTTTCCGCTGCGTGACACACCGACCAAGATCACATCGGCGGCTGCTAGGTTCTTCGCACTTTGACCATCGTCGTGCGCCAGGCTGAAATTGATGGCCTCGATGCGGTCGTGGTATTCCTGGCTCTTGGCAACATCAGAAAAACGCCCTACCCGGTGGTTGCTTTTGAGGCCAAACTCCTCTTCAAGCGGCGCGATGAATGCACCGAACATATCCAGCAGCAAGCCTCGGCAATGCTCGCGCACGATGTCCAGCACCTCGCGGTTCACCAGCGTGGCAAACACCACCGCTCGGCGGCCTTCTTGGGTGCTGACTTCATTGATCTCGCGCACCACTTCATAGGCCTTTTCGGCGGAATCGATGAAGGGGCGACGGACGTGGCGAGACTTGCCTTCGAACTGCGCCAAGATCGAATTGCCGAAGTTTTCGGCGGTGATCCCGGTGCCGTCCGATAGAAAGTACACGGTGCGATTGGGCATCTTGGGCTTCTGTGGGTTACGAGCGGTTTCCATGGTACGGGCCGATCCCTAGAATCGGCACCAATTTACGCCGCAAGCTGATGCACGACCGCCCCTACAAAAAGTCCAACACGCCGGGCGGCGTGTGCTTGCGTTCGCCCCAGGTTTTCAACCCTCTAGGAACTTTCCCATGTCTACACGATTTGAGCCGACCGCCTTGGTCGTCCCGTTTGATCATTTAAGGATGGACGACGTCGAGGTCGTTGGCGGAAAAAACGCCAGCCTCGGCGAAATGATCTCCCAGCTCAGCGAATCCGGCGTTCGGGTGCCCGGTGGCTTTGCCACCACGGCGCATGCGTTCCGTGAATTCTTGGCCTTGAACGGCTTGTCCGACCGCATCACTGCCCGCCTAGAAAGCCTCGACACCGATGACGTTCGTGCGCTCGCGGAGGCGGGCGCCGAGATTCGGGGCTGGGTCATGGCGCAGCCATTTCCTGCTGCGCTCGATGCAGCCGTGCGCCAGGCATTTGCGGAGTTGGACGCAGCCGGCAATGGCTCTTTCGCCGTGCGCTCCTCGGCCACCGCGGAAGACTTGCCGGATGCCAGTTTTGCCGGTCAGCAAGAAACCTTTCTCAATGTGGTTGGCATTGAGGACGTGCTGCACAAGATGCACGAGGTGTTTGCCTCGCTCTACAACGACCGCGCCATCAGCTACCGCGTG